>JBOHQX010000335.1:0-35855 GCA_050732395.1 bacterium
CCATAACATCGATTGGTTCGATTCTACTTTCTTCGTCTTCCTTGCGTACAAGCAGAACTTTCTGGAGCTCGATTGCTGTAATAGCGACAGGAGAGTGCGTTGTAATAATATACTGATGCTGAGAGAACTTACACTGGAGGATATCGAGCAGTTTTCTGATTGCTCCCGGATGAAGAAAGCTCTGCGGTTCATCGATGATAATGGTACGCCGTAGAGTAGAGGTTACGGCCACAAAGAGAATCGCTAATACCTGCCCGATGCCTGTACCACTTTCAGATAAAGGTATAGCAAGATCCGCGCGCTCTGAATCACGTTCAATGGACCAAACGAGAATTCGAGCAGAAGATCCGTCGATTGGAGGAATTGTTATTGCTTTGATCTCGGGGAGAATTGTGTTTATTAGGCGGGTTAGCCTATCAAATTGATTTGGATTGGAAGTATGAAGATAATGCAGGACCTGCGCTAAGTTAGCAGCATTAGGTAGCAATTCTAAGCGGGGGCTTATTTGATGCTGGGAGATGTTTAGGCGCTCAACATTAAATAAATAGATCATATGTCTAAGGTTATTAGCCAAAGTATTAGCAGATTTCTCGGTGAGTTTGATTTCACGGAATTCAGTTGCACTGAGATTGAACCATCTCTTTCGTCGATCTAAATTCAAGAATAGAGCCTTGAAGTGTTCTTCACCTGTGCCCAGCTGAAAATGAGCTTCGCTAATAGAGTCGCCTTGAATCCTAAAGCTGATCAACTATTTGTTAGGTATTGCACTCCAAAAATTTTCTTGTGAGACATTCTTGATTGGTCGTGCCGGCACCGAAAAGCTACAGTCTTGTCCAAATGACAATTCAAACAGCTCTTCCTTTTCTATGCCTAAGACTACGTGAACTTTGGAAGCTGGATCATATCTCGTGGATGGGGTGGGGCATGTCTTAATGCTTCTGTGGGGCTTGTTTTCGTAGCGCAAGCTCAATGCTTCCGCCAATGCGGTTTTGCCAACATTATTCCGTCCGACGATGACATTAAAACCTGGAGCAAATTGAATTTCTGGAGATGAAAGGAAACTCTTATAATTATCAATTTGAATGCTGTGAATATGCATGGGGATGTCCTATCAGTTTCTATTGATCGAAAAAAAATCAGTGCCGAGTTAATGAAGTACCCATGATGTATAAAATCGATGAAAGAGATTCGCAATTACGGCATTCCGCTCCATAATTTGTGCAAATTGATATAAAAAAAGGAGAAAGCCGAATCGCGCTTTCTCCTCATTTCTCCTCCACAGAATCCAGGAATGCTGAGATGCAACAGGTTATGAAAATCCGCAGCGCCTAGGGTATTTCGTACAGGTAAAGACCTACGAAAACGATATCACTCCTGACAAAGGCTGGAGCGCAGAACGTTCTTACAGGCGTCACGACTCCGACGATTCGGGGTCGTGACAAGAAGAATATGCAAGATACATGGGAAGATTCTTACAGAATGACCGCAGAGAATACTCACGCAACTACAAACAGCTGTCCATTCTACATGACCGAGCGCGCCAGATCTTGAAAAGTCTCCATCCATTTTGCAGGCGAGAGCCCCAATTGAATCGTGCCGAACGCCGCGATCCCCAATGCTAATGCCACGGCCGGCAACGGCTCGAAACCCGCCTCTTCGCCTTCGGGCTTATGCATGAACATCGTCACCACCACGCCGAGGTAATAGTACAAGCTGATCATGGAATTGATCACGCCCAGAATCACCAGCCAAAGAAAGCCGGATTGCATGGCGGCGAGAAACACGTAGAATTTGCTGATGAAGCCGGCAGTGATGGGAATGCCCGCAAGCGAAAACATGAATATCGACATGGCCACCGCCGCAAGCGGGCGGCGATAGGCCAGACCCCGAAAGTTCTTCAACTCGACGTATTCGCGATCGCCATGCGCCATCAAGGCTACGACGCCAAAGGCGCCGACGTTCATGAACGTATAGCTCAACAGATAGAACAAGACGGCGGAGCTGCCGAGCTCATTGTTCGCGAGAATGCCGATGAGGATGTATCCCGCGTGTGCAATGGAAGAATAAGCCAGCAAGCGTTTGATGTTCTCCTGCCGCAGCGCGACGATATTGCCCACGGTCATGGTCGCCACGGCGATCATCCAGAAGACCTGCTGCCAATCGACGTTGTTCATGATGCCGGAATTGAGCACGACGCGCATGAGCGCGGCAAAGCCGGCCGCCTTGGAGCCGGTGGCCATGAACGCGGAGATCGGAGTGGGCGCGCCCTGATACACGTCCGGCGCCCAGGCATGAAACGGCACCAGAGCGATCTTGAAGCCGAAACCGACGACCATCAAGACCAGACCGGTGGTCAAGAGCGTGGGGGAGGAAGCTGGATTCGCGCCGCCGGCGCTCAACGCCTCGGACAAAGCACTCAAACTCGCGCTGCCCGCGCCGCCATAAACCAGTGCAATGCCGTACAACAAGAATCCGCTGGCAAAGGCGCCGAGCAGAAAGTATTTAAAAGAAGCCTCCAGCGAGAATTTGTCGTCGCGGCGAAAGCCGGCGAGAATGTACAGCGAAACCGACAGAGTCTCCACGCCGAGAAAAAGCGCGAGCAAATGCGTGCTCGCCGCCATCAAAATCATGCCGATGGTAGCGAAAATGATCAAAGCAAAAAACTCACTGGACAGGAGCGAGCTGCCTTCGAGTGAATTCAAGGAAAGCAGCAGGGTAAGGCCGGCGGAGATGATGAACAAGCAGGTGAAGCCGGCGGTGAATTTATCGGCGCTGATCATGCCGTTAAAAATCGTCGCGTTCTCGCTCCAGTTTTGAATCGTGATGAACATGGCCACGGCAAAACCGATCAACACGATGGCGGCCAGGGTCTCGCGATACATGCGCGGAAAGAACATGCCGAAGATGAGCATGAGAAAAGCCAATGCCGCCAGCACCAGCGTGGGTGCGAAGCTGACCAGGTCCTGTGTGACAATGCCAACGCTATTCATAGGATCGATACATCCGTTTACTTTTTGATGTCAGCCTTTGCGATTTCCATGACGCCACGGTTCCCAGGTGCGTTGTGAGCGCCGGCCGGCGCGGACCGATTTACTCCGAGGGTCGCGCCGCTGTAAGGCTCGAGCTTGGGCGCATCTTGCACTCTGGTGGCACGATATTGCACGTTTTGAATCAGCGCACTCACGGAAGTCTCCATTTTGCCCAGGAACGGCTGCGCCCACACGCCGATCAGAATCATCATGGCGGTAACCGGCGCCAACACCAACACTTCGCGCCAACTGAGATCGTTCAGAGCGGCATTTTCTTCATTATCGAGCCGGCCGAACATGACGCGCTGGAACATCCACAACATGTAAACGGCGGCAAAGATCACGCCGGTAGCGGCAAAAGTCGCGTACCACGGGTTTTTCAGAAAGGTGCCCAGCAGCACGAGAAACTCACCAATGAATCCGTTGAGGCCGGGCAAGCCGATCGAAGCCAGAGTTGCGAGCATGAAAAACGTCGCAAAGACCGGAAGCTGGCGCGCCAGCCCGCCGAAGTCGGCAATCATGCGCGTGTGCCGGCGATCATAAATCATGCCGACGATCATGAACAACGCACCGGTGGACAGGCCGTGATTCACCATTTGTATCAAACCGCCCAGAATGCCCTGAGGCGTAAGCGTAAATATGCCGAGCATCACGAAGCCGAGGTGACTCACGGAGGAATAGGCGACCAGTTTTTTTAGATCAGGTTGCACCATTGCCACCCAGGCGCCGTAGATGATGCCGATGATCGCGAGAATGGAAATCAAAGGCGTAAATACCATCGTGGCATTCGGAAACATGGGCAAACAATAACGCAGGAACCCGTACGTTCCCATCTTCAGCAGTACGCCGGCCAGTATTACCGAGCCGCCGGTGGGCGCCTCGACGTGTGCGTCGGGCAACCAGGTGTGGAACGGAAACATCGGCACCTTGATCGCGAATGACAATGCAAAGGCCAGGAACAGCCAGTTTTGAAGATCCGGCGGGAACAACAGATCGCGGATTTGTACGTAATCAAAAGTCAGCGTACCGGTGACCTTGCCGTAATAGAAATAAATGAACAAGATTGCCACCAGCATCAACAAGCTGCCGACCATCGTGTAGATGAAAAACTTGACCGCGGCATACACGCGCCGCTCGCCGCCCCAGACGCCGATGATGAAATACATCGGAATCAGCATGACCTCCCAGAACACGTAGAAGAGGAGCAAATCGAGAGCGATGAACACGCCGATCATGCCGCATTCCAGCAGCAGCATCGAAATGAGATAGCCTTTCACGCTGCGCTTGATATTGTCCCAGGAAGAGAGTATGACCAGCGGCGTGAGAAAGGTCGTGAGCAAAACCATGAGCAGGCTCAAGCCGTCGACGCCCACGTGATAAGTCGAGCGCAGCGCGGGAATCCATTCGTACCGCTCTTCAAATTGAAACGTCGTGAGAGCACCGTCAAAGTTGAAAAACAGAGGCAAGCTCAATACGAACGTGAGTGCGCTGGTGATCAGTGCCAGCAGGCGCATCGTTCCGGTGTATTCCCGCGGCACGAGGCTCACCAGCACGGCTCCGGCGATGGGCAAGATAATGAGTAAGGAAAGCAGGGGCAGGTTTTCGGACATAGATTTATTTCATCATGAGATAGCCCAGCACCAAAAGCAATCCAATCAAAACCGAAAAGGCATAATTTTGTACGCCGCCGGTTTGCCAGCGGCGCAGGGCGGTTGCGCTCGATGAAAACACACGCGGCAGCGCGTTGACAAAACCGTCAATGATCTTCACGTCAAAAAATCTCCACAAAAACCCTTCGGACAAACGGTGAATGGGCCGTACCAGAAGGGCGTGATATATTTCATCGATATAGTATTTGTGCGCGAGCAAGCGATAGATACCACTGAACCGTGCCGCCCATTCCTCGGCGAGATTGGGCTGCCGCACGTAGATTCTGCGCGCCAGCAAAATGCCGGCGACTGCCACGGCCACGGAGAGCGCCATCAAGCCCAGCTCTAAACCTAAACCGGCATGGCCCTGCTCGTGCCCGCCCGGCGGCAGGTAGCGCGCGAATACCGGTTCTAAAAACTCCTCGATCTTATTGAAAAAATGTGGAATGCCGAGGAGGCCGCCGACCGCGGATAGAAATGCCAGAACCATCAGCGGGATGGTCATGATCTTCGGCGATTCGCGCACGTGATTCATCACCGTCGGATCGACACGCGAGGTGCCGTAAAACGTCATGCAAATCATGCGGAACATGTAGAAGGCGGTCAAGCCGGCAGTGAGCAAGGCCAGGCCGTAAAACACGGGCGCGCCGTGCGGAGCGATCAGCGCCTTCAACAAGATTTCATCCTTGGAAAAAAAACCGGAGAAAAACGGAATGCCGGCAATGGCGAGGCCGCCGATCAGAAAAGTCTTGTGAGTGATGGGCAAATGCTTTTTGAGGTCGCCCATTTTGGTGATGCGCGTCTCGCCGCTGAGGGCGTGCATGACGCTGCCGGCACCCAGAAAAAGCAGGGCTTTGAAGAACGCGTGCGTCATCAAATGAAAGATGCCCGCGCCGAACGCGCCCACGCCACAGGCAAGAAACATGTACCCGAGCTGGCTGATGGTGGAATAGGCAAGAACTTTTTTGATATCAATCGCCGTGAGCGCCATAGTGGCTGCGAACAGCGCCGTGATGACGCCGACAGTGGCGACAACCATCAAGGCGAGGCCGGATTGCAAAAAGAGCACGCTGCAACGCGCAACCATGTAGACCCCGGCCGTGACCATGGTCGCAGCGTGAATCAAAGCCGAAACCGGCGTGGGGCCGGCCATGGCGTCGGGGAGCCAAACGTAAAGCGGTAGCTGCGCGGATTTGCCGGTCGCGCCGACGAAGAGCAGGAGGCAGATGCCTGTAGCCAGCTCGGGAGAGAGGCCCTTGCTGGCTTGCCTGAATACTGCGTCATAGTCCAAAGAGCCGAAGCTGGCGAAGATCAAAAACATGCCCAGCAGAAAGCCGAAATCGCCGATACGGTTGACGATGAAAGCCTTATTGCCGGCCGCGGCGCAGGTCATGCCCGTGGTTTCATCGAAGACACGGTCATAATAGAAACCGATCAGCAAATACGAGCACAGGCCCACCCCTTCCCAGCCCACGAACATGACGAGAAAATTGTTGCCCATCACCAGCAGCAACATGGCGAAGGTGAAGAGGTTCAGAAAAGAGAAATAGCGAGCGAACCCGCGTTCGCCGTGCATGTAGCTGATGGAATACAAGTGAATCAGGAAACCAACGCCGGTGACGACCAGCACCATGAGCATGGAAAGCGCGTCGAGCCGGAAGCTGAGGTCGAGGCTGAAATCACCGGCGGACATCCAACGATAGAGGTTTTGCACGAGCACGCGGGATTCGGGTGCAAGCGCGATCAAATCGAAAAAGATGTAAACGGCAGCAATGAAGCTGGCCAAGACGGTACTCGCACCGATGGCGCCAACGGTCTTTTCACTCAAACGCGAGCCCCAAAGGCCATTGATCGCAAAGCCGAGCAACGGGAAAAAGGGGATGATCCAGAGATAAGCGCTCATTACCACTTCATCAAATTGAGCTCATCGACAAAAATAGTTTCGCGCACACGAAAGATGGCAACCATCAGAGCCAGGCCGATTGCCACCTCGGCTGCTGCAACAACCATCACGAAGAACACGAAAATCTGGCCTTCGATGTTTTGCAACTGCGCGGCGAAAGCCACAAACGTGAGGTTGACTGCATTCAGCATCAGTTCAATCGACATAAAAATGACGATAGCATTACGTCGCAACAGCACGCCGGCCACGCCGATGGCGAAGAGAACAGCACTGAGGATCAGGTAGTAGGAAAGGGGCATGAATGTTTCTACTTATTACTAGATGAAAACTGTAGATTGAAGATAGTTGATCGAAGATCGCGCATCGCATACATGTGGCTCAGGGGTTTTTTGCGATCCACAATCCTTCATCTTCAATCTACTATCCTCGATCTACGATCAACTAACTCAACCTGCGTTTCGCCAGAATCACTGCGCCCACCATGCCCACCAGCAGCAGCAGCGAAGCGATCTCGAACGGCAACAAGTAGGTGGTAAACAATGACCGCCCAATGACTGAGGTACCGCCCACGAGACTCTGGCCCAGACCCACGCGCTCCGCATTTTCGATGCTGATCTCGTAGGTCGCGACGATCAGGGCCCCGACTTCGATCAAAAAAAGCGAAACGAGCACCACGCCGAGCGTGCGCCGCGTAATCTTCAAACGCTCGCGCACGGGGTCTTTCTTGAGATTAAGCAGCATGATCACGAACAGAAACAGCACCATGATGGCGCCGGCGTAGACGATGATATGAACCGCGGCGACGAACGGCGCATTCAACAACACGAAAAATCCGGCAAAGGCGAACAGAGTCACGATCAAAAAAATCGCGCTATAAACCGGATTGCGATGCATGACCATGGCGATCGCTCCCGTAAGCGCGATGACTGAAAAACTAAAAAATAGAATTGTTTGCACGAAAACAGCCAACGTAGATAATGAAGAGAATAAGAGCTCGGTATGATTGTCAAATCGGGCAATTTACAATCTTTGCTCTAAAAGTCAAGCTGATTTTCTGAACGCTCGCGCGGCCCGCCTAACGTACCTCCCGGATGGCGGCAGTCAAGGAGGCCTGCGCTCACGCTGCCGTTTGCTGCTGGAAGGTCGCAGGCGCAATGTTCCCTCCGGACAATATCGTTACGCAGTCCTTGCCGGCAGCATGAATCTTGCCTTCCAGAATTGCGGCCAGTCCCACTGCGGCCGACCCTTCTACGCGCCAGCCGAAGCGGGAATAAATCTCCCGCATCGCATGCCGGATACTGCTTTCACGAACGAGCACGAACGCATCGCAAAGCTTTTGCGCGAAACTCAAAGTTTTCGCCGTCACGTAACGGCCAGCCAGTCCATCGGCAACCGTCTCGGCAATGGGTGTCTCCACCACTTCGCCCTTCTTCAGAGCCGCCCACATGGCGGGAGAGGCTTCACTTTGCACGCCGATGATGCGAATCTCCGGCCGCAGCGACTTCATCACCAAACTTGTTCCGCTCAATAGCCCTCCGCCACCCACCGGCACGATCACCGCGCCGAGGTCAAGGGATTCTGACAACAGCTCCGCGCCCAACGTGCCCTGTCCGGCAATCACGTCGTCATCATCAAATGCATGTATGAATTTCATGTTATGCTGCTGCGCGTATTCTTGTGCCGCCCACTCCGCCTCATCATAGTCCGCCCCGTTAACGATCAACCGCACGCCCAAGCCCTGCAGCTTTTGCAGCTTGAGCGGCGATACCGTCTCTGGCACAAAAATGGTGGCCTGAACTTTCAGCTCGAGTGCCGACTCGGCCAGACCCAGCCCATGATTGCCCGCGGAAGCGGTGACCACGCCCCGCAGACGGGTTCCCGCTTCGAGCCGCAGCAGAGCGTGCAACGCCCCGCGAAACTTGAAGGAGCCCGAGCGCTGAAAGAATTCGAGCTTGCCATAAACGCATCCGGCGACGTAATCATCCAGCCACGCCAGCCTCTTGCATGGCGTGGGTCGCAGGTATAATTTTGACCGGTCCTGCGCGGCTAAAACTTGTTGATATGAAAGCACAATTTCACCTAGTTTGGAAAAAATAGTCTTGCCATCCTAGCATTTTATGATTATTTTTATGTTGTCAATCACCGGTGCCTAAGAATGGCAAGAACCGCCGTCATAGCGCAGCCGCGGAGATTTGCAAGGATCGCGCCGGTTCCCTTGTGAGAAAGACCTCTGTATGTTGCAGCAGTCAAAACAGAATCTGCCTACACCAGTATTCGTTCTAATGCTCTTTTTCATGACCGTGGGCTTTGGCAGCCGGTGGGACTGCCACGTTCAAGTTCGGCCCGGTTGCGGCTATGGGCCTCCTCCCCAGACACCCTCTCAACCACCTCCTCCCGAAGCGGGATGCGTCAATTCCAAACCCAATTATACCGTGGGGCCGCGCTTAAGGGGAGAATTCACGGTGATTGTGCAAGAGTTTCCGCCGCGTCTTCACAGTGCGGCGTACGAATATTCCGCCGAGTTGCGGCAGAGACGCATCAATAACTATATTTTTCAAAGAAGAAACAACAATTGGGTGGTAGCCGTCGGACGTTATACTACTTTCGATCAAGCCGAAAAAATGCAGCTCGATTTGATTGAAAGAGGTTTTATCAACGCCGAGGTTTTTACTCCAATTGGCGACATTATTGCCGAGATCGATCGCCCCCCATCTAATTGCGGTTGTTATTGAGGTTGCATCCAAATAAACATGAGCATACGCCTACATTTCTTGATAGTCTTTGCGTTATTTCTTTTCATCGCTTGCGTGCAGCGTACGGACACGCCCCCCGGCAGCCGGGATGGCGTTGCGGGTGGCAGTAACATACCACCGACGCAGCAAGCCCGTGGCCCGCAGGACACGAAGAGCACAGACCGGTCTGGCGGCCTGCCCGAGGTGGGCTTTGAAGAAAAATTTGAGCTCGGCGATAATCAATATACCGTGCTGGTACAGACTTGCGCGACTGAACAACAAGCGCAAGAGTTGTCCTACCTGCTTCGCATGAATCGCGTCAGCAATTTCATCGATCACGTGCGGGATGAATGGCTGGTGTGCATCGGCAAATACAACTCAGTCAAAGGAGCGCAAAATACCCTCGCTCTTTTGCACAGAAGAGGTGCGGTCCGCCAATTGGTGGATAGCGGTTATGGCGAACCATCCGTTTATGGTCCGGGACACGGGCTGTGAGGCTCAACCGGCGGATTTTCCAGCGTTTTGCTCTGCATATTCCTTCCTAATTTTCCCACAAAGACGCCAACGACTGGCGCGGTCGTGACACGACGATGCGTTCCCCGTCCACGATCAGTTCCGCAGGCCGTGGCCGGGCGTTGTAATTTGAGCTCAACGAGAATCCATACGCGCCCGCCGTCATGATCGCCAGCAAATCGCCGCGCTGCATGTGCGGCAACTCACGCTCCTTGCCCAGAAAATCTCCGGATTCGCACACCGGTCCGACAATGTCGTATTTCTGCCTCTTTCCTTCATGATACACCACCGGCACGATTTGATGATAGGCCTGATAAAGGCTCGGGCGAATCAAGTCCGTCATGCCGGCATCCACGATCACGAAACCCTTGCCGCCGGAGACTTTGGTGTAAAGCACGCGCGTGACCAGAATGCCGCAAGTCGCCACGAGTGCGCGGCCCGGCTCGAAAATAATCTCACCTGAAATATCCGCCAACGGCGCCAACAAATTTTCGGCCACATCACGTGGCGAGAGTGCCCACATGCCGTGCGGTTGCGTCTCTGGCGCGATCTCCATCGTTTGCTGATAGATCACACCCAACCCTCCACCTACGTCAACATAGCTCAGTTCATGGTTGGCTGCTTGCGCTTCTTTGACCAATTGCGCCAGCGTTTTGCCAATTTCGGCATACGGGCCTAAAGAAATGATCTGCGAACCGAGGTGCGCGTGCAAGCCCACCAGGCGGATATTGGGCAGCGCATGAATCTCCTTGAGCAGAGTGCGGGCGCGATCCAAGGCGATGCCAAACTTGTCCGCGGAACGGCCGGTGGAAATGTAGGGGTGGCCCTGAATGTCGATATTCGGGTTGACGCGCAGGGCTACCGGGGCTTTTATGCCTTGCATCCGGGCCAGGGCATTGATGTTCTCCAGTTCGGCCTCAGATTCGACATTCAGGCCACGGATGCCGGCGTTCAAGGCGGCGAGAATCTCTTCGTCGCGTTTGCCCACTCCGGCGAACACGATGTCGTTGCCGGGTATGCCCGCCTGCAGGGCAAATTTCAGCTCGCCGCTGGAAACCACGTCCGCGCCGGCCCCCAGCTCGGCAAAATCGCGCAAGATCTGCGGATTGGCATTGGCTTTGAGCGCGTAACAGATGCGATGAGGCCGGCTGCTGAAAGCGGCGTCGATTTCACGAAAGTTCTCCCGATACGTCCGCCGGCTGTAAAGATAAAAAGGCGTCTCGATTTTATCGGCGATTTCGAGGACGGATACTTGCTCGCAAAACAAACGCGCGGACGAGTAATAATAGTGCATTGCCTCCTCACTTAAAATTACGCATTACGCCTGCTGTGTAGTTCTTGAATCGTGAACAACCGGTTGGGGGGCACAGGTCGCCCGCATCAAGGCAATTCGAAATCATTCTCCTCATTCGGCCAGCGTGAACGGACTTTGATCGTGTCCGGCCAAACCATGTATCGCTCGGCGGGCCTAAAGGGCGAAGGCGAGCCAAAGTCGTAGCGACCGTTGCGATTGGCGTCTCGAAAGGCGCCAATGCAATACTGTCCGGGAAGCACTTCGCGGAAAAGGTAAGCTCCCGGTTGCTCGAGTTGCACGTGATACTCATCCTTGCCGCCGATTTTTCTGGCGAAGACTTGTACACTGCCCTGCGCCGTGGAATCGCTATCGGTAATCTTGCCGCTGATGGAGGCGAAGGTATCAGCGTTAATAGTCCAAAACGTGATCACCCCGGTTGTATCGTTCAAGAGATTGCCGGCCCAATCCTGCAGAAGTTCGGGGCGAATCTGCGCGGAGTAGCGCGCGCGGCTCTGCCAGCGCGCCTGCGGCTGAAAGCGCATCTGCAGCGGACTCGGCCAGCGCAGCTCGCCGGCGACCTGGAGGCCGGCCGAATCACGTACGGCTACCTGCGTCTGTGCCGTATCGGTCCGCATGAGCTCGGAAAAAAACAAATCAAGCGGCGCATTCAGCAGAACGTTCTGCGTGCTGTCGGCAATCGAAATCCCTACGAGGCGGGGCCGGGTGGTATCCGGCCGGCTCGTGCCCTTGAGCTCACCCGCGCTGCGCAGCGAATCCAGAAGTTCTCCTGCCTGGTCATAGATAGAATCCACCCACGCGCGATAGGTGATTTCCTGTAAATCCGAAGTGATCGTGTGCACCTGCGCCGGTTCGAGCGGATGGGGCGAAGCGCGGAAAAGGCGGGCACTGTCACCTTTGGCAGAAATCAGATGCATGCGCCCCGCCCATGCCGAATCGCGCGGCGCGACGGCTTCGTCAAAATTCCAGATGACATATTGCCTTGAAACCGCGGAAACGGAAGCCAGCGCGGGCGGGAGCGTATCCTCCGCGACCAGACGAAATGGCAACGGGCGTGCGCGCGGCGAGGAGGGCGCAATGATCACGTCGCGCGGCGGCACGCCGATCATTTCGTCACCGCGGGCATAAAGGCGGTCGCCGTCACCGTCGGTCAACACAAATACCCGATATTTGCCGGGCGCAAGATTGGTCAAAACAAACTCGCCCGTTTCGCCGAGTTGGGTATAATAGTCGGCATATTGTGTTGTGGGATCTGGTTCCTGGCTTTCTGCGAGAATGTAAGCGAGAATCAATGCACCGGCAGGCTTGTCAGCAAACACTTGACCGCGCATTTCACCGCGATCCAGGCTGTCGCCGGTCGAAAAAGCGAAAGAGAAAGAATCTTTCAAACGATTACTGCGCAAATCGCGCAATTCCGTGCCCACGGTAACGACGTAGGTCCGGTTCGCGCGCAGCGAATCGGGAAAGCGGACTTCCACCGCCTGCCCGCGCCAATCGAATTTCAGACCATCCCCTTCTTCATCAAACGGCACCGGGCTGGGTGTAATAAAGATGGCTTGCGCGAAGCTTTTGTGATCGACCTTCTCGCTGAAAAAGAAAAGGAGGGGAGTGTTGCGGCTCACACGTGTCGAATCCGGCGCGGGAATGACTTGCAAAATGCGCGGCGGCGTGGTGTCTGCCGGGCCGCCGGGAGGGTAGCCTTGCCGCGCGCAATTCCAGGCGAGGAACAAAAGCAAGAGCTTAAGGGCCACGCAAATAGAACTCCCACGGAAAAAACTTTCTTCATTTCCATGGGAGTTCCATTTCCGTTGGCGACAGTTTTTCACTAAGTTCCTGCAGTGACGGTTCAACATTCAGCTTTCTTGGCCTCGCCGGCGAGATCGGAGATGGTAATAAAACGATAACCTTCCCGCAGCAAATCTTGCAGGATGCGCCGCACGGCCCAAACCGTTTGGCTGCGGTCCACGTGCGCGGTATTGCCGCCGTCGTGCAGGATGATGATACTGCCCGGCCGCACGCGCGCCATCACGCGGCGATGGATTTTGTCGCGTCCCGGCATGTGCGGATCGCGCGGATAAACGTCGCCCACCACCGTGCCATAACCGCAGGCTTCGATCACATCCACCGTGCGTTTCGTGAACAAGCCCATAGGCGGTCGCATGAGCCTGGGGCGATAGCCCGTGACCTCGCGAATGATTCGATCCGTTTGCAGAATTTCGTGACGAATGGTCTCTGCACGCCTGAACGGCAGGATGCGATGATTCAACGTGTGATTGCCGAGCTCGTGACCGGTGCCTGAAAACCGTTGCGCGAGCTCAGGATGGCGGCGCACGTGCCGGCCGATCAAAAAGAAGGTCGCTGGAATTCCATGTTCGGCGAGCAACTCGAGAATGGCGGGCGTAAATTCCGGATGCGGGCCGTCATCGAAAGACAGCGCGACCGCGCGCTCCGCAGTTTCTACACGCCATAGAATGCGCTGCGCGAGATGCGGGCCGAAGCGTTCCAAAGCCAGGGCATGGCTGACGTCGCTGACCAGCGTTTGCCAGCGCCCCTTTGATTGCAATGTGCCGTTTTCAAAAGGTTCGTTGAACATAGAATCACAAAAGTCAAGCGCGACTCCAAGCGCCGCACATACCTTCATCCCTCGTAGTCTAGTGGCGTTCATTCATTGAGATCGTATGCTTCTGCTTTTGCCGCGCCGCCAGAAACTCGTCGCGAGCTTGATGCATCATAGTAATTAACCGCTGGCGTTCCAGGCGCAAGCGCTGGATCAAATCCCGGTTGGTGCGCCAAAACAAGGAGATACTGGCTTGTTCACGATACCGGCGCAAGCGTTTCACGTAAAACAGAGCCCAAAAGCCACTCAGTGGCAGGCTAAAGGCATAAACCGTTGCCCATGTCCAACCCAGCCATTCAAAAACTATCGCTATTTGCACGGCATAAAAGAACAAAAAGGCGGACCCGCCCACCAGCAGGAGCGCGGTCAAGATTTTCGTGCGCTCGTCCAAAAATCTCTTCGCCGCGCTTTCAGCGATGAAATATGGCAGCGCATGATTCACGATGCCGTACAGCGCAACAGGAAATCCCAGCAGCGCTACAACGGCGGCCTGCCACCAATCCAACCAGGCCGGGTGGCGAATGCCCTGATCGCGCAACCACTCATCGCGCAAGCGTAGCCGCGCGACCTTGCGTTGATATTTTTCGATTTGATCGCGCAGCGCATGCAAGCGGCCGGGATCTCGTTCTTGATAATACTGCACACAATCCGCGATTTTCTGTGTGAGAAAAAATTCCTGAAAACTTGGATTCGCAACGTTCGCACTTGCCGGCTCGTTTTTCAATTCCTCCCGGTAGATGTGCTCCAGATTGCGCACGAACTCGTCCAGCTCGTCGTCGCGAATATTGACCGTGAGCTTTTCCAAACGCGCCTGGATTTCCCGCGTCAGGGCCGCAACCCCGGCGAAGGGATCGAGGTTGTATTGCGTGAAATACTTCACCAGCGGGATCGCATCCCCCACATTCACCAGCACGCGGCTGCGAAAGCGCGAGCGCGAGAAGAAATGCAGGCCGAGAGGAATGAGCTTCACGCCGAGATCGTAACCGTTACGGCTTTCGGTTTCCAGCACAATGCGCGCCGCGCCGGTTTTCACCTGTTTGACTTTGCGCAACATGTCACTCGTGCCTTCCGGAAATATGCCGATGGTCTCGCCTCTCTCCAGCGTTTCATAGCAGGCTTGAAACGCCGCGGCATTCCGCTCCATTTTGCCGGGCTCATCCTGCCGCCGATGCACCGGGATGACGCCGCAACTGCGGAGAAACCAATTCACCAGACGCGGCCGAAACAGCCCGGCATGCGCGATGTAATTCACCTTGCGCGGCACGGCAACGCCCAACACCAGCGCGTCCATGATGGAGTTGGGGTGATTGGCCACGAACACGGCCGGCGCGTGCTCTGGTATGCGTTCCGCATGCTGCACATCGATGCGCTGAAAAAAAATCCCCAGACCGATTTTGCCCGCCGCACGCGTCAACAAATAGAGAAAATGTTTTCGTTCAGAAGCGAATTCCATTCAGTCATTGTGCAGGCCAAAAATGAAAGGCAAGACTATTTCGGGCAAAGCAAAAGAAGCTTGCGAACCTCCTCGTGCAACAAACCATTGGTGGAAAAAGCGTTCGTACCGTGGATCGTGGCGGCGCCATCCCAATCCGTGAAACGACCACCTGCTTCTGCGAGAATCGGTAACAATGGTCCGCAATCCCAAACGCTCATTTTCGGATCGATCATGATCTCGGCACGACCGGTGGCAACCATCATGTGGCCGTACGCATCGCCCCAAGTACGCTGAATTTTTGTTGCCGCGCAAAATTCCTGCCATGAAGCTTGATATCCTGACTTCTCCATCTGATAAGAATCCGTCGTCAGCAATGTTGCCTCCTGCAATCGGCCGACCTGAGAAACACGTGCCCGCCTGCCGTTCCAATAGCAACCCTCGCCGCGCATAGCCCATATGGATTCGTTCAAGGCGGGAAAGTTCACCGTACCCAACAAGGATTCGCCCTCGGTTTCGAAAGCGATGAGCACGCCATAAAAAGGCACGCCACACACGAAACTGCGCGTCCCATCAATGGGATCTATATACCACGTGCCGCCCGCCCTGGCCGAGCGACCGGCCCGGGAGAAATCTTTCTCACCTTCCTCGCCGACAATGGCGTCATCCGGGAAATGCCTGGTGATCAGCCTGCGAATTTCTCGCTCCGCCTCGAGGTCGGCCTGGGTCACCGGCGAACCGTCGTCTTTCGTCTGTACCGCCGGAGTGGATTGATAGTATTCCAGAGTGATCCTACCGGCGCGCCAACTTGCTTCGAGAGCCACTTCCAGTCGATTCTTCAATTCTGCAGTCGTGATCATGCGGATGCTTGTATCCAGGAACAGGCGTTCAACAGAAAGCTGTATTTACTGGGCTTTTGAAGGCAGGACGAAAGAGTAGAGCAGAAAAACTGGAAACCCTTCATGCATACGATCAAAAACACGCGCGGAAACACAATGGGTTTCCACGCTCGCTTTTGACGCTTGTGTACTTCGCACCCCCTTGAAATGCCAAAGCCCAAGCTGCGGCAGGGTCCAATCATTTCCTCCTCCTCGGGGCAAATTTGGATGATACAGAATTCGTTCGATCCGCCACGAGTTGCGGTGTAATAACTGCGCGCTTGGGCAATGACCTTGAAAGCCTGAGCGAAAGCGCACACCATGAGGACTTTCTCTCGGTGCACGCCGGGCGCTTAACGCTTGCCTTTCTTCTTGGCTGCTTTCTTTTTCGAGGTCTTTTTTCGGGCCGCCGTTTTTTTCTTCGCGGACTTTTTGGCGGTTTTCTTCTTTGCAGCCTTTTTCTTGGCTGAGCCTTTCTTGGCCGCTTTCTTTTTTGAAGCTTTCTTTTTTGAAGCTTTCTTCCGAGCCGCCTTCTTGGGGGCGGCGGACCTGACTTTAGGCTTCTCCGTCACGGTCGGCGTGCTGGTCCTCTCACCTTCTTCCTCCCACAGCGGCTTCTCGGGGCTGGAGCCGGGTCCAAAATCATCGGCATCCGCGTCATCCATGGACAAATCAGATGACCCAGCGTCCGCGTCAGGTGAATCGTCGTCATTTTCAGGAGAGTAAGGCCAATTGTCCATCGCTTCCTCCATGCAGGTTGAAATGTTTTACGTCGTCGTGGATTGAATCCGAGTCAAATTTCGGCCAAAATCTTGCATAAAAAGTAACTGATCATTTTGCGATTTGCAAGTTTAATTTTGCAAGCCCGTAAAATTTATAGAGGCGCTTTTGGCTGTCATTTTCTCAACGTCCAGGCGCGTCCGCTGCAGCACTCGAGCAGTACACGAAAAAAAACGCGCGCACTTTCGGAGCAGCGCGCGTGCAGCGCCGGCAGGCAACGTTGCCCCCACCGTTAGGCACGTCACTCGCCCGCGGCCTCACCATAAAAACCGCGAAAAATGCGGTTGAAATCACTGAGGGTGTGAGAAAAAGCTTGATTTGACGCATTTTTCTGCATATCTTATGGTCATGAATTTCGGTACAAATTCATGAGCCCTCCGCATGGGAGCGGCGCTTTCACGCTCATGATTCAACTACAGTATCCTTATTCATCAAACGCAAAGAGGAGTGAAGTGAGTTATGGCGAATGCATCTGACGGAAAAAGCATGACCAAAGGCCAGTTGATCAAACAGTTCTCAGAGAAATTTGGTTTGACGCGTGCGCAAACCACGGAATGGTTCCAGGAGCTGGCCAGGATAGCGGCAAAAGAGGCGAAACACGGCTTCACCATTCCGGACGTTGGCAAACTCGTGGTTGTCAAACGCAAGGCGCGCATGGGCCGGAACCCGCAAACGGGTGAAGCGATCAAGATTCCTGCCAAAACCGTGTTGAAATTCCGCATCGCAAAAGCAGCCAAAGAAGCAGCGCTTGGTAAGAAGTAGTTGCGATTAGCACTTTCGTTTTGCAAACGAGCCCACGCCCAAGTGCGTGGGCTTCTTGTTTGTGCCGCAAGCTAATTTGCGATTCCGCGGTGAAGCTCATGCGCATAAAATCCCAGTTATCATTGAGAAATTACAGCGCGCCATACCCACTCTGCGTGCATGCTCTCCCTTCCATTTTTCAATTGAAAACCATATATTTCACCATGCGGCAACTCCTCAGGATTGCAACGACTTATCGTTTTTTGAACCAGCACAACCGTTCGCGCTCGTCATATGATTCAAAACCTACGTCTCGCGCTGGCGCAGATTAATCCCGTCGTAGGCAACATTCCACAGAATGTCGCGCGTATCCTGGACTATATTGAAGAGGCGCGGCGTCAGCAGGCGAACTTGATTGTTTTTCCCGAGCTTGCGCTTGCCGGCTACCCGCCGGAAGACCTCGTGTTGCGCGAGGACTTTGCCTTCGCCAATAGCAGAGGCCTGCAAAAAGTCGCTGCCGCGTGCCGCGATCTGGTGGCCATTGCCGGTTTTGTCGAAAGAAAAAGCCAGCGCGTTTACAATGCCGCTGCCGTCTGCGCCGGTGGCCGTGTGGCGGCAGTCTATCATAAAATGTGCCTGCCCAACTATGGTGTTTTTGACGAGGAGCGCTATTTTTGGCCGGGAGAAAAGCCATTCGTTCTCAATTGGAATAAATTGAAAATTGGTGTGAACATCTGCGAAGACATTTGGACACCTGAGCCGATATCCGAATTTCAAGCCGCGGTGGGCGGCGCGCATGTGATCGTGAATATCTCCGCTTCGCCCTATCATGCCCGCAAGGGCGTGGAGCGTGAAGACCTGGTCGCGAAGATCGCGCAGCGTTCGCGCACTTTTTTCGTCTATGTGAACATGGTGGGCGGCCAGGATGAGCTGGTATTTGACGGGCAAGCTTTGATTTTCAGTCCCGAGGGCAAATTGCTTTTGCGCAGCGCTCCCTTCGCAGAAAAATTGATCTTCGCCGACGTCAGCATCCCTCTGCGCCGCGCGCCCGCTGAATTCGAAGCAGGCGACCGTTATCTGCTCGAGGCGGTCAATCTCGCTACACCCATTTCCGCGCCACAAGATTTTGGAAAAACGCCCGTCATCACGCCCAGGCAAGATGAATTGGAAGAAATCTTCTCCGCGCTGGTCTTGGGCACGCGCGATTATGTCCTGAAAAACGGATTCAAACAAGTCGTACTCGGCCTCAGCGGCGGCATTGATTCCGCTTTGACAACGGTGATTGCCGCAAAAGCAATGGGAGCGGAAAACGTGCACGGTGTTTTGATGCCGAGTGTATTCACGACCGGCATGAGCAATGAAGATGCCGCGGTGCTGGCAGCGAATTTGGGCATACACACGATCACACTTCCCATTCACGAGCCGCTGGCCGCATACAAAAGAATCCTGGCTGAAGCTTTTGCCGGCCGCACCGAAGACATTACCGAGGAAAACCTGCAATCCCGCGTGCGCGGCAATTTGCTCATGGCGCTTTCCAATAAGTTCGGCTGGCTGGTATTGACCACCGGCAATAAAAGCGAGATGGCGGCCGGCTATTGCACTTTGTACGGCGACATGGCGGGCGGTTTTGCCGTCATCAAAGACGTCCCTAAGACCACTGTTTACAAGCTCTCGCAATGGATCAATCAGGCCTTTAAACCCGGACCCGTCATTCCTGAGCGCACCATGATCCGTCCCCCGACGGCAGAATTGCGCGAAAATCAGACGGATCAAGATGCGCTGCCGCCCTACGAAACGTTGGACCGCATTATCGAAGAATACGTCGAAAACGATCTTGGCTTCGCTGAGATTGTGGCCAAAGGCTTGCCCGCAGACCTCGTGGCGGCCACCATTCGCATGATCGACCGCGCCGAATACAAACGCCGGCAGGCGGCGCCGGGTGTCAAGATCAGCATGCGCAATTTCGGGAAAGACCGGCGTATGCCCATGACCAATGGGTTCAGACCGGATACGCTACCGCGATCGTAATCAATTATGGCGCGCTTTCGCATCACCAAAGACGACGTCTTGCTGCTGGAATTCGACTTGACCCAAGACGCCCTCACGCTCGGCCGCGGCATGGAAAACGACATCCGCCTCGGCGATCTTACGGTGTCGCGCGTGCACGCGCGTGTATCGCGCACGCCGGACGGCCGTTTTGCCGTCGCAGATGCGGAAAGCATGAACGGGGTTTTTCTCAACGGGCATCGTGTGGAAGAACGCGCGGTGCTCACCGACGGTGACGTGCTCACGCTGGGTGCATACCGACTGGAATTCGCCGATTCGAACGAGCTCGCCACTCTGCGCTCCGAAGCCTCGAAGCTGACCAGCCGGGTATTCGTGTACAAAGACCGCCCTGATTCGCTCGCTCCCGGCGCCGGCGTTTTGATCAACGAAGCCAACAACGCCATGTTTACGATGACTTCCGGCAAAACCGTAATCGGCAATGAAGGTGAAGTCGATATTCGCGTGCCGGGGCACGAGGGCGTGCGCGCCTCGATCATGCAACAAGGCGCGCAATTTTATATTTGCAGCGAGACCGACCGGCCGTGCGTGACAGTGAACGGCACGCCGGTCATGAACGCGCTGCTGGCCTTCAACGACCGCATCGAAGTCGGCAGCCGGCGGTTCATATTCCGGGAGATTTAATCGAACGAGATGACCAAACGCGCAGAAGAATCCTTGAGAACTTCATGCCTAAGACGGATAACAGTCACCAACGGATAGAAACAACCCAACAGATAAAGCATTTTTTATCTGTTGGGTTGTTTCTATCTGTTGGAATCATTGTTTTCAATCTCTCGGCAATCGTCCCCGCGTCGCTCTTTCATCGCCCGCATGAACAAAACACCGGCCAGAGAATCGTCGTGCGCGCGCAGGACTCCATCAGTTATTTGGCTCTGCGTCAGTACGGTTTCTATAGTGATTCCTTGCTTGCGATTTTGAAACATGCAAATGGACATATTCCAGATTGGCAAAACCTCCAACCAGGCGAAACGATCGAATTTCCGGCACTCCCTGCCTCCGCGCCGCGAATCGAGACGTTGCGCAGCGAAGCCGCGCTGGCGGTGCTGACCTTCATGGAGGGCGATGTCAAGTGTCTTCGCGGATTGAGCCGGCAATATCAGCCGGCAAAATTGAATTTGATTTTACGCCCCGGCGATGAGATTCTCACCGCGAAAAACGGCCGCGCGGAATTGGTGCTCGACCAGCGCAGCGTGCTCCGCCTCGAAGCGAATTCGCGCTTGCGCATTATCAGGCTCCATCGCGACCAGCAGGCCCAGGGAAGCTATCAAGGCGCGTTCGACTTGATGGTGGGCGCGCTGTGGGCGCGCATTGCCAGAATCATGGATCGCACGCCAAAAGTCGACGTGCAATTTCCTACGGCTATTGCCGGCGTGCAGGGCACGAGCTATCGCGCGCGCGTCGAGGCCGACAGCTCGACGAACGTGCGCGTTTATGAAGGCTCGGTCGAGGTGCGCAGCAGGCCAGCCGGACCCCCGCAACAAATCGGGCCGCCACAACGTGTGCCCGGCCCGCGGCAAATCTCGTTGGAAGCCTGGGTCAAATCGGTGCGCGCGCAGCAGGAAATCAACATTGCGAGAAACGGTCGCCCGGGCGAGCCGCAGACTTTCACGGATCAAGGTGCGGAAGCGGCATGGGTCGGATGGAATCAAGCACGAGATCGGGATTTGAATGCCGGACGTTGAAACGCTCGTACGAAAGACGCTACTGCCCGGTGTGGCAGCCTTCCTCCTATTGTTCTTTGCCTCGTTGCAGTTGCGGCTGCTCCCGCTCTCCCCGTTTTTTCAGCGCCTGGAATACTCCTATCTAGATTTGATGTTCAAGCTGCGCGGCGCGATTCCTCCTGCCGAACGGATTTGCATTGTTGCCATTGATGACGCCAGCTTGCAGCAAGAGGGTGCGTGGCCCTGGCCGCGCCGCGTGCTGGCCGCGCTGTTCCAGCGCGTGCTTGCTGCACAACCCTCGGTGGTGATCGGCGATTTTATTCTGCCCACGAAAACGGACGACCTCACGGGCACAGCCGAGCTTGCCGGCGTCTTGCGCACGTTTCGTGAGCAAGACAATCGCGGCGTGATTCTGCCTTATTATTTCGGCAACTTCGAGGCTGGTGCCGGTTCTCCCCCATCATTGCCTGAGCCTGTTGCCGTCAGCGCTCTGGTCTTGTTCGATCGTCCCGGAACCATGCCCACTTTGCCCATTCGTACGGCGCGTGCCGTGTATTACTCCGACCCTGATTTGTTGCAGGCTGCTTTACCGGGCGGACACATCAATGTTTTCTCAGATGAGAGCGCCGGTGATGCCGCCGTGCGTTGGGAAAATCACCTGGTGCGCCACGCTGAAACCTATTTTCCCTCTTTGCCTCTGCAAGTCACGAAATATGCCCAAAGCTTGACACGCGCGCAAATGCTGGTGCAAGCCGGCGTAGGCGTGCACCTGGGCGGGCTATTGGTGCCGGTCGACGCGCAAGGCCGGGGCTGGATCAATTATTACGGCCCTCCGGGCAGGATTTCAACGATCTCAGCAACCAGGGTTTTACGCGGGCATGATTTAGAGAAGCTTAACAACAAAATTGTTTTCATCGGCGTCACGGCCGCCGGCACGCAAGACTTTTTACAGACACCCGTTTCTGCACGCATGCCGGGTGTGGAGAAACTCGCAACGGTGACCTCGAACATTCTCGACCAGGACATGCTCTTGCGCCCCAATGCCTTTGCTTGGATCGAGCTGTGCATTTTGGGGGTTTTGATCTTCTCGGCGTATTTCATCGGCACGAAGCTTGCGCCAGTGCATGCGTGGCTGGCGCTGGCAATTTTGTGTCTGGTACTGGCGCTGGGCAGCTTCGCACTGTTCGTGTTCGCCAGGCTCTGGTTGCAGGGCGCCGGGCTCATGCTGGCCCTCATCATCGCGAGCGGCGCCGTGAGGATGGTGCGCCCGGTCCCAACAGATTCCGGGGCGGCAATTACGCTGCCTGCGGAGGAAAGAATGCCGCGCTGTCTCGGTCGTTTTGAAATTAACGGCCTGCTCGGAGAAGGCGCCATGGGAAAAATATATTCCGGTTTCGATCCGACCATCAACCGCAAGGTGGCGATTAAAACCATTCGCCCGGTAAAAGGATTGAGCGCGTCCGGTAACGCCAAAATGCGCCGGCGTTTTCTGCACGAGGCGCAAGCCGCGGGCGCGCTTAACCACCCCAATATCGTCACAGTTTATCATGCCGATGAGGCCGGACCATACTCTTATCTGGTTATGGAGTTTTTGGAGGGGAAAACGCTGGAGGAGATCATTAAAGCCGAGGGGCCGCTGCCGCTGCGTCGCACGCTCGAGACGCTGTTGCCGATTTGCGATGCGCTACAGTATGCCCATCAACGCGGCGTTGTGCATCGCGATCTCAAGCCTGCGAATATCATGTGCACGGGTGCGGGCGCAGTCAAGCTCATGGATTTCGGTATCGCGCACATTTTGTCGTCGACGCTGACGCAGGAAGGCGCACTCCTGGGCACACCCAGCTACATGGCGCCGGAGCAAATGCTGGGCGAAAAAGTCGACGGCCGCGCCGATATCTTCGCATTGGGTGTCGTCGCGTATGAAATGGCCACGCGTACGCAGCCGTTTCTAGGCGACACCATGGCGGCCATCTCGCATCGCATTGTGTCAGGGGCCGTTGCACTCCCGTCCGAGCTCAACGCCCTGCTGCCGGCGGCCTTCGACGAGGTGGTGCAAAAAGCTCTACAGAAGGACAAAAACCTACGTTATCAAACGGCGATGGACTTTGCCGTGGCTTTGGTGCAGCTCGTGGAGGCGGGTTAGCGGGATTTTCGACCATCGAGAAGGGTTATTGGCTGGCCTGGCCTACCACTATTTGTCAACGAGGCAAAGCTGCCGAATGCTTCGGGAATGCCCGGCAGGATTTCTGTAAGCGACAGCTCTAAATGCAAGGGCAGAATTCAAAAAATATACTGCCGGGCGTCAAAATCCGGGTCATTTTGCATCAACTGGCGCAAAACTGTAGCAGGCCGGTCCAGGATGCGGAGGCCTTGCACCTCCTGGCCCACGGACAGCAACTCGGTACGGAAGCTGAGAAACGCTTCATACCAGGCCGACAGCGCACGCACGGACAAGCGCTGTAGCTCTTCGGCAATTTCTGCGGGTTCTACCGTAACCACCCCGCGTTGCCGCGCGGCATGGTATTCGATCTGATCCAGAATCTTGTGAATGAGATTTTTTTTAGCGGTTTCTTCTTCTTGGTACTGCGGCACGGATTGCTGCCAAAGACGCAGAATTTCCGTGGCCGTCGCCGAGATCATGTGTTCCGGCGGCGGCGTGCGCTCAACCGTAAGTTCATCGTATAGCCGCATGCTTTTTCCTGAATGAAGTAAATCCTAATGCAAGCTGTGGCCTGGGTGCTTCTTCTAGCGTGAAATACTATATAACCGGCCGTAACCAAACTGGTGCGACGGCCGTGTCCTAAGGATAGAAAAACCCAACCGGGGTGTTGCGAAATATCGTTAAGTCTCTGAGCGCCGCGAGGCAATCGCGATACCGTAATGCTTCAACATGCGATAAATGGTCATGCGATGCACTCCCGCGCGGCGGGCGACGCGGCTGATGTTACCGTTATATGTTTTTAAGAGATCGACCAAATATTGTCGCTCGAACTGGTGCAGCCACTTCTGCCGGGCTTCGCGCAACGGCAAATTCAGCGGACTTTTGTGATTTTCCTCTTTGGCCGGCGGGTTTTCGTGATCGAGGGTGTGCCGCGCATGCGTCGCCAGCACATTGTCGATGACCTTGATCAATTCCGGTGCACCAAAGGGCTTCTCCAAATACATGGCCAGGCCCTGTTCCAGCAGCTCTTGTCGGCGGGATAAGTTTTCGCGCATGACCGTGAGCATGATGACCGGCAGATCACGCGCCGCCAGCTCCGGCGCGGTCTGTATTTCTTGAAAAAGCTTGTAACCGTCGCTATCCGGCAACATGTAATCCAGCAGCACCAAATCGACGCGATGCGTGCGCAGAAAGTCCAGCCCCGTAGTGCCGTCGAATGCCGAAAGCAAATGATAGCCGGCTGCGATCATGTAGTGCCGGCACAAGTCGTGTAAATTTTGATCATCGTCGATCAGAAGAATCACCGGGGTCGTGGCGCTGCCATTGGCTTCTTCGCGCCGCACAGGCAGGGCTGAGGGGGTCTTCTCACTCATGTTGCAGTGCTTTTTCAAACATGATGAAGTGCAATGTTCCGTTTGTTCGAGCTGTTTGAATCATGGATGTATAGTAAGCCGGCTGTAACTTTTACAAATCTGATGCCAGCAGGCAGGCGTCTGCGGCAGGCGCACCAACCCTTCAATTGTTAAAAAGTTATCACGGCGAACCGCTCGTCCATTTCAGTCACGATCACGTGTAAGAAATGTTTCAACTTGAGGCAGATGTCCTCTTCTTTGACAAAATCATGCGTGCAAGATGAACGCTGTCACACGGGTGCGGCAGTTGTGCTCAAAACTGATCGGTGTCACCTCAACGATGACTGCCCAGCAGTAGTGTTGACTTTCAGTGGTTTATTCCGAGTTTGAATGATTAAACGCCAAAAGAGGAGAACCAGAAATGCCAGATCGTCGTATACGCATCGGACACAGCCCCGATCCTGATGATGCATTCATGTTTTACGGCCTCGCCTCGGAAAAAGTCAAGATTCCGGGCGTAGCCATTGAACATGTGATGGCCGACATTCAGACGCTCAACGAACGTGCCTTGCGCGCCGAATTGGAAGTGACCGCAATCTCTGCGCACGCATTTCCCTACCTTCACGAGAAATATTGGATCATGCGCACGGGTGCGAGCATGGGCGAAGGTTACGGCCCCATCATTGTTTCAAAGAAATTCAAAGCCATCAGCGAGCTCGTGGGCAAAACCATCGGCACGCCGGGCAAATGGACGACCGCGAATCTGTTGCTCAAAATCTACGTCGACGGCGTACCGAACATCGACATGCCTTTCGATCAAATTATTGACGCAGTTCTACAGGGAAAAGTGGACGCGGGCTTGTTGATTCACGAAGGGCAAATCAATTTTCAGCAATACGGCTTGCACAAGTTGCTTGATTTCGGCGAAGTGTGGAGGGCGGATGCCAAAGATTTGCCATTGCCGTTGGGACTGGACGTGGTGCGGAAAGATTTAGGTCCGGAGATGGCGCAGCGCCTGTCACAAGGCTTGCGCGACAGCATCAGATATGGCTACGAACATCAAGACGAGTCCATTCCCTATGCGCTGCAATTCGGCCGGGGAATTGACGCACAGCTTGGTTCAAAGTTCGTGAAAATGTATGTTAATGAGGTGACGATCGACATGGGGGAGCGCGGCGAACGCGCACTGAACCTGCTGTTCGAGAAAGCATGGCAGAGGAAACTGATTCCGGCGAAACCGCAGTTCAAGCTGTACTGAACATAATGTTGGACGTAAATTCTCAATCTGTCACTGCCAATTTTGTCAATTGCTGCAGCGGCATCGTTGTCAGCAATGACGGCATGCGCCGCAGCAGTTGGACCATCTCCTCCCGGTGCGCGACATACCTGGTCAAAGAATCTCTTACCAGCGGTTCAGCCGAAGCCGGACGCAGGCGCAGAGGATTGATCGGCTTGCCCTTGAGGTACATCGTGTAATGCAAATGCGGGCCGGTGGCCAGGCCGGTGGCGCCGACGTATCCCACCAATTCGCCCTGTTTCACTTCCTTGCCGGCTTTGAGGCCATCGGCATAGCGCGAAAAATGGCCATACAGCGTGGTGAACTGATTCTTGTGCGTGATGACCACGCAATTGCCGTAACCGCCGTTCCAGCCCATTTCTTTTACAATGCCGTCCGCCGTGGCCGTGACCGGCGTGCCGTACGGCGCGGCAAAATCGACGCCCGTGTGAGCCCGCACTTTCTTGAGAATGGGATGACGGCGGCCATAGGAAAAGAAGGACGAGATGCGGCGGTAATTCAGCGGCGATTTGAGAAACGTTTTTTGAAAAGAACCGCCGTTGCGATCGAAATAACCGCTGCGCCCCGAGCTGTCTGCAAAAAAACACGCAAAATAAGTCGTATCCGCTTGCTCGTACGTCGCCGCAAGGATTCGGCCATAACGCACAAATTCGTGCCGGCCGTCTTCCTTTTCGATAAACAGCTTCTCAAAGACCACGCGAAAACGGTCGCCGCGCCGGGGATCGATAAAGAAATCGAGATCCCATTGAAAGATGTCGGTGTATGCCAGCAACAGTTCAGGCGATTCCTTCGCCGCCAGCACCGCTTCATACAACGTGCTGCGAATCTCGCCGGAGACGGCATAGGACTCGCGCACAATCTGCAGCGAGTCAAAGCGACCGTGAAAATCGCCCGTGCTTTCGCGCCGCACGCGTACCAAAACTTCGGGCGAAGCTTCATAGGTGAGCTGGTGTAGCGCCCCGGCGGAGTCGACCAGTACTTGCAACTCATGGCCCGGCTTGAGGCGACGCGGATCGAACACGCGACGCAGTGCCTCCAGAGCCGGAAAAACGTCTTCGGGTTGCACCAGACTGCTGGCGAGAATCTCTCCGAGCGTCTGGCCCCGAGCAATGGTGTGATGGAAAACCACCAGATTCATCTTTTTCAAAACCGCGGTGGAATCGACTGCGGCCGTTCCTACGGGGTTTCTCTCCGGTAAAAACCCCGCTTCCTTGTTGAACAAGTACAGTGTCGCACTGACCAGCAACAAGACGATGCGGCCGACCATCGCGGTGCGGCGAAAGATTTGCCGCATATTCCATCCCTCCGAGACAACGTGACGAAAAATAAATTTCTCCTGTGAGTTAGCGTCCGTGAATCAGTATTTGAAAAACCAATATCAAATAATTGATTCAGTCGTTTAAATGTGCCCGATTAGTTACTATAAACCTTCAAAATCTCATACAACGTCGTGCGCTGTGCGGGCGTGAAGCCCGATTCGCGAATCAGCTCGATCACTTCGGCCGTGGAAGTCTTGTTGACAAAATTGGCCGCCGCGTGCACGTTTTCCTCGACCAGCGTACCGCCAAAATCATCCGCGCCGAAATGCAGCGCGACTTGACCGATCTTCTTGCCTTCCGAAAACCACGAGGCTTGAATGTGCGGAAAGTTGTCAAGATACAGGCGCGCGATCGCGATCATCTGCAAATAACGCGTCGGCGTGGCGTACGTCGGAATGATCTTCTCCAACGGCGTATTGCCCGGTTTGAAGCTCCACGGAATGAAGGCCGTGAAGCCACCGGTCTCATCCTGCAACTGGCGTATGCTATCCAGATGCGCAATGACGTCTTCATCGGTGTCCAAATGGCCGTACATCATCGTCGCCGTGGTTTTGTAGCCGAGCACGTGCGCCTGGCGCATAACTTCCAGCCAATCCGCGGAGGTGCCCTTTTTGTGGCTGATCTTTTTCTTCACGCGATCAGTGAGTATCTCTGCCCCGCCGCCGGGAATGGTGTTGAGGCCGGCCAGCTTCAATTGTAATAACACCTCATACACCGTCAATCCGGAAACTTCGGCCATGCCACGAATCTCTGAAGTGGAGAAAAAGTGCGGATGAATTTCCGGCACTTCCGCGCGCGCCCGCCGCACCATGTCAAGGTAATACGTGAACGGCAGACTGGGATTCACTCCGCCCTGCAGCAACACTGTGGTCACACCCATTTGCGCGAATTGCTTGAACTTCGCAATCATCTCATCGACGGAATAGGTGTAAGCCTCAGCCTCGCCCTCATGACGGTAGAATGCGCAGAAGATACAATCGACGTTGCAAACGTTGGTGTAATTGGGGTTGGTATCAACGACGAAGGTCACCAAAGGGTCGGGATTCTTGCTCCGCCGCACGGCGTCCGCCGCGGCGCCCAATTCCAGCAATTCGCCTTCACGTAAAAGTTGCAACCCCTCGGCGGGAGTCAATCTTTCACCGGCGGCAGCCCGGTCATATAGATATTGCAGCGACATGTATTCCCTCACAGGATTCTTATCACATCCTCCAACGAAAACAAAAAAAGGTAGCGAATACTAAAGTCTCAACCCCTCTTCAGAACGCCCCGCAAACTGATCACTGATCACTGAATACTGATCACTGAATACTGATTACTGATGCCCACCCCCAAGCACCCCTGCCATCTTCTCCAGCTCCGCCACGATGTTGCCCAAGTCGAACCCCTTGAGGTACAACTGGCTGGTGATGAGCACTGGAATCTTGCGCTCGTCCGCGGTCATGTGAACGATCACGCGGCCCCTTTGCTGGAAAAAGGCCGGCGTCTGCAAAAAAGGCTCGACCACGAAACACTCGAATTTTCCCGCCGCTGTTTTTATTTTTTCTTTGCGATGTACCACGATCTTGAGCGGGTAGATTTTACCGTTGTCGTAATTGTCGAACAGCACCGAGTCGCCGGGCGTAAGATTCTGCGTACGCACGTAATACACCGCCGCGAGCACGTCGAGCACGAACGGCGGGATCTTGGTGGTGTCGCGCTTGTCCTTTTTGGTCGAGATCGCGAGGCCGGCGAGGTGATCGAATTCGACTATACGCTCGTCGCGATAGCCCCCTTCTTGTTGCTTCTTCTCCATGCGCCAACTGAACATGCCGTCGGCATCGGTAAAGGAGCGCACCCGGTCTTCCACGCGGTAAAACTTGGAGAAAAATGGATTGGTCCATGCTTCGGACAAAAACTGGTAGCACGATCGGCCATTGAGGTGCACCGTATCTAGAATGGACAAGCGCGCTTTGCCGGCCGCGAGTGCGCCATAACGAATATTGTACTCCAAGCGCTCGCCCACTTGAAACGCGCGGTTTTCTACTTCGCGGAATTTCAAAGAATGGTTGCCGGCCGTGTCTTCCTGGGCCGGCCGCTGCCAGAACGGCAGTGGGCTAGGACCCGAAATTGTCCTGGCGTTTCCTTGCAACACCTCCTGGCTGAAGAATAGAAAACCGGCGAGCAATGAAAAGCTCGTCCTGAACCACGCGGCCATCCTGAGCGTCAAAGAGTTTTCGTGCATAAAAACGAGTGCTCGAGGTAAAAGTATCGTCCACGGATTGAAGAGCCCCACTGCTCATGGCGTTTTCTGCGGGCTTCTTCAATCTGTGGGAGCTCGTAAACTTTCAGATTCTGTTCTAACGAGGAGTGCTAGTTTTTCTTCCGCTTTTTGCATCGCCTCCGCCACTGAGATATCGCGCATGCACTGGCATGCGCGCTCATGCGAACTGGCGCAGCGAAAACATTCCTCTGCTTGTGACATCAAGACATCTTCACGGCGTCCGTACGGGCCCCAACGCTCCGGCCGGCACGCGGTAATCGGCGGATAAAAGGCCATTACCGGCGTCTTCATCATCACCGCAAGATGCAGGGGGCCGGTGCTATTGCTCACGAACAGCTCGGCGCGGCGCAACAACCCCGCCAATTCGACGAGATTCAGACGGCCCGAGAGATCGAGGATTCCCGTGTGCGCATGCTGCAGCAAGTATTGCGTCAAGGATTTTTCATGCGCGTGGCCCGTCACGACCACTTGATGCCTGAGAGTGCCGCCCAGATGACCGGCCAGCTCCGCAAAATGTTCGGGCGGCCAATCACGTGACGAACCGCCGCTGCCGGGATGCAGAACGATGAATCTTTCACGCAGTCCCAATTCTGCCAATTTCACATGGACTTGTTCTGCTTGCTGCGGCGAAAACCGGGAATGAAACTCTACTTTGGCGTCCACAATGCCCATGGGCCGCAGAAGCTGCAAATTATATTCGGCTTCATGCCGGCGCGCATCTTTACGGTGTTCGTAAAGGCGATGCGTATACAAAAAACCGTACCAGCGGTAGCCCGTGCCAATACGCATCGGAATGCCGGCGCGATAGAACACCCAAGCCAGATCTGGGCGCGGAAACAACGCCAGCACCGCGTCAAAATCATACGCGCGCAGTTGCGCGATCAAATCTCTGCGGGCACGCGAGGGGTCGAAGTCGATGACGCCCTGGACATGGGGATGAATGGACAAAATTTCGGCGTCATAACGCTGTGCCAGAAAAAAAATCTCGGCGTCCGGAAATTCCTTTTTCAGGGCAGTCGCGACCGGTGTGGAGAGAATCAAATCTCCCAAACGATCGGTGCGCGACAGCAAAAACCGCCGCGGATTCATGGCCGCTTTGATCCGCCAAGCCTGGCAGGACGCTGAAAAAGGCCCAAATCGTTTTGACCTTCCTTGGAAAACTCTGCGTGGTTTGCTGCTCCGTGGTTTCAATCCGCTCTCGCCTGCGCGCGGGCCTCAATCAGATGCACCAGCGCCGGCAGAACGCGATCAATCTCATCCCCGATCGATTGTGCGCATTCGCGATAGACCGCCAGGCTCGCACCAATGGGATCCTCGATTTCCGGATCCGCCAGCGGCTCCGTGCTGGCAAATTGCTTCAGCAAGTAAAAGTTTTCACGATAGGCCGGATAGTGGCGGCGCAAAAAGTCCACATGTTCGTTCGCCATCGCCAAGATCAGATCGGCGTTCTCCACAAGCTCGGCATTCACGCCTTGCGAGCGATGACCGGTCAGCCGCCCGCCCATGTCCTGGGTGACGCGAATCGCATAGTTCGTCGCCGGCATGCCCTCGATGCCGAGCGTGCCGGCGGAGGCCACGTCAGCCTTATCTTGCAAATGCTCCGGCAGCTTGGCACGCAAAAGCGCTTCGGCCATCGGGCTGCGGCAGCTATTGCCGCTGCAGATGAACAGAATGTGAAACTTCTTGCCAACACTCACTTTTTCCTCGCTCCGCCTGCGGGGTTATTCACGCGCCGTTAGACCTTGCAGCATTCCTGCCGGCGCGCGTCCCCTCAATTCGAGCATCCGGGCCGCGCGCGCCAACACTTGATCGATGCTGAGTTCCAGCATACACGCATGCGTGCCCAATGGGCACTTTGGCGAGCCATGCGCGCTGCACGGCCGGCACGGCAATTCCTTTTCAATCACATCATGGCCTGGGCCATAGGGCGCAAAACCGAAGCGCGGCGCGGTCGGGCCGAAGATGCAGAGTACGCGGCACCTCGTCGCCACGCCCAAATGCGTCGGCGCGCTGTCGTTGCTGATCAACAATTCGCATTGATCGAGCAATGCCGCGGATTGTCGCAGCGTCAAGATACCTGCGGCGTTATGGCAATGCGCACCACAGCGGCGTTGAACGCTTTGGCAAAGTGCAACATCCTCGCGCCCGCCGATCAAATAAACCTCGGCGTTGCATTCGGCAATCAAGCGGCAGGCGAGGCTGGCAAAACGATCTTCCGGCCAGCGCTTGGTCGCCCATACCGAGCCCGGGGCCAGTGCAAGCTTCCGGCGTGAGGGCGGGCTCGCATCCAGCAGCGGTGCGACGCGCGCCGCATCGGCTTCATCCCAATAGACCGAGGGTTTGAGAGAAGAAGAAATCTCGCCGAACGGCCGCAATAAATCCAAATTGCGTTCAACCTCGTGCTTTGCAGTGTACCGCACGCGATCCGTAAACAGCGGTGCGCCGGCGCTGCGATCAAAGCCGATGCGTCGCGGAATGTTCGCCATGCGAACCAATGCCGCGCTGCGCAAAGAACGATGCGGCACGAGCGCAAGATCGAATCTCTCCTGGCGGATCTCCTGCGCAAGCTGCCACCATGCGCGCAACCCCCGCTGCCGGCCGCGCTTGTCGTAAACCCAAATCCTCTGAATCTGTGGATTTCTTTCCAGCAAGTTCACCGCTGCCGGAATCGCCATGAAATGCACCGCGGAGGGGCCGAATACCTCATGTGCCGCCGCGGCCAGCGGCGTGGCCAGGATCACGTCGCCGATGAAAGCGGTTTGCACGATCAGGATTTTCTTGGGCCGCGTGTGCATCGCTCAATGCAACTTAGTCTTCTTGAGCCACCGGGTGTCGCCTAAGGCGCTTAAGCTGTTTCGACTTCTTCACGTAACATTGTGGCGACGGTTTGCTCTTCCGCTGGCAGTGTTTTCCAGCGGCGGTGCATCCAAAACCAGTGCTCAGGATAAGTCCGGACATACTTTTCCAAAACTTCTGACCATCGCTGCGTGATGTGCGACAGCTTCTCGTCTTCGCTCCAATGGGCGGGCAAATCATCAAAATACAACGCTTCGCTTTCGACGAGATGTTTGCCACCGGGCTGCCGGAGCGAAACCACGAACAAAATCGGTACGCCGGTTTTCAACACGAACGCCGCCGGTCCTTGCGCCGTGGACGCCGGCCGGCCCATAAAATTCACGAAAATGCCACCGCGACCCGCATCTTGATCCGCCAGGATCGCCACAAACTTTTTTTGGCGCAACGCTTTCAGAATATCGCGCAGAGAATCGCGCGAAATGCTGCGCATGCTCACCTTCTCGCGTGTGCGGCGAATCAAGGCGTCGGCGTAAGGATTGTTTTGCGGCTGATAAAGAAACGCCATCGGAAAACGTTGCGCCACCATCGCGCCCATGTACTCCCAATTGCCAAAATGGCCGGTCATGCACACCGCGCCTTTGCCTTTTTCCATGGCCTGATGCCACGGCGCTGCATGCTCTTGTGTCCGAAACGAAACGAGCTCGGCCAGCTCATGAGCGGACATTTTGGGTAGGCGCAAATACTCCAGCAGCATCATGCCGAAGTTTTCAAAGCTGCGTCGGGCGATGGCAATGATCTCTTGCGCGGATTTTTGTGGAAAAGCCTGCTGCAGATTGTCAAGCGCCACATCTCGGCGAATACGTAGAATCGAAAACGTGAACCTTCCTAGCGCTGCGCCGAACTCCAACAACGCCTGCCGTGGCAGCATAGCCGCGGCTTGGATTAACAAGCATAAGCCGCAATATTCCAAAAGATGCTTGAGCTTTCGCATAGTGAACAAAAGGACCCTACAAAACGTAGATTAGATAAAGTAGACAAAAAAGGGGTGATTGTCAAATTGAAAGTCGGCAAGTGGCCAGGGCATGAACTATTTAGTGAACAAGTGTATATTCACTCAAAAAATCACATGGATTGCGGCGGGATTTCTTCTTCGGGTTTCGTTTCTCGTGGTGGATCGAGCGCTGCGCTATCTTCTGCTTCCCATTCCTGCAATTTTTTCCTGTTCCTCCAGCGCGTGGCAGCATACCCCATAACCACCAAAACCAGAATCACTCCTCCCCAGATCAGGCTCTCATCCACCAAAACATACCAGCGAAAATCCTGGCGCAGATGGTCGAAGTAAGCGATTTCGAAATCCCACAAATCTTCGCCAAAGGCGGCGCGAAAGGCCGGGCGTGCAGCAGAATGAACGGCGAGCGCTTCCGCAAATTTTTGGAGGGCTTCCGCGCCGTGACGGCGCACCAGGAATTTCACCGCATGATAGCTTTCCGAGTATGCCAGCGCCGCTTGCGCATGTGGAAGGGAAAGCATCGCTTCGATTTCATCAAAGGTCAGTAACGAATTCGTGGTCATGGCACGCGAAATGGTCAGGGGATCGACGTGGTCCGTTTCACCGGCAAGCAGAATCGCCGCGCCTTCGTTGAACCAGCGCGGCAGAGGCTTGGGGTAGGCCATCTCTGCGAGCATAAGATGCGCCAGCTCATGCTTGGCCGTCTGCCCATCCAATTCTTTGTTGCTGCTCGCAGCCGGCGATTTGAGGAAGATGCGCCACTGTTGCGGATCAGCCGCCGCCGCTCCCCAATGCGGGATCACACCGCCAGTGATACGGTCAAAAGCCGCTTGGGTCGGACAAAGATAAACCGTAATCGCGCGTTCGGGCTGAAATTGCAATTGTTGTGACAGGGACTGCTGCTGTAGCTGCAATTCATCCAGAACTCGCGTCGCCAATTTCTTTTCAGATGGTGAATAGGCAATGACGAAGCGCGCCGTACTGTGGTATTGCCAGGTTTGAGAAACTGCTTGCAGCGGAAGAAAAACGAAGAAAGAAAAAATATGAATCGCAGAATGCTCAATTACGGCCTTGGTAGTCGATTTGTGCAGTAAAGCCAAGATTCTTTCATGTAGATACAATGAGGTCGCGAAGTTGATCCTCGAAGCTTTTCCCAACGCACTCCTGGTCTCTGCGAGAGGGTTTCTTGACTCATACTTGCCCACGTTAGTGTCTTCCCTTAACATTCTATAACACTCTCTAACACTATTTAATTTGGGCTGATCAACATGAATCGCTAAATTGCCACAGCAAAGATTCTGACAGGTGTGCTGCTTTTGTTCCCCTGCACGGGAGAGAACGTGACAATTTGCAAACTGAATTTCACCCTTGGGATGATGGCGATCGTTTTTTTCCATGCCCATGGCGACGACAATCGGAAACCCTGCAAGGAGCCTATCATGATCGAGATGCCGTTTCGTCTTGCCAGCGCAGATGCTCCTCTACTCCTGATCAAAGCACGGATCAATCAGGATGGCCCTCGCGACTTTTTGATTGACACCGGTAATGGGGCGCCACTCCCTCTGTTGGTGGCCCCCACGCTGGTACAGCGTCTAGATTTGACTGCGGCAACGGCGAAAGGCGACTCCGGCGGGTTTTCGCGTGTACGGATTCATCGCTTCGAGCTTGGCGACTATTGCCTTGAAAATGTGGAGGCCGGTGTGCTGCCGGTGATCGAGCAGATCAATGAACGTCTGGGGGCTGCGATCGCAGGCAACCTCGGTTATGCATTCCTAAAAGACTGGCAGGTTCGCATCGATTATCAAAATCACCGCCTGCACTTCACCTCCGGGCCCGCGGTGAACGGAGATAAAAGTGTGCCCTTCGAAACGGGGCCGGGCGGTGCATTCATTTTGCTTCCAGTGCTCGTCAACGGCGGCGGGCCGTATCGGTTCCTGCTCGACACCGGGGCATCTACTTCAATTCTATCGCCCAAACTCGCGGCTGAGCTGGGCATCAGCGGGCAACCGGTGGAAGCGCTCGGGGTCATGGGCACCCCTCAGGCCGAGCTGGCGACACTCGACTCACTTCGCGTCGGCGATTATACGGTGCCTGGCCTTGAGGTTGCCATTATCGACATCTTTGGATATACCAGTAGCGCGGCTGGCGTGGAAGTGGATGGCATCATTGGCTATAGTTTCTTGAAGCAATTTGTCGTCGAGATCGACTATCCGCGCCGACGCATACATTTCTTACCATACTTTTAATCCTACTCTTCCTGCTACTCTTGCTCCTACTCCCACTCTTACTCTTACTCGCTTGCTAGTTTTACCAAAAGCGAGTAAGAGTAAGAGTAAGAGTAAGAGTA
>JBOHQX010000336.1:0-21404 GCA_050732395.1 bacterium
AACCCTGAAATGTCATCCCGCAGGGATCTTGGTTGACTCGGGCACAGTGCCGATTTCAGGCCTAGGTGCCGAATCTACCAAGATGCCTTCTGCATGACAGAATGAGGTTTCCGGATAGGCTCTAAGGTAATCAAAGCACTTGTATGTTTTAGCGCCTCAGATGTTAGCGAACAAATTGCTCACCAAGACCTTTCGTGGCAATATCTCAACGATGGGGAAGAAACTCCATATGAAACTGTCTTTTTCCGAAAACAAAACCATGTGCCTGGCGAAACGCTTGTTTGGGCAAAAAAAGTCATAGACGAATACGAGGAATCTTTGAGGAGCGGGGAAAGTGTCGTTCAAGATCGTTGAGCAGCCCAGATTCAAAAAGAAATTTGAAGAATTAGAAAACCTCCTTCCGAGAACCTCTCAATTCAAAAAAGGTCTTTACACCACTCTTGAGCGAAATCCTTTTGCTTGGGGCACGCCAGTTCCTAAACAACCGAATTGGAAATAAAGATCAACGGCTCCTCTCAAAAACCCGGATTTATAATCGTGCCGCGGGTGAAATAATCCGCCAGCGTGAAAACCAGCAAAATCGCCAGCCAAAAAAAGCCCGCGCCAACGAAGACCCAGGTGAGGCGGCCGCTGTAACGCACGTGCATAAAGAAGAGAATCACCAGCAGCGCCTTGCACGTTGCAATGGTGAGCGCGATATAGAGATTAAGCCAGCCCGCGTCGTAAAACGCCACGTCGACGGTGAGCAGCGTCAGCATCAGCAGGGTGACGAAAACCAGAATGTAGATTTTCTTTGTCGGAATAACGTGTTGTGCCATAGTCGTTGAAATGTAATAGGAGACACAAAATGAATGAAGCGCAATCCCAATAGGAGCCTATCCGAAAACTCCAAACTATCATCCTGCAGGGGTCTTGGTTGATTTGGGCTCAATCTCGATTTCAGACGTGGGTGCTGAGCCTGCCAAGATGCTTTCAGCATGACAAAATGAGGTTTTTGGACAGCTTCCAAGCTAGCTGCGGTTTACGCTTCACGCCTCCCGTTCTAGGTTCGTGCGATGAGATAGAGCAAAGGAAACAGGAAAATCCAGACGACGTCCACAAAATGCCAATAGAGGCCGGTGATGTCTACCGGCGCGAAATAGTCAGACGTGAATCGGCCTTGCCAGGATTGAAAAACCAGCACGGCCAGAATGCCGATGCCAATAATCATGTGCAGCGCGTGCAACCCGGTCATGGCGAAGTAGAAGGAAAAAAAGAGTTGTGCATGTTGCGGATTAGCCAGCGGCGGCTCGGGGCCGAACTGCGGCCCGGGAACGAGGTGTTCGTGAAACTTGTGCGAGTATTCTATAGCCTTGTTGCCGAGAAATACCGACCCCAGTATGATGGTCACGATCAAGTAAACGATGAGCGCCCGACGCTGGCCCAACTGGGCAGCGCGCACCGCCAGCACCATGCTCAAGCTGCTGCAGATGAGCACGGCCGTATTGATAGCCCCGAGCCGATAATCGAGCAGGCGACTGGCCTCGGCAAACGCCTCCGGATAGAGAGAGCGATATACGGTGTAGCCGCCGAACAACCCGCCGAAGAACATCACCTCCGTGACCAGAAACGTCCACATACCGAGTTGTGTGGCTTCGAACTGCTGCTCCGCGGTGTCGAAATGATGCGCGACGTGGGAATGATCAGGCAACTTGTTCCTCCTGTGCTTTGGGCTTCAGCGGAGTGTATTCATAAGCTTCTTCGGTCACAACGGGAGTTTTCTCAAAATTCTCCGTGGGCGGCGGGGAGGGCGTTTGCCATTCTAAGCCGGTGGCGCCCCACGGATTCCCGCTGGCGAGCGGGCCGTAGCGCAGTGACCAGAGCAGATAGATCAATGGAATCAAATACCCGACGCCGAGAATCGATGCACCCGCGGTCGACATCACGTTTAAAATCTGAAATTCTTCGGGGTAAACATGATAGCGCCGCGGCATACCCAAGTACCCGACGATGAATTGTGGGAAGAAGGTGAGATTGAATCCTACGAACACTACCAGCGCGGCGAAGCGCGCCCAGCCTTCGGGATAGAGCCGTCCGGTCATTTTCGGCCACCAAAAATGGATACCGCCGAGATAGGCCATAATCGTGCCGCCGACCATGATGTAATGGAAATGTGCGACGATGAAGTAGGTATCATGCACATGAATATCGACGGCGAGGGTCGACAAAAAAAGCCCGGTGAGGCCGCCGATGGTGAAGAGTCCCAAAAAACCGATCGCATACAGCATGGGTGCTTGATAAGAGACGGAGCCCTTGTACAACGTCGCCGTCCAGTTGAATACCTTGATCGCGGAAGGAATAGCCACCAGAAAGCTCAAAAAGGAAAATACCATGCCGGCATAAATCGACTGGACGGTGGTAAACATGTGATGGCCCCACACGAGAAACGAGATCACCGCGATCGCGATGCTGGAAAAAGCGATAAACGAATAGCCAAAGATCTTTTTCTTGGAGAAGCACGTAATCAATTCGCTGATCACGCCCATGGCGGGCAGGACCATGATGTAGACGGCGGGGTGCGAATAGAACCAAAACAAATGCTGGAACAGGATCGGATCTCCGCCGAGCTTGGGATCGAATATGCCGATGTGAAAGAGGCGCTCGAGTGCGACCAAGAAAATCACGGCCGTGACCACCGGTGTGCCCAATACTTGAATCAGACTGGTGGAATAGTGCGCCCAAATGAACAGCGGCAAACGGAACCAGGTCAGTCCGGGCGCGCGCATTTTGTGTATGGTGACAATGAAATTCAACCCGGTCAAAATCGATGAAAATCCGGTGATGAACACCCCGACCGCCGTGAGAATGACGTTGGTGTTGGAATACGTGCTGCTGTAGGGCGTGTAAAAGGTCCAGCCGGTGTCTACGCCACCCAGGAGAATCGCGGCGAACGTGAACAAGCCGCCGACCATGTACACGTACCAACTCATCAAATTCAAACGCGGGAACGCGAGATCGCGCGCGCCGATCATCAAGGGCACGAGAAAATTACCGAGCGTGGCGGGGATGGCGGGAATCAAAAAGAAAAAGACCATCATGATGCCGTGCATCGTGAACATCTTGTTGTAGGTTTCGGATTGCATCATGTCGCCCGCAGGCGTGAGCAATTCCAAGCGAATGATCACCGCGAACAATCCGCCCAGGAAGAAAAAGAGCGTGACGCCGATCAAATAAAGGATGGCGATGCGTTTGTGATCGACGGTCAGCAGCCAGGATTTGGCCGTGTAGGCGACGTTCAAATAGTTCGGCCGCCGCCGGCCATTTTCGGATTCATCCGCAAGCTGATGCGATTTGGGAGTAAAGACTGCGGTGGTGCTCATGAAGTGTTCTCAATTCATTCTTTTTGTCATTCAGGAGGAAACTTTTTTGCGCGCTTGGCACTTACTCAATGCCGAAAAAAATCGCTATGCAGGGCGCCGTCACAGTGACTCTCTAGACCATGTAAAAATTCCACTTTGGGTTCATTGAAACAATCAATGCTTTCTTCTTCTTTCGGCTTAGATCCTTAATCTCTTTTTCTCGTTGAATCGCCAGATTAATGTCCGAGTAAGTTTCAAAGTAAACCAGCTTGTAACAATAATATCGTCCTGCGAAGGTTTCTCTTTTGCCACGATTTTGGTAATGCTGCTGCAATCGTCGTTTTAGATCATTTGTTACACCGGTATAGAACGCTGTCTTGCCCGGATTTGTAGTGATGTAGACATAGTAATAGCCTTTTGGCATGCTCCGCCCCCTGATCTTTTATCGCATTCACAAAACCAAAAGCTGTGCTAAAGTTGAAAAAGTTTCCTCCTGAATGACATTTCCAGGCACCTTTCATCCATTTCATAGACCGGCTCAATTGCCGCTGATTTTCCCAATCGACCTGATATACGCAATCACATTCAACAAATCCGCTTCGCTGATCTGGCCTTGATACGTCGGCATGATGGCGGTGTAACCCGCCACCATCTTCGCATGCGGCTGCAGAATGGATTCGCGCACGTACTCTAAATTCACCGGCACGGCCTGCCCGTTTTGCAGGGTCACTTCGGAACCGTACAGGCCGCGCAAAGAAGGTCCGCGCGCGCCGGGTTTCTCGCCATGGCATGTGACACAGCCGAGTTGTTGGAATTTCTTCTCACCGGCAATTGCGGGCGTTTCGTCCGAGCCGCTGCCGCTCAACCAGCGTTGGTACTCGACCGGCTCCATGACGACCACTTTTCCGACCATCTCCGAATGCTTAGCGCCGCAAAATTCCGCGCAGAACAAATGATATTCGCCTGCTTTCGTCGCCTGAAACCACATGGTGGCATAGCGTCCGGGCACGACGTCTTTCTTGAGTCGAAATGCCGGAATGTAGAAGCTGTGTATCACGTCTTCCGAGGCCATGGTCAATTTCACTGGCGTGTCTTTGGGCACGTGCAGCGCGTTGATCTCGCGCTGGCCGGTGGGGTGCTGCAAATGCCACATCCATTGTTTGCCCACGACGTAGATTTCCAGCGCACCTGCCGGTGGCGTGTAGACGTCGAAATACATTTTTGCGCCCCAGGTGAAAACGCCGAGACAGAGAATGAAAGGAATCACTGACCAGGCTAGCTCGAGCTGGATTAAGCCGGGAATCTGGCGCGGCACTTCATCATCGGAGCGGCGGCGATAGCGCACGGCAAAAATGTAAATCAAAAAGAAGACCAAAAGCGCAAAAAAGATGCTCAAGGCCGTCAACAGGTAATAAAGCTTGTCCACTTCAGCCGCGAACACCGAGGCTTGTTCAGGAAACAGTCGAAATTCTTTTTCCATATCAATCTTGTTTCAACGTTTTTTCAGGACCGGATTGTTGGATTGCTGGATTAATGGATGAATGGATTGATGCTCTCTTCATTCATCCAGCAATCCACCGCTCCAATGATCAACAAACCTTCTAAATTTGCCGAAGTTAGTCCGTCGGTTTGTCCGGCGCGGGCATGCTGGCAAAATAGTTCGCATAAATACGTCGGCTGTAATCGTCCAGCAGATCTGTAACACGTTCCAGGCTCGGCGAGGACACGACGAAACCGACGTGATTTTTCTTTTGCAGGCGCCAGAAAATCTCCGCATCATTGAATTCCGAAGTATCGGGATTCTCTTGTGCGGCCAGAGAAATAATCACCGCACCGTAATCTTGGCGATGGACCGGCACTTCATATTTCCACTCGTCCTGCGCGATTTCGATTTTCGCCCATTCCTGCCATAAGTTGATAGCGGTCGCGGCTTCGACCATTTCAACGATGTTTGCGCCGCCGACCCGTGCCGCAGTTTCCAAAAAGTAGAAACGGCCATCAGCATCGGCTTTGATGAATTCCGTATGCGTGATGCCACGCACGTAGCCGAAGGCTGCGACGACTTTTTCGTTGAGCGCCAGCATTTCGCGCTCGTCCGCTGAACCGCGCCGCGTCGTATGCGTGGAGAAAATTCCGCCCTCGTGCATTACCGCCATCGGCGGTTTGCCATATTGATGCACTTCTGCGAAGACGACGTTCCTTTCTGAAATGATTGAGTCGACGTGATAGACGTTGCCGGGGACAAATTTTTCCAACAAATAGAAAGACTGGCGGTCTCCGAGCGCTTCCAACAACGGCCAAATTTCACCGGCCGAATTTATTTTTTTCAAGCCGACAGAAGAAGCTTCAGAACGTGGTTTCAAAACCCAAGGTCCGGGCACGGCGGCCATGAACGCGCGCAGCTTGTCATAGTTCAAAACTTGAATAAAGTCGGGCACGAGAATGTCGCGATCGCGAGCGCGTGCGCGCATGGCGAGTTTGTCGCGAAAGTAACGCGCCGTGGTCTCGCCCATGCCGGGAATGCGCAGATGCTCGCGCAAAGTCGCCGCCATTTCGACGTCATAATCATCGAGAGGAACGATGCGGTCAATCACCCTTGTGCGCGCCATGTAGCTCACGCCGAGAATTACGTCATTCCGATCGTACAGATCCGGAATGAAAAACATCTCGTCGATGCATTCGCGCGGCCAATTCGCGTTCTCCAGCTTGGTCACCGTCAACAGAAAAACGCAACAGCCTTGGCGTTTGCATTCGCGGATGAATTCTTGGCCTTTTTCGTAGCTGGAGATGCATAGAATGGTTTTGGGTGGAGTCGAGGCCATATGTGCTTGCGTTGATCGTAGATAGTAGATGGTAGATGGTGGCTCGTTGGATCGTGTAACTTACGGGGCGTTTCGGGAAACGAGTCGCACCATCCACGATCTACAAACAACGATCCACGATTTTCAGACCGCACGGCGATCGCGGCGGAGCATGACGAACATAAACGTCGCCAAACTCAACACAGTGGCAATGCCCGCGATCCGCAATGCGTTGATCACGACGAAACTGTATTTGCCCGTGAGCGGATCATAATGAAAGCAATACAACAGCAATTGATCGACCGGCGAGCCGATCTTGTTCTCCGCAGCTTCCACCAGCGCCAGCCGCAAATCGCGGGGCGAATATTCCACGCCGTAGAAATACTTCGAGATTTTCCCTTGCGGCGTGAGCACGAGAATGCCGCTGGCGTGCGCGAATTGATCCGTGGCCGGATCGTAGCGATAATGAAACCCGGCCGCTTGCGTCAGCGTCTTGATGGCGGTGCTGTCGCCCGTCAAAAAGTGCCAGCCCTTTTCCGCGCCAGCGCGATCGTATTGCTGCAGATAAACTTTTTTCTTCTCTGCCGCCAATTTCGGCGTCTCGCCGGGATCAAAGCTCACGGTGAGCACTTCGTATTCTTCACCAATGTTGAACTTCACCAAGCGCACGCTTTCGAGCAGGCCGTTGAGAATTTGCGTGCACAGCATCGGGCATTCATAATAAACGAAAGCGAGCACGACGGGTTTTTTACCGAAGAACTCGCGCAATGCCAGGGCGTGGCCGCTTTCATTTACAAAAATCAGATCGAGCGGCAAGGGTGCGTTCAGATTCTGCTCGATGCCCACGTTACGCAGCATGGGCGGCGGGGTACTGGCACCGAGTTGCGAGTATGTTCGCCCCGCGGTGAGGAGTATGAGTATGAAGATCGAGGATAGAAGATTGTGGATCGTGGATCGTGGATGGTGGATCGATGAACGACATTTGAGTTTCATGGCCGCGATCCTCCATCTTCGACCTTCGATCCACGGTTTTTGCCGCGCGCCGGCAAGCCGCGTTGCGCCGTCAGTTCAATCGCGCGGTCGATCGGGATGCGAATGACGTTGGCCTCGCGCATCACCCAGCCGTAGCTGGTGAGCACGGAGTCTTCCATGGCGCGCAAATGCTCAATATCCCTTTCCGGCTGCACTTGCAAACGCGGGCCGGGCGGCTGCAACCGTTGCGACACCAGCGGCGAAAGCGCGGGTGTGGCGCGCGCTTTTTGCTTTTCGAAAGACTTGAGTATACCCAGCATGAGCACCAGCACGAGCACGGACAGAACTGCCAGGCCGATGCCGAATTTCGTGATCGCGCCAACGTTGGCATCGCTGGTTTCGTGACCTAGGGGCTCTGTGTGTTTTGTGTCGATCATGTCAAGCTTTTATGTTTACATTTGTAGTAACATTCAGCCAATTCCCAAGGGCAAAACAATTTTGGGCTATACTATTAAGAAGGGCTTCATTCTGAGATACAAGGGCGAGGTCAATGGTTTTGCCCTAAATAGTCTTGCCTTTCGTTGCAAAGTTTGCCTAGCAATTGTCAATGGTGCGCGGCGAGGCGTCGGCGTTTAGTGCTCGTGCTGAAACGCTTCCTGCAAACGCGGATCGCGCAGGGGCAGCAACGCGCGGCCATTCAATTGCCAGAAGAAAACAGCCAGCCAAATGCCACCGATACCGATCGGCGCCAGAATGTCCATCCAGTGTACATGCAGTTTCTCCGGATGGAAATTGGGCACGACCACCCAGAATAAATCGAGTGCGCGAATGACGACCATGAGCACGGCGATTCTCACCAGCATCTCGGCCTTGCGCTTGAGGCGACGCGACAGTAACAGCACGAACGGTACGGCAAAATGAAAAATCCACAACGCCACAGCAAATACGCCGTAGCCGCCGTGCATGCGATGTACGTACCACGGAATCTCCTCGGGCAGATTGCCGGACCAAATAATCAAGAATTGCGAAAAAGATATGTACGCCCACAGCATCACGAATGCGAACATCAGGGTCCCAAGATCATGAAACAGCCGCGGGGAAATCACTTCCGCGAGCGGCTGATGTTTCGAGAGCAAATTGACGACGATAATGGCAAATGCGAGCGTGGACAGGCCATGCCCGACGATGAACAACACGCCGTAAATGGTCGAAAACCAATGGGGATCGAGGGACATTACCCAATCAATGGCCGCGAACGTGGCGGTCATAACAAACACGACCAATCCCGGCCCGCTGAGAGCTTCGAGGCGTTTGGTCAATGCGGTCTCGCCGGTCTGATCTTGTTTTCCCGACCAGCGATTCAATAAGAAAGCAAAGAGCAGCCATAAGGCAAAATAGCCGAAGGTCCGCAGCCAAAAGAAGGGGATATTCAAATAAATGCTTTTGTGCTGGAGAATTTCGTCGGCGCGCACGGCTTCGGGACGCGCCCAGAGATAAAGCTCTTTCATACCGAAAAAGATCGGCAGGAAGAGCAGCAACATCAACGGCAAGGTGCGGGTGCCGGCTTCGAGCAAGCGTTGAATGACAAAGCCCCAGCCGCCGGCAACCAGGTGATGCAACATCACCAGCGCCAGACAGCCGAGAGCAATGCCGAACCAAAACAGAAAGCCGAAGAGATAGGAACGAAAAAATTGTTCCGTGCCCATCGTGGCGCCAAAAGCGCATGCGGCCAAGGCGACGACGCCGACGATCAGGGCCTGTGTTCGCAATCGATTCAGCCGGTGTTTTATCTCGTTTACTTCGGTCATAATGCGTAAACTGTAAGACTTGAATTCATTTATTTCATTTCCATGAGCTGCCGGCGTTGCTCCGTGGGCACATCTTTCCAGGTCGCATTTTGGCTCAATTGCAGCGCGCGAATGTACGCCGCAATCGCCCAGCGATCTTCCACCGGCACGCGCGCAGCGTAGCTGTACATTGCGCCAAAGCCGTTGGTGATCACGTCGAAATAATATCCCGGCGGCGATTCGCGCAATCGTTGAATATGAAACGATTGCGGCTGGCGAAAGCCGCGTTGCACGATCATGCCCTGGCCATCGCCGACGCGGCCGTGACACGGTGAGCAAAAAATGTTGAATCTTTCCTGCCCGCGCAATAAGACGTTTTTGTCAATGGGAAAAGGAAAAACTGCCGCCAATTCACCGTTGATCTTGCCGGTGTGAAGATGCTCGTCCAAATTGAGCTGGCCACGTGCCACCGTCCCTTCGACCGTGGGGCGCGACGCGCGTTGGTCGGAAAAAAAACTGCTCCTCTCCAACGGCTCGTAGCGCGGCTGGTCGTGCATGTCCTGGCGGCAGGCGGTGGTGAGCAGGCAGAAGGCGAGCACGATGATTGTTGACAACAGATTGTAGATCTTGGATCGTGGGTGGTTGATCGTTGATCGAAAGATGTTTTCGAGAAAATGTTTCATAAGAAAACGAGGAAAAACAAAAGTGAATCGCAGAAATCTCAGTTATAAAATCAGCGCGTCGTCTGAGTAGTTATTTCTTAACCGCCATCTTGCAGAAGGAATCCGCTTCCTGCATCATACGCATCAGCATGGCGCCGATGTGTTGCCACGCTTCATCCGCTTCACGATGTTGGGCGGGGTCGAGATATTCGCAACTGAGTGCATGATCGAGCCACGCTTGGGTTTCCATTGCTTCACCCAGCGCCTCATCGATTTTGTTCACAAATGCCGCTCTGTAAATTCGTCTCGCCCAGCTCTCCGCCACCAGAGCATTGACCGCCCGTGAGGAACGGCGAATTTGGCCTGAAAGTGAAAACTTCTCGTCACGTGGGAACCTCTGTGTGAGCAAGAAGATTTTCTTCGACTGTGTTAAAGCCAGTTGATAGACATCGAGTTCGCGAAAACTTTTTGCCAGCGCCATAACTCACCCCTTTTCTTTGTTCAAAACCATTGCTCATCATCCACCATCCACTCTACTATCCACTATCCACTATCCACTATCTACCTTTCACACCCCCTCACGGCTCCACCTCATACACCCCCAACGGCCTCAAGCTTTCCAAAAACTTCTTCGTGCCGGCAGGATCAAACTTGTTGTCTTTCGTTTCTATACACAAAAAGAACCTGTCACGGCTGGCGCGCGCGAAGCGTTCGACGTTGAACACGGGGTGATAGGGCTGCGGCAAGCCGTTCAAGGCAAACATACCCAACACCGCGACGAAAGCAGCGACCAAAATTGTCGTTTCAAAAGTGATGGGAATAAACGAGGGCCAGCTATTGAACGGCCGGCCGCCGACATTGAGGGGATAATCAATCACCGCGGCGTAATACTGAAAGGAAAATCCCAAAAATGCGCCGACGGCGCCGCCCATCAGCACCAGCTTGGGGAGGCGATTCTTGTGCGTGTGCAGCATTTCCGCCAATCCCTCGACGGGAAACGGCGAATAGGCATCCATTTTGTGATAACCCGCCTCATGTGCAGCGCGCGCTGCCGCCAGCAGATCTTCGGGATGCTCGAACTCGGCCATGAGGCCGTAGAGGGTTTTGTCTACTTTGGTGCTCATATTTTTGCGTTGAATTTCGAAGATCGTGGATAGTGGATCGTAGATTGTGAAGACGATCTACAATTCACTATCCACTATCCACGATCTACAATCTACTTCCTCTCGCTTCCGTCAGACGGCACCAACGTGCGCATCTCAAAAATCGAAATCGAAGGCATGACGCGCACGAATAGCAAGATCAACATGAAGAACAAACCAATGGTGCCGGCGTATGTGGCCCAATCCCACACGGTGGGATAATACATGCCCCACGACGAGGGCATGAAATCGCGGTGCAGGCTGGTGACGACGATGATGAAGCGCTCCAGCCACATGCCGATGCTGACGATAATCGCAATGATGAAAAGGCCAGCGACGCTGTTTTGGACTTTTTCGAGCCACAGCGCTTGTGGCGCGACGGCGTTGCAGAAAATCAGCAGCCAATACCAGAACGCGTACGGCCCGGTCATGCGATTGAGAATCATGTATTGTTCATATTGATTGCCACTGTACCACGCCATAAACGCTTCCATAACGTAGCCGTACACGACGAGCAAGCCGGTCGCCAGCATTACTTTGGCCATGTTGCGCAAATGGCGCATGGTGATGAAGTCTTCGAGGCCATAAAATTTTCGCAATGGAATTGCAAGAATCAAGACCATGGCAAAGCCGGCATAAATCGCACCCGCGACGAAATACGGAGGGAAGATCGTGGCATGCCAACCTGGAATGATGCCGACGGCGAAATCTAAACTGACGACGGTGTGAACCGAAAGTACGAGCGGTGTCGCCAGTCCCGCAAGCAGCAAGTACGCGACCTCATAACGATGCCAATGCATGGCTGATCCGCGCCAACCCATGGCTAAAATGCCATAGAGTCGCTGCAGCCATCTGTTTTTTGCGCGATCGCGCAATGTGGCAAAATCTGGCACCAAGCCAGTGTACCAAAACAGCGCCGAGACGGTTGCATACGTTGAGATTGCGAACACGTCCCACACCAACGGGCTGCGAGTTTGCGGCCACAACGCCATGGTGTTGGGATAAGGGATGAGCCAATAAGCCAGCCACGGGCGGCCGACGTGAATCAAGGGAAAGATGCCGGCGCATGCGACCGCGAAAAGCGTCATGGCCTCGGCAAAACGGTTGATCGAAGTGCGCCACGTCTGCCGCATCAACAACAAGATCGCGGAGATCAGGGTGCCGGCGTGGCCGATACCGATCCACCAGACCAAGTTGATGATGGCAAAGCCCCAGCCCACGGGATTGTTGATGCCCCAAATGCCGACGCCTTTGACCAGCAAAAACCCAATCGCGTATAGCAACATCATCGCAATGGCGAAAGAGATGCCGAAACCGATAAGCCAGCCTTTGGGCGTTTTGCGCGTGAGCACGATCGAGCTGATCTTGTCCGTGATCGAGGCATACGTATGCCCGGGCTCAATGACGGGATCTTCGGTGAGCATACGCACATGATGAGGCGCTTCGTGCTCGCCCTCGAGAGTCCTTTTTGTTTTTGCCTCAATATCGGCCATGAAACCTTTTCTTTTTTTGTAGTAGCCCCTTCAGGGGCAAAGCGTTCGAATGTTGTGTGCCTGAAGGCACCACTACGAGCTATTCTTAGGCGTGCTCTTCGCTTGTTTCCAATTCCGGATTCGGGTTGCGCAATCTTGCCAGATACGTCGTGCGCGGGCGCGTGTTCAAATCCGTAAGCAAGCCATAGTTCAGCTTTTGGGCTTTCAATTTTGAGACGCGGCTGTTGGGATCATTGATATCGCCGAAGGCAATTGCCTGCGTAGGGCAAACCTGCTGGCAGGCGGTGATGATCTCACCATCGCGAATCTGGCGATCTTCTTTCTTGGCCTCGATGCGCGCAGAGTTGATGCGCTGCACACAATAGGTGCACTTTTCCATCACACCGCGCGAGCGCACGGTGACGTCGGGATTACGCAACATCTTCAAACTCGGCGTCTCAAAATCCGAATACAGCAAAAAGTTGAAGCGGCGCACTTTGTAGGGGCAGTTGTTGGCGCAATAGCGTGTGCCCACACAACGATTGTAAACCATTTCATTCAAGCCTTCGTCGCCATGCACCGTTGCACCGACCGGGCACACCGGCTCACAGGGGGCGTTTTCACAATGCATGCACGGCACGGGCTGGTGATAAACCGCAGGATCGTCGAGATCACCCTCGTAATAGCGGTCGACGCGAATCCAATGCATCTCACGCCCATTCTCGACTTGATCTTTGCCCACGACCGCGATGTTGTTCTCCGCCTGGCACGCAATTGTACAGGCATTGCAGCCGATACACGCATTCAAATCGATGGACATTCCCCAGGCATAACCTTCATACTTGTGCTCGGGATAGAGCGTGAGTGTACGTGGCGGCTCGTGCCCCATCTCGTGTACAAATTCGGGATGCTCTTGATACTGGCGGAGCGTTCCGGCGCGCACGAGATGGCGATTTTCCATGCTGTTATGCATTTGCGTGGTGGCGAGAATGTAGTGCTCGCCGGTCTTGCGAATCTCGACACCGGCGCCGTGCCAGAACGCCCGTGAGGTGCGTAGCGCATAAGCATTTACACCCACGCCACTGCCAACTTTACCTGCCCGGTTGCGGCCGTAGCCAAAGTGCACCGTTATACTCTCCTTGGGTTGGCCCGGAACAATCCAAATCGGAATCTGTATTGAACGGCCGTCAAATTTCAGCTCAACGACGTCTTTATTGCTCAGCGCCAGTTTTTCCGCGAGCGCCGGGCTCACCTGCGCCGCGTTGTCCCACGTGAGCTTTGAAAGCGGCTTGGGCAATTCTTGCAGCCAGCCGTTGTTGGCATAGCGCCCGTCGCCGATGGTGGGGTCGGGACGGAAGATGATCTCGAGGGATGGTGAATCGTGGATGGTGGATGGTGGATAGTGGATGAAAGACTGCAAAATACGATCCACCATCGACGATCCACCATCTACAGTCTTCACGGGCAGCGCCGTCCCGGCAATCACGCCGTCGTGCAGCGAAGTTTGCCAGAAGTTTTCGAAATCTGTGGCGAGGTTTTGATTTTTTTCATATTCGCGCAGCGTGCTGAGGATCGTCTCATGGCTGAGCTCGGCTCGGCGGAGGAGACTTTCCGCCTTCCAATAATTGCGCACGAGATCATGCGTGCTTTGGCCGGCTTGACCAGTGCAGACGGCCAGCAGGTCGTGCGCAGATTTACCGCCATACAGTGGCGTGATCAACGGTTGAATGATGCACGCCGCGCCGTCAAAGGCGCGGGCGTCGCTCCACGATTCCAAAACGTGCAATTCGGGAATATGCCAATGGCAGAGAGCGGACGTTTCATTATGATATAAGCCAAGATGTACGCGCACCTTGACCTTGTCCAGCATTTGCGCGAATGACAGATCCGCAGGAGCATCGAACACCGGATTGCCGCCGAGCATGAGCAACAAATCGACCTTGCCGGCATCCATGTCTGCCACCAGGGCGCGCAGCGATTCATTTTGTAAAACCGGCCGCGCCTCGACGGCATCGGTATAAATAACCGTTCGGCCGGTATTGCCGAGCGCTTGATTCATGGCATGTGCCAGCGCATGCACCAAGGGTGTTTGTTGCTCGCCGGGAATGATGGCGCCAGCGCCGCGGTGTTTTTTCAAGTCGGCGGCAAGAGCTTTGAGCCATTTTGAATGAAGCTCGAGGATAGAAGATCGAGGATCGGGAGCTTCGATCTTCGATCTTCCATCTTCAACTACACCAAGCTCAGCGGCGAGCAACAATGCAAAGGGCTCGATGTCGCTCGCGCGCAAAGCGAGGCGATGATCCGCCATGGTTCCGGCAAGCCCCGGGCTGCTCTCGACGACATAGACGCGATTCATCTTGGCATGGTCAGCCACGCGGCGGCGGTCGGCGAACTCGCGCGCGTAGATCAGGCTGCCGGGCATGTCGGTTAAGAAATCGCCGTCGAGCGCGAGAATTACCTCTGCTTGAGACAAACGATAGTGCGTTTCGACGAATTCGCCCATGGCCATTTGCGCACCGGCGCGCGCAGCGTCGCGATTCACCGGCTCGTACTGATGCCATTTTGCAGCTGGAAAAGCACGTTGCAATGCCCGCAATTGTGCGGCAAGCGTGGGCGAGGTGATCGTTTCCGTCAAGAGGCGCAGGCCGGCGCCGTTTTTCAAGCGCTGCCCTTCCAATTCCGTCGTGATGGCGGAGATGAAAGTTTCCCACGTGCTAATGCTTCCTAAATGGGTGACCACCTGCGAGCGATCGGGGTCATACAACGTGAGCATTTCCGCTTGCCCGAAAACATCCGTTGTGCCGCGGCTGGCCGGATGCTGAGGGTTGCCTTCGATTTTAGTCGGGCGGCCCATGTGGCTTTCCACTAATACGCCGTTGGCGTAGCCACTGCGGCACACGGCACTCGCAAAATATAACGGCTGCCCGGGAACGACGTTCTCAGGCTGGCGCACGTAGGGGAAGATCTTCTCCTGCGGCTGCTTGGTGCAGGCACTTAAGCCGGCGAGCGCCAGCGAAGCGCTCATCAAGCGCAAAAAGTCGCGGCGATCGAGCGTGTTTTCCCACGCGTGCTCGTGCTGGGGAAACTCATCGTGCAGCAGCGTGCGAAACGCCTCCGTGTCTGCCAGCTCTTCGAGGCAACGCCAATATTGTGGACCGCGTGACTCTTGCAAACGCGCCCGCAGTTGTGCCAGGTCGAGGCTCGCGCCTTCGCCGTTATTTTTCATCGATGACAAATATAGCAATTGGTGAGCTTCTGGATTTTGTATTCTTGCATCAATTTATTTCCCAATTCGGCTGGCGCGCCATTCGGTTGCCAGGTCGTACTGAATACTTGCTCGCGCGGCCGCACGAATTTCTCCGGCGCGCGATGGCATTGCAGGCACCACTCCATGTTCAAGGAATTCTCGCGCCACGTCAACGCCATGTCTCCCACCGGGCCATGGCAGCTTACACAGCCGATACCTTTCTTCAGGTGAATGCTGTGATTGAAATATACAAAATCGGGAAGGTCGTGGATGCGGATCCATTCAATAGACTTGTTGTCGCGATAGCTCGCGCGTACCGGCTCCAACATCGGGCTCGTGGCATGAATTTGCGAATGGCAGGTCATGCACGTTTCGGTGGGCGGAATACCGGCGAAATTGCTCTTTTCCACTGAAGTGTGGCAATAGCGGCAGTCGATGCCGAGCTGTGTAACATGATGGCGATGGCTGAACGGCACCGGTTGTTCCTGCGCAACGTGTACGCGTGTGATGAAAGGTGACCGCTCGAGGGCACCGAGAATCCACAATGCTGCTCCCAGGAAAAAAACCACGCCGAAGATGCTGACTTTGGAGAAGGTATTGGTGCTGGGATGAAAAATCTGGGCCATGCAATTTACTCGGAATTAAAAGCCTGTCGACTCGCTTGCCCACCCGCCATGCTCCGGCAGAGCGCCTCGGGTCGAAACTGAAAGCGCATGGTGATTCGCGCGCCAAAGGGAAGGGCATTTTCCTCAGAATTGTGCAGACGTACAGCCAAGCAATAGAAGATGACAGCAAGAACTGTATCGACAAATGAAAAGGTTCGCAAAAGCCAGATGCAAAAATAAAAAAGTAATGCAGAATGTCAAGTCCGATGTTGGGGCTACGATGACCTCCGTCACGAGTGGAGAGGCCTGACGGAGTCACCCTGAGCGGAATCGAAGAGTGACTCGACCAAAGACGGAGACCATACGCCCCAGTATCCATTTGCCTTTCTCCATTGAATTCAGTATCTTGATTTGCGTGTGATGATCCAACGCCCAAAAGAGGCGCATAGGGACTTTGTTATGGCCAAACTCGTTTCTTCACTTTTATTACTCGCTTTTCTCGCTTCTTCATCTCTTCATAGTCAAAATAGTCCTTCCGCTTCGCGATGCAAAAGCTCTGCAAAACCCTAATTTCGATCATTTACTTTTTGCTTTTCGGCTTTGCTTCTAGCCAAGAACTTCCCTTCACGCACTACACTCAAGACAACGAGGTGGTGCCATTACCCTCAGCTTACGTTCAATCTGTCTATCAAGATCGACTGGGGTATATTTGGTTCGCCGTCTACTCCTCCGGCTTGTTACGCTACAATAGCCATAAGACTGAATTTTACAACAAGGAAGACGGGCTGCCGGATCTGACGGTCTCACACGTTCTGGAAGATCAACTGCACAGGCTCTGGGTTGCAACCAACGTGGGGCTGGCCGTTTCGGAAAAACCATTGCCCGAATATACCAGGAACCATCGCATTGGCTTCAGCACCCGGATAGGAGCAACGGAGCTTGTAAAAACCACGGTTTCCCAGAATCGTTTGGCAGTCGATGCCGGAGGAAGGCTCTGGGTTGGAACGCGAGAAGATGGCATCATGCGCTATCGCTTTAGCGGTTTGGATTCAATCATCGCCGATACCATCAGAACGGACATATATGGGGAAGGAAAAAACAGGGATATCCGTGCCATTGCCGTCCGTCGCGAGGGATCGGTCTGGGTTGCTGTTGGTGGAGGGGATTTGTTGGTGTTTAGCGCGCATGCATCTCAATATGATTTGCTCACGGAAAAAGACGGCGTCCCTCGCTCCAATTCCGACGTCCTCTATGAAAGCTCCTCGGGCAGACTGTGGGGAGGTTGTCGGAATGGCTTGATGTGGCGATTGGTGGAAGATCGTGATCGACGTAGAGTGGAAGTGGTGAGTGAAGATCTGAAGAACAGAATTACCTGCATCACAGAAACGAACGATAGATTGCTTTGGGTGGCGAGCGAGGGTTCTGGGGTGATGAGAATCACGGATGAAAGCCCCAAATCACCCCAGGATAGCCTTCCTTCTCGCCCGGTCATTCTCACCCAAAGAAACGGATTGCTGAGTGACATTATTACCAATATCATTCAGGATAGGGAAGGAAACATTTGGTTTGCCCAATCAGGGGGTGTTTCTAAATTACGATCGAATTACGCAGCCTTCAAGAATTATACCCCAACCTCTCGTTCGGGGGCAAGAGTGGTCTTGCCCAATCCCTCTATCAACGCCATTCTCCCCCCCGTGGAGAGACACGCCTCATCAGGTATCTGGGTAGGAACCTCAGGCGGAGGCGTTACCCTGATTGAAAATAATGGTCAAGTTGAATCCATCCAAACCGACAGAGGTTTGAGAGACAATGAAGTGCATGGGCTCGCTTTAGATGAAAAGGGTCGAATTTGGATTGGTACGGCCAACGGCATAAACTGTCTCTCTTTCGATTCTAAAAACCCTCCGCCGCCATCCCCATACGTCCGAGGGATTTCAATCTTGCACCACAATGGAATGATTGCCACCTATGACGACCATACCATATACGCATGCAAGAAACTGCAATTTCCCGAGAAGATTGGCAAGAGTGAAAGAATTGAAAGCCTTTGGTTCCCCGGCTACCAGCATCTCTATTGTTTTGCTGACAATGAATGGTTCATCTTCAAGACCGCCTCTGGACTTCCTGCAACATTTTTTCATGCCGTCGCTTGCGATGATACCGGAAGGCTTTGGATTGGAACCAGGGATAGAGGTCTCTATCGCAGTAAGCTTCCTCTCACTCTGATGACGTTGAGGCAGCTACAGGCGAAAGAAGCTGAGTTTTCCCTAGAAAAGGGTGGAGGAAAGTTTGGCCGGGAAATATTAACCTCTGTTTTTGAGCCGGTGTGGAATCGCTCAAACGGCGCCCCGTCCAATCAGATTGAGACCATCCTCTGGCGCGACGGTGCGGTACTGGTCGGAACGACTGAAGGATTGGCGGTTTTGGAGGGTGAGCCCGCTCGGATGACAGGCTATCTTACGGTGGAGCAAGGTCTGAGAGCAAATAATGTTACGAGCATGGCATTCTCACCGGTGACCGCCACCCTCTGGGTTGGCACCAACGGTGGATTGGCGGAAATTGATCCAAAAGCAAGAAAGGTTATTCGAACCGTTACCAAACAAGACGGTTTAGTCGACAATGAGGTTTGGTTTTATGGATCAGTTGCTATTGATGCAGAGGGGACAGTCTATTTCGGCACAGCCAAAGGACTCTCGGTCTACTGGCCTCAACTCGATAAACCGAACTCTGTTTCTCCTACGCTACGGTTGGAGCGGGCGGATTTTACAGAAGACAATAGTGGCGGCAACGAGATTGCGCTTGAGTACTCCGCGCTCAGCTTTGCCAATGAGAAGCTGGTTCGATACAAAACCCGTTTGGTAGGATACGACAAAAGCTGGTCGGAGGAAAAAACTGAAGTCAATATCCGCTACACCAATCTGCCGGCATTTCTATTTCCAAAAAAATACACATTTGAAGTGCTCGCTTCCAACAACGCCGGCTTATGGACGGAGACTCCGCTCCAGCACTCATTCACCGTCCAACCGCCCTGGTGGTTTCGATGGTGGTGGTTGTCCTCGAATGTGATTTTCCTATTTGCCGTGGTCTATGGCTTCAGCCGTTATCGCGTGAGACAACTCGAGAGCAGAAGCCGCGAGCTGGAAGCGATCGTCGAGGAGCGAACGCAAGAAACTCGTTTGCGGGCAGAAGAAAATCGCCGCCAGGCGGAGGAACTGGCAACCAAAAATCAAGAGCTCATCAGGACGCAAGAACAATTGATCACGCAGGAGAAGCTGGCTTCCCTGGGCGCTTTGACCGCCGGGATTGCGCATGAAATCAGAAATCCCCTGAATTTCGTCAATAACTTTGCCGTGCTTTCGAAAGGATTGACCCAGACCCTGCAGCAAAACTTCGCCAGGCAAGAAGATCGTTTGGATCCGGAGGCGCTTGCAGACATGACAGAGCTTCTCGATGACTTGCGGGTAAATGTTACGAAGATCAACGAGCACGGCAAGAGAATCGACAGCATCGTGCGCGGCATGCTGCTGCACTCCCAAGGAAAAACAGGAGAACGACTCCCGACCAATATCAATGTTTTATTGGATGAATATGTTCATCTTGCTTACCACGGCCTACGGGCACAAGATTCGAGCTACAATGTCACCATCAAGACGGATTATGATCCCTCTATCGGTGAAATCGAGGTGGTGCCGCAGGATATCAGCCGGGTTTTTCTTAACCTCGTCAACAATGCTTGCTTTGCCGCGAACGAAAAGAAAAAAACTGCACCCCCACCATTCGCACCCTTTGTTTTAGTGTGCACGAGAAATTTGGACGGCAAGGTGGAAATACGGATTCGGGATAATGGCAATGGAATTCCAAAGCACATCATGGATAAAATCTTCAACCCTTTTTTCACCACCAAGCCGGCCGGCATGGGAACGGGCCTCGGATTATCGCTGAGTTACGACGTCATTGTAAAAGCGCACCAGGGCGAAATCAAAGTTGAATCCGACGAGGGAAAGTATACGGAATTCATCATGGCCCTGCCGAAACGAAAGACGCAGGCATGATCACCGCCCGGGCGCTGTTTGCCCATGAGTTCCGGGCGGTAATCAATTCCACGAAAACTTCGACGACCTTGCCCTCTGTTATTGCCCTCCGCCGCCGCCACCCGGCTGACTGTTGAATCGCAAAAAGACTTGAAGGGCGCTGGAGAGAGTGGCAGTCGTAGTAGCAACTGTATTTGGCGCGGTCTTGCCTGAAGCGGCCAAATTCGTAGTAGAATTGCTCTGCACCAGCGATTCACCCCATCCCAGCAGAACGAGTTGCAGCGCCGCGTCCGTACCATTTATGCCAAACCCGGCCATATGATTGAGCTCAGCAGCGAGAAGCTCCCTTTGGAGTTTCTCAAGATCAGTCTTAACGGGCCGGTCGAGAATATTGAAGGCATCCTGGAGACCATCGCCATTTGGCAATAGAAATGGATCGGGTAGCAGCAGGGCGCGGATCTGAACGACGAAGGCCTGAAGAGTCGATTTTGAGAAATCGGCCTTGCCTTTCCCTCTAAGTGCAGTCCGAAATTGTTTGCTCCAGTAGTTGGCCCCTTTGCTGGTGGTCACGAGAACGTTACGTTTCAAGTCATCAACGAGCTTGCTTGCCTTGGGTTCGAATCCAAAGTCATTCCCGGTTGCATCCGACTCGATAGAAATATCGATAGCCGTCGCGGTCGTCGCTCCAATATACTTGGTTGAAGTCGATACGACTGTTGTTTCATCAACTTGAACGGTATAACTCCCAGCCGGGAACGCCTCGAAAATATAAAATCCACTGCTGTTGGTGACGGCAGTGCCGACAAGGGTGTTCTCAGAATCAAACAAATGGACGGTGGCATTTGCTATGCCGGTCTCGTTCTCATCAAACTGGCCGCTGGTGTTTGCGTCAGTGAAAATCGACCCCGAGATATCGAAACCCTCAGAGTTTCGCGCCAGGTGTTTTGACGAAGATAAGTTTTCAATTGGATTCTTGGCCCCGTCACAACCTGAGACAATAAGTCCTGCAGTCATAATCATAAGCGCGAAAGACAATAGCTTTTTCATGGAATCTCCTGTCAAAGTTGCTGGGTAGGGAACATTTGTTTTTTCTCTTAGGTGCCGAAGAAACGAATTTCACAATGGTTGCGCTTCAAAAAGATTTACCGGCAGAAATTTGTTTTTGGCGATTCTCATCGGGGTGAATGGTTAACAGATCTGAACCATGGTTGACAATTGTACAAAAAGTCAAGATAAGATTGTTGTCTCATAAAGCAAGAATGTTATTCATTCATTTGTAATCCCGGGACAGAGAGCGGAGGGCAGAGGGCATGGAGTAGAGAGCAGAGCGCCTGAGGAGCTATGCTC
>JBOHQX010000337.1:0-40545 GCA_050732395.1 bacterium
GGGAAGATGCTTACAGCATGACAGATTGAGATGACGCGGACTTAACTTAACATTGTCAAGTTATTCTTCGACCACTAATTTCACCCAAATGGGCAAATGGTCACTTGCACGCGAGCCCCTGGCCGTGCCGGCGGCCACCGCGCGCAGGCCTTTCACAAAAATATGATCCAATGTCGTCTCGAAAGGCCAGCGCCTCGCCGTCGACTCGAGATACGAGGAAGCCAGCGTGAAATTGTTTTTTCGAAAAAGGAACCCATGGGCGTAAAAGCTCGCACGCGAGAGCGTATTGAAATCGCCACCGATAATGACATGCTCTTGTTGCGGGGGGACGCTGTTTACGATGACCTCGGCTTGCCGGAACTTTTTCTCCCCACCCTGAACAAAAGTCGCAGTGTGCAGGCTGTAAGTCAGGATCTCAAAATTTGCCACTACCACAATGGCGGCCACGGCGATCCGTCTCGTCTGACTGCCCATAACGGCATGGGGGAGCAAGATTTTTCGCTCATTGCGCAGCGGCCATTTGGCCAGAATGGCGTTGCCGAAATCCCTATGGCTCTGGGGATGCAGCGTTGCCGGATAATAAACATAGTTGTACGCCAGGGCACGCGCAATGCTGTCTGCGCCGGCCTCGTCCATTTCCTGGAGCAGGAGAATATCCGCCTGGCGCAGCTCGGGAAAATTGGATAACTCCTCGGTGGCGAGCCGGATTTGCTCGGAGAATTTGATATTGAACGAAACGACTTTGATCGTATCATCAAAAACTCGGAGCGGCCCGGCGTACTGGCCGGTGAATTTGGGTCCTTCCGGGTCGAGGTAGTTCTGTGCCGGTATGCACGAGAAACCCGCGCCACAGATTGCCATAAATGTTAGAAAAATGAACCCATGTTGTCGTTTAATTGCAACAGGGAGCTGAAAAATTTTAGAATTGTCCACTTACAGACTCACAAAAGTGAAAGGCCACAAAACTAAAGCTTTTATTTTGTGAGCTCTTATTTTTGTGTCCAAAGTTTTTGTTTTAAAGCAAAGATTTCATTCTTCTCAGAAACTGAACTGCAAGTTATTGATTTTTAATATCCTATCTTCCGGTCAGTTTCTTGTGGTACGAAGCCCGATATTGGGGTGGGAAGCTTCCAAGCAACATGTCATGCAGGAGGCATCTTTTTCAGCACATGCACCGTGCCAGAAACTTAACAAGATCCCTACGGGATGACACGGTGGTGTTGCTTGCCGAACCAACCCCGATCACCGGGGGTCAGGAACTTAATAGAAGCATGCCGCCGTACGCGACGCAGAACAAGATTTGCGAAGGTCATATCACTTCGATATGCTAGCCGGCGCCTCGAACCATTTTTCTTTCGGTACCCATATCGGCGCCGGAGGGTCAGCCTCGTAATGCGGCGACATGATCTGGACGCCGTGCTCGTTGAACACATCCTGAATGTTGGCGTGCAGCACGCTCAAAGTCTTCACGCGCGTTTCCGGCGCTTCAAGGTAGGCATTGAGCTGGTATTCGACGTAAAACTCGGAGAGCGCCGTCTGAAGGACGAAGGGCGGCGGCTCCCGGCGTAAACTGGGCGTTCGCTCCGCCGCCATGATCAACAGCGCATGCACCTGGCGCCAAGGCGTGGCATAGCCGATCGTGACCGAAGTGTAGCTGATGACGCCCTGCTGGTCGGCGAAGCGCGAAAAGTTTTTGACCGTTGTGCCGACAATTACAGAATTGGGGACGGTCACCTCCTCGCGCTTGTTGGTCCTGATCTTGGTGGAAAGCATACCCAGGGCCGTTACCGTGCCTTCGGTATCGCCGATGTGCACGTAATCGCCGACGCGAAAGGCGCGCGAATACATGAGCATCAGCCCGCTCATCACCTGGTTCATGATGCCCGTGGAGCCCAGCGACAACACCAGACCGATGAATACGCTTATGCCTTTGAAGGCCTCGGTGTGGCTGCCGGGTAAATAAGGATAAGCCACCACCAGCGCCAGCACCCAGAACAAGGCCACCACGATACGCCGCGTGGGCTGCAACGTCTCGACGTGCAGCCAGGGCAGATTGATGCGGCGGGCCTCGATCGCGGTGAAAAACGCATTCAGCAAGCGAATGGCAAGGCGTGTGAATACAATGATCAAAGCAAGGGCGATCACGTCCGGAATGGTGCGGACGAGGGCCAGCGCGAAATGCTCGAGCAGGGCCAGAAAATGTTCGCGCATCGCGTCACCCCAGGGCCGGGTCAACGGAAAACGACGTAACGAAAACGTCAGCCACAGATACGCCGCGAGCAAGCCTAAAATCCACGCGAGCGCATTGAGTGATCGCTGCAAATACTTGAACGTGCGGCTGGCGCTGAGCACCCCCAAATGCTCCGTGGCGACCTTGGTCACGCGCGCGTCGACGACTTTTTTGATGCGGCCGGACAAATAGCGATGGCCGCGCATGATGAGCTTGAGCAACAGCCAGAACAGGGCAGTTGCCAGTGCGGTGAGCAAAACCGCCCTGATGCGGTAGACCAGGCTGCGATGGGCCCTTTCTTCACCGAGAGCTTGCTTAAGAATTTGCCTGGCGCGCTCGCTCGCCGCTTCCATCGTTTCGCCGGATAGTTCGTCGAGATCGCCGGGCGCAATGACAAAGACGCCTTGCTCGTTGACGGAGATTAGCATGCCCTGTGGAATAAGCCGCGAGGTCACGCTGTCCGTCTTACCCGAGGCGATAATGCGCTTGAGACGATCGCGCGCGTCGAGCATGCGTTGCTGCGGCGCGTAGCCGAGAATCGGCGCGCGAAAAACCATGAGGTTGCGACCCTGCATCTTGAGCGTGTCAGGTAGAGGGGCAGCTAGCGTGGGCGCGAGCATGGTATCGCGTAAGGCAGAGCCCGGCTGCTGAGATTGCGCTGCCAGCAATCTTGGCAAGATGCTGATAGCGAGCATTGCCATAGGAAACAACACCGCAACGCGCACAATACAATTTGGAATTATCATATAGGCCTCTTCGCGTGGCCTGCCGTTCATGAATTGGATGCTCGATTCCGATCCAGCAATCAGCGCGCCGAACGCGCTCTCAGCGCGCCGTGTGCGCCGTGCCGCGAATGGCAATCTGTCCTTTGCGTGAGAAGTTGATGGATTCTCCGAGAATGCGCAACGCCTCTGCCGGCGCATGAAAGCCGGTGGAATTCTCCGCCTCGACAAAATCCAGGTAAAACTGTGCGCGGCGCTGAAAATCGCGCGCCAAGGCCACAGTCGCACCTTCATTCGCACCGCCGTCTTGCGCGGCCTGAATGTCGCCGATCAACTCGACCAGAGCGTCCATCGCAAGGTTGCGCAACTGGAAGGTGCGGGTTTGAATGGTCTCGACGCGGGCTTTGAGCTCCTCTTCCGGCCACTTGTGGCAGGTTTGGCAGGCGTGGTTGACGTTCAAAAGAGGGCTGCGCACGTGATGATCGCTGATCTTGAGCGCGCCCACGCGCATGTATGGCATATGGCAATCCGCGCAGGCCACGCCTGACCGGGCATGTATGCCTTGGTTGTACATCTCAAATTCGGGATGCTGCGCCTTTAAAGCCTCCGCGCCGGTGCTGGCATGCACCCAGTCTTTGTGTTTTTGCGCATCATAGTAGGCCATGATATTCTCGAGCTTGAGGCCATTGGACCAGGGATATACCAGCCGCTTCTCCTTTCCTTTGAAATAGTATTCGACGTGGCACTGGCCGCAAACATAGGCGCGCATCTCCTGCCTGGTCGCGTTCAAATTGACGTCATAATTCGGAGTGCCCTGACTGGCTTTGAGGGCGCGCATGCCTTCGATAAAAGCAGGACGCGTGACGCGCAACTGCAGCGATTGCGGGTCATGGCAATCGATACATGCGACCGGATGGGTCGCCAGCTTCCGCGCCTCAAAGTAAGGCAACTGGTTGAGCTGTTCGAAACCTTTAAAGCTGTCGCCGTTGCCGAGCTGCTTGTAAATCGTATAAGTCGAAGCGTGGCAATTGAGGCAGGTGCCGGGCTGCGGCGTAACCTGCTGCCTTTCGGTGAAAGTCTGATCTGTGAGCATAAAAGCATGGCCGCGCTCTTCCCGAAAATCCTTGGCAAAGGCATAGCCGGCCCACATGACCCTCAAACGCGGATCCTCCTCCAAACGAGATTGCGCCACGACCGAGCGCGGATCGGCCTGGGTGGGCGTGTGGGGCATGGCCTCGCTGCCGCCATAGCGGGTGCGCACTTGATCAACGGTGCGTACGTAGCCATCGTATTGCAACGGAAAGTTCTTGCCCCAAATTGCCGGATCGACCGTGTCGTCGTTCAATTCAACGACGCGATAGAAGGGATTTTTTGCCTCCCGCTTACGCTCAAAGATGTTCATGAGAAGAGCGACGCCTGCCACTGCTGCCACGGTCGCAAACAAGACCGTCAACAGGATCAGTCTGAGTGTAGTCGATCGCGTATTTTGGCTCTCGTGAGAGGAATGTTGAGTCATGGTCCTGCTCTGGCCTGTGAACGTAACGATTCAGACTTATTGTAGGCAAGACGATTTGGGGCAAAACGATTAAACACAAAAGAGGCTTCTAATGGTCTTGCCCTTAATAGTTTTGCCAATTGCGGAGAACACCAGAATAGTTACGCGTGAACAAAATATTACATGTGCCCGACCGCGCCATGACAGCGCAAGCAATCAAGCTGCCGGCCTTCGCGATGCTGTGTGTCGATCGCCTCAACAATATCTTGATGACATTTACGGCACGCTTGCTCCGTGACCTCGCGATTGTGCCTCTTGATTGCAATCGGCTCGTGAAAACGGCCCGAAGTAAAGGCAAATGAGTGCCAGAAACCGTTCGTGGCCTTGGTGGCATACTTGCCCAAGAATCCTGGCGGTGTATGGCAGTCGTTGCATACCGCCACCGCGCGATGGCTGGACTTGCGCCAGCCCTGGTATTGCTCCTGCATCACGTGGCAATTGGCACATGCTGCCGGGTCGTCGGTCAGATAGGAGTAGCCTTGGGCGTAGATGAACGTGTAAATGCCGATGCCCATCGCCAGGCCAATTGCGGTGCCCACAACAATGGATATTCGAAGAATGTGCGATTTCATTGCTTGGAATGAGGCGAGGCTGCGCTGGACAGTTGCAAAGTTTTCCGCATGGCTCAATCGAGGTATTTGATGAGCAACACTTCGTTGCCGTGTTCGTTGTGGATGAGCTCGTCCACGAGGCGGCTCGCCAGCAACAGGCCAAATCCTCCCGGTCTCATACCCAGGGCCTCGCGTTCCGATACGTGACGGCTCATATCCTCCGGTGGATTCGATACCGCTGCGTGGGGCAAGTCATCGAACAGGAATCCCGGGCCGGGATCACTAATCCTGTAGCCGATCACACGCACGGTGCGAACGTAGGCTACTTCCACCCAACGTCTGGGGTGGAGCTTGCCGCCGTGCTCAATGGCGTTCGTCAGCATTTCCCGGAAAGCAAGCCCCATGTCTTCACGGTCCTTGGGGGGCAAGTCAACTTTGAGCTCCGTGCAGAATTGGATTAGGCGCTCCCCCGTCAATCTCCGGCAGCGCAAGCGCAGCGTGATCCAGCGAGGGTGGGCAGAGAGTATCTCAATGCCATCATCCCACTGTGCAAGACCCAGCGCCTCGGCGAGCATCTCTCGCACCGCATTGAGATCGAAGGGGTGAGTGAAGTAGCTGTAGGCGTGCGCCCGCATCGCATCGATGACCGTCTGCGCCGTGCCCTGTGCCGCCATCACGAAGACAATGGCACCTGGTCTTACGCGCTGGATCTCTCGCAGCAACGCTACATCTTCTTCGGCGGGAGTGCGGAAGTCCGTCAGGATGACGTCGTAAGCCCGTTTCGTCACACGGCGCAGGAGCTCTGCATGATCCTGCACCAACTCCAGGCCGCAGGCGAGCGGGCGGTCGTCTTCTTTGAGCAGCTCGTCAATCTCCGGTGCTCCGGCGACGGCCAGTATGGTTTTTTCTTCCATCAAAAATTAAAGCCAAACAACAGCTTCAATCTCCGGATCGACAATTTGGTGTCTGCCAACGAGCCCAACAAAGCAGCTTCCTCCGGGGTGGTGAATTCGAACAATTCCTGCACGGTTTCGCCGCCGAAGGAATACGCCAACCCCAATGTAATTTCGACGTTTTTCACTCCGAACGAGGTCCCGCCGGTAATATGATAGATGTCCCATCGGGAAATATTGAGATTCGTTTCCGTTCCCGGCGTACGGGCGGTGAAATCGGTCACGAAACTGCCGGAGATCATAGAATTTTCGCCGGTGCGATAATCGAAGCCGATACCAAAATTAACCACGCTGCTCAGCTCGTTGGTGAGCGGGTTGGACATCGTCTCGCCCGAGCCTTGGGCGTTGAAATCTTCCGTCTCCAGGACGTCGAATTTCTTCACGGCATTGAACCACTCGGCGCTGGTGTGCAGGATGATCTTGCCAAAATCATATGCGCCACCGGCGCCCACCGCCCACGAGGAGTTGTAGTGGGAATTTACCTCTTCCTGATAATTACTCACGAATTCGTTGTCGGGTATGCCATCGGCGTTCTGATCCACACCGTTCAGAAAATAATGAGATCCGGTCGAGCCTTTGCCCAGCACATTCACGCTCGGCGTCGTGACGGTCAGACCTAGGGTCAAAGGTTTGAGGTTGAAGCCTAATCCGGCCTTGGCGAGCAAGCGGTAGTTCTGGTAGCGAAACGAGCGAATGTCCGTGAGCGACGCTACTCCGCCATCGGTCTTCAAAGCTTGCATGAGGACTTCGCGGGCCAGCTTTTGATTGCGGTAGGCGACATAGGGCGAAATCCCTAGGCCGGCCTTTTGACTGAGCTTACGCGCCCAGGTGAAACCCACCCAGATTTCCTCAAAATCCTGATCGAAGCTCAGGCCGCCGGCGAAATCTTCCAGGCCGGGGGAAGAGGGAATCGCGTCCAATTGATCGACGCGGCGTGTCGTGATCTCCACGTTCATTCTTTGCCGGGTCAAAATGGATACGGCGAGTTGATCCGCTCCCAAAAAACGGAACTTCAAACCGGCTGCCACAAAACTAGGGGAGGGAGAGATGGAAGCCGATGAAAGATCCCTGCCCGGCCCGCTACCGTTGGTGGCCGTGAAGGTATTGTGCTCATAAACTTTGGCGCTGAGGATGAAGCCCGGATTATCGAACAGGGCCACCGCGCCGGGGTTGTAATATGTCGCGCTCAAATCAGACACGCTACCGATGACAGCGCCCCCTAGGAGCGTTGCGCGCGTGCCGTATTGGATGTTCCAATAATGTGTATCCTGCGCTGCGGCGGTGGCCGCCACCAGCAATAGCATCAATAGCGAACGTACGCGCACTTTTTCCTCCTCGCTCTTTTCTTTTAAATACCGTTTTCAACACCGAGATGCAACCAACGTGGCTCCACACGAAGCAAAAAGCCATACGGAAACTCCAGCCGATCGGCTTGGAATTAATCGTTGCGCCACGTAACAATTACCACAACGTTAAGTCAAACGCACTACGCCAGCATGTCATGCTGAAAGCATCTTCCCAAGCGTTGGAGACAAGGCCGAAATAGACGGTGAGGGTGGCGCATGGGAGGATCCTTACAGGATGACAGCCCTGGTTCTTTTGCAAATAAAATGAACTTAGGGTTGAAGTACTATTCAGTTCAATTGAAAACAGGTGCAGTTAAGGCAAAACACCTTCCGCAATTTCGAACGCATAGAATTTCGGAGTTAGGAATTTTGCCTTCACCATCGGGTCGTTTTTGAGAACGGATTCAGCCTCTTTCAGTGATTTGGCTTGCACGACGGCAAAGCCGCGAGGATCATCCTTATCATCAAAGGCGCCATAAAACTTCACGGTGCCGGCCTTGTGCAGTTTCGACACATTCTCGATATGTTTGCCGATCAACTTTTTTGTGCTTTCACTTTCCTCGGCGCTCCATTTCTCTCCTTTGGAGAAAACCGTCAGGTAGTAGGTTGCCTTGGTGGCGGTGCCGATATCACCTGGTTTTAGATTTGCAGGAATGTGGCTGCCCACGCCCTTGGTGCCCCACAGCTTGCGAAATTCCGGTGTAAAACGGCCGGCACTCACCGCCGGAGCGGCTTCGGTGAGAGTCTTGACTTGTGCCAGCGAATCACCCTTGAAAAACAGCAGCCATGCCCAGCCCTCACCATCGAGGACACGGCCCGCGCCGACCAGTTTTTGTGCTGCAACCAAATCGGCCAGATATACCCGATTGGCCTTGGTGACGTCGTCCAAATCATCGGTCGCTGCGGCAGTCCAATTCGGTCCCCGGCGCGCCAGTCCAACGTAGTATTTGGTGAGGGAGGCGGCGAATACGGCCATCGCGTCTTGCTGTGCATTGAGCTCGACGGAGGCGTCAGCGCGACTTTTACCGAGTTCCCCGGTGGCCACGGGATGGCCGGCCCACATCATCACGCTCAACCACAACGCGCTGATAAGAAGAATCATAGGTCCTTCCTTTCCAGAGAATGGTTTTAGAGAGCTGAGGTGTTTGCAAAATCAAGCTAAAAAAAACGAGCACAAATCCAAATGCCGCTCAACAAGATTCAGGGCGTGAACTTCAACGTGAACAGAAGATTGTGGTATGCAATCGTCTGCTCGGAGCCGCTGTCGTTGTCCGTTTGCTGATTTTTGTTTTCGCCTCGCCAGCCGTAAGCATACCCCACGTCGAAATGAAACATGTTGCTGGAGTTGATACCGACGCCGGCGGTCAGAAACTTCTGGCCGTAACGCGACGAATCTTCCCCGTACGGCGAAGGCTGATAGATGCCCCCGGCGCGTGCACTCAGACCCGTAAACGGCAAGCGAAATTCCGCGCCGGCGTTCAAGTTCAGCACGGCAGATAATTCCTCTTGGATGCGCTTGTTGATTTCCGTTTGATCCGGCAGATCTCCCACACCGGATGTGATCTTCATGGTGGAGTAATCAACGTAGGTGGCTTCGGCCGTGCCGGTGATAATCCAAAGATTCACCATCCCGCCGACCGTCAGCTCGGAGGGCGGTGTGAAGTGGTAGAGTGAAGTGGATTCGGTTTCCGGAACGGCGAGACTTCGATTCGAAGCGAATTGGCTCATGCCGCGAACAAAGAAAACTTCGTCAACTTTGTGAGACGAGGGAACCTTGAAGGACGCGCTCACGCCGATGAAGTTCGCCAATTTGAACAAAGTGCCAAAACGAACGTCCCAACCCTGATATTGTTTGTTCCGCACGATGCGGAGGTCCGCGCCCACAAAACCCTCGGTCTGCGCCTCCCCCGGAACAGTCAGCACGCCCGCCGGATACGCATCATTGACATCTGCCACGGACAGTTCGAGGTCACTCGTATAGTGGCCGCTGTTGTAGCTGCCACTGATGCCGAAAAAGATGTTGTGCACCGCTTCGACCGAAAGTCCAAAAGAATAATGCTTCAGCCCGCCCTCGTCAAGGAGATAACCTTGCTCGTACATGTTCGGCCCGAGAACGGTGTGATCTCCAAGATAGTTCCCGGAAGCGTCAAATGCCGGATAGGAAAGACCAAGAGCCCTTGCCGTCGGATCGGCACGCTCGGCAAGCACCTGGGTGAATGAGAGCGACCCACCGTTTAGGCCTGCGTATTTATAGCCGAGATCGAAATCCTTGGACTGCGTATAGCCCATGCCGATGGCCAGATTCTTCGTCTCACCGAGGCGGAAGGGGAGAGTGAGCCCGATCTGACCTGTCGGCGTGCTCGTTGTGGTGAACTCGGTATGAGTACCGTAGTAATCCGACGAGCTCTTAAAGGCGGTCGTGATCCAGGTTACAGTGTAGCCGGCTTTGTCGCTCAGGGCCATGGTGGCCGGATTGAAACGGAGGGCGGAGAAATCATTTCCGATGGTGGAGTAAGCGTTACCCAGACTGAGTGCGCGGGCATTGAACTGCAATCCCTGCCGCGAAACACGGAGGGCATCGGAAATCTGCTGGCTGAATACCAGGCCGTTGGCAATGGTGATGATCAGAAACGTAAGTCGGAGAATGGCGGTGGAAATGTTTGTCGCGGCTCCGTTCCGAATCTTCGTTCTCATCTTTCCTCTTTGGGTGAGATTAGCCTTGGTCGTTTATTATTTCAAGTGGATTGGCCTAAAGTCCGATCACCAGCAGCACTCTCAAGTCCGGAGTATCGCCAGAGCCGAACCTGGCTTCGATATTCAGTGGGCGCTTCAAGTTGGGCGACAGGCGCATGCCAACGACGACGGTTACCAGGCCGGCTTCCCAGTTGGATCCGGAGCCATGGGGATTCATAAAAGCCACCGTCGGACCTGCGCCACCATAAATCACGCGTGTGGTGCCTTCGACGCGCAAGCGCCAGATAAAATCAAAATTGAAGGCAATGGTCGTCGTATTGTCGCCGAAGCCGAAATCAATGCTGGGCACCAAACGGGGAGGCTTCTTGCGATCTACGCCAAAGCGAAAACCGATGACGAACTGCTCGGGATTCAACCCGGCGCCGACGCGAACGCCCGGCCCGCGATCGGCGTTTTTGTCGAGCAATTCCTTGCCTTCCTCTAACGCCTTCTTTGTCACAGATTGAGCCAGAGCCACCGCAGCAGAACCCGCTGAAAGCAAGGCCACGAGGAAGAGTTTAGCCAGCAACTTGCTCATCACCGCGACATTTTTCTAGCAAGAGAAGTTAATTTTCGTTCGTTGGTGCTCTCGTCCGCGAATCCGGCCTGCGCACGAGATCTGCGAACGGGGGGACGAAACCTAAAGTCACGACCAGGCAAAGGCTAGAGCAAATGTGTTCGGCGTCCTGATTGCAATTGCACATGTTCGAGCAGGAGCCGGTAAGAGAGATAATACTTGTAGATATTGCTCACGTAGCTCACCGTTTCGCGGCCGATGCGCCGCGCCACAACCAGCTCGACCTGGTTGAACCAGACGTTTGGATCGAGATTTCTTTGTCTGGCCTCACGGCGCAATCTGGCAATTCGAGAGGGACCGGCATTGTATGAGGCCAGGGCAAATAGCGTTTTGTTCAACGTATCCATCTGGGCATCTTGAAAGTGGCGATCCATCATGAGCCGCATGTATTTGACTCCGGCGTGAATGTTATTTTCCGCATTTTCGATGTTGGGAATGTTCACGCTGGGATCGCGCGCCGTGCTCGGTTTGACCTGCATGATGCCGACGGCTCCGGCCGCGCTGTGCGCCGATTGATCCAGACGCGACTCCTGGTAGCCTTGTGCCGCCAGCAGCAGCCAGTCGAAGCCGTATCGGCCGGCATACTTCCGGAAAATGCCGATGGTGGCGCGAAACTTTGCGCGCTCCTGCTGAGAGGTCGCGTTGCTCAGCCGGGGCGCGCCGCCAAGATAGCGGCGCAGAGCGATATTGCCATAAAGTGTGCCGGCTTTGTGCTTCTGAACAAATGCGTTGACGACCTGGCGCAGTTTGGGGCTGTTTTTCCGCAGCGCCCAGGCAATTTTGCCGCCGGTATTGACCGCCAAATCATAGTGCACCGTGATGCTGTCCAAAACCGTTTGCCAATGCCGGGCCTTATGGCTGTCGACGACTGTTATGGGGATGAGGCCGGCATCGGTCATTTCCAATAGATCTTCATCTTCCAGTATTTCATCCGCAAGCTTGATTTGTACGGGCGGTTTTCCGGCACGGAGGAACGAGGCGTTGAGGCGCAGCAAGCTCTCGTAGTAGCTGCTCGATGCCCGTACGTGAATTTCCTTGCCGGATAATTCGTTGAGGCTATCCAACCAGGGCGACGCTGGGGCGGTGACCACAACTTCGCTCACCTCAGCCAAGACGGGGTCGGAGAAATCGACCATCTGTAATCGTTCCGGTGTAATGGTGAAATTGGCGGCGACGAGATCGCCGCGGCCTTCGACCAGAGCCGGGAGCAACTCGTCGCGGGTGACCGGCACGAACACCAAATTGATGGTCGGCGCGACTTGTGCGAATTGTTTATTGAGTACGGCCTCGAACTCTTTGAGTGCCTCGAAAGAGATACCATGGCGCTCGCCCCGATCGACGAAATACAAGGTTTTGCTGTAAACCACCAGCGCGCGGATTCTGCGGCGTGCAAGCATGCCGTCCCAATCGCCCGTCCATTTTTCGTAGATTCCAAAAATCTCAGCGACGGAATCAGCGATCGCTGTGGAGTCATTATCTGCCGCCTGTGTTGAGTCCTGTCGGGTGGAATCCGGCAATGTTCCGGCCAGCTTTTGAGTTTGCTGCTCGTAGCTACGGCAGGCACAGTGCCCGTACAGCATCGGCAACAACAAAATATATGCTAGTGCGGTTTTCACCTGCTACTCGCTATTATTCTTTCGCGGCCACGACCGGCGCCACCTTCTGCGGCTTGATGCCATTGAGCGTTTCGACAACTTTGAACAGATCGCCGGTGCGGTAGAAATCGACGGCGACGATATTGGGCAGCATGCCGCGCTCGCGCCGGCATCGCTGCGCCCGGGCGAGCAGAAAATCATAGGCATTGACTATTTCCGCGTTGCTGGGCTTGGGCGCCGGCGTTGTCTCGATCCAATGATTGATTTGAAACAACGGGGCCGTTTTGGTACCGCGATTCGGCCGGCACGAAAACTCTTCGGGTTTGTGAAACGTGTAAGGCGTTTCCTGTATCACTTCAAAAGCCTGATGGTACCAGGGCACGCCCGCGCTGTTGTTCTCGGCAAAAACCAGCACGCGCTGGTCGCTGGCGATCAGCTCTCGCAGGGTCGGCCAGGGCGGGCCCAGCGGGCCGCGATAGACGAAATCGATGAGGCCGCTCTCTTGAAAACACGCCTCGATATCTTGCGGCGTCACGCCTTCATCCTGGATGACAAGCATGAGCACTTCATTAGGATTCATCACCAGGAATTCACGGATGTGTTGCAGCATCGGCGTGAGCGGCGTGGAGCCCAGCTCGCAGAAGCCGTGACACATGTACACGTCACGTTTTCCTTCATCTGCGCCGACCAGGCGGTCACGAATACGCATGGCCGCATCGACGCCTTCCTTGCCGAGCGCGGCTTCATACTTCTTGCGCGCCCCGGCTTCGTCCTCCAGGAGAGTTTTGACGCGATCGGTAACGGGCACGCCGTAAAGGGCATCGATAAGGAACACACGCACGCCGTCTTGCAATTGCACCGGGATGCTTTTTTCCTGGTTCGGGAACAGCCAAGTGGGAATGTCGGAGGCGGACATGGAGTTGTGCGTGGCTGGAAACACCACTTCATTGATCCGGCGATCGCAGAGCTCAGGATAGCCGTTGCAGGCATCTATCGTTTGCGCGGCTGCTGCAACCGGCTTATCCCTGCCGGACAGAAAAATGACGCCGGCGCTCACCAGCAAGAGCGCCAGCACTCCGACAAATACGACACGGCCTACCGGCAATTTACCCTCAGCTGCAATTGCCGCTTCTGCAACCATGCGATCGGGAATGGCGCGCAGGCCGATGCCAAAAAATTCGCGCAGGCCGATAAAGAAGAGCAGTGCACCGATCACGAAACCGAGCAAAGTCATCGCAATCGCCGGCCACAGCACAACGAGCAACCCGGCTGCAATCAGGGCGAACCCGCGCAGCAGTTTCATGCCCATGCTCGCTTTCGGCGTGCTGAACCAATTCCAGATCGCCTGGCCCGTCGCTTGCAGTTGCACGCGCTCCAGAAACGAGGTCACGGCCGCGGCCAGCACCAGGCCAAAGCTGCCGAGCACCAGCGCCCAGGTCATGAGGCCGCCGAAAAACGTGCCCCAAAAACCGACCAGAGCCCCGCCCATCATCGGATCCTTAGCCCAGAGCGCGAGACCATGGCCACCATAACGTGCGAGAAGCCGAATCACCAGGGCCGCGATCACCAGCGTGAGCCCGATACGCAGGATGGCGATTCTCCGTTCTGCCGCAAGCACGAGGCAGAGCACCACCATGCCGACGCCAAGAAGCAAGAGCGTCAGCGCGCTGAGACGAAAACCTCGGGCAAGCCGCAGGAGCTTGACGATGTTCTGCCCGCCCGGAGCCTCATCGAGATTTACGACCATGGTTTCCAACTTTTTCGGGATTTTGCTTGCCAGCTGAGGATGATCGGACAGCGCGCTCTGCAAAATCATGCCGGCATCTTTCAAGCTGAGCCCGAGGTTTTCTCCGGTTCTGGACAACAAGGTCGCATGGCTGAGGCGGGCGGTGCGTTCCACCATGGCGCGAAAGGGCGCGGAGGAAATCAACATGCGTGCGGTGCCAATGATGACGGGCCGAAAAGCGGTGAGATCGCGCCGCTGTTCGATCACCAGGTCGGAGACGCGTGAGGCGACCAGAGTGGCGACGCCTTCATTGCCGAGGCTGGCGGCTATTTTTGCAGAAAAGGCATCGGCGTTAAACAATGCCCGCGTGACATAGGCCAGAATGAAGCCAAGCAGGATGGCGCCGATACCGAGTGCGCCGCAGACGGCTGCGGCATAGGAACGAATGCGGCTCATAACCCTCACCTCACATTAAAATGTGAACGACGCGCTCACTTTCAATGCTTCCAAAGTCAGCGGGCGTTCGGTTGCGAAAGGCCAATTCATTTCTTCCCGCATTTGCCAATAAAAAACGAATGCCAGACCATTGCGCAGAGCGAAGTTGATAAGCGGACCAAGTGCCGGCGTGGCATCGACGATCGCATCCGAATAAGCGACGATGGCCGAGTAGCCGATGCTTTGAATCAACATGCTGCCAAACCATTTGCCAAAGAGATGCCGCGGATACACCACGCTGAATTCGTATCCGGCGGAGCCCGCCAGCATTTTGCCGAGCCTTACTTTCATACCGGCCTCGGAAGTCTGTCCGAAGCGATAGCTGCCCTCGTAGCGCTCGACAATCGCGAGCTCGTCGGCGGAGAGCTCCGCCTTGTTTTCTGCTTCGATTTTAGTCCACGCCATGCCAAAATAACTATATGGCAGCAGCGTGAACGGGCCGAGCTTGTAACCGTAACCCTGGCGATTGCCGAGGCCGAAACGTGTGGCCTTGGTATTCCCTTCGTGCAGTTTATCCTCCTCCAGAGCCAGGTCTCTGGAAAGAAAGCCGCCAAAAAGATAGCCTTCGTTGATCGTGTACACGTAGTTTTTATATGGGTAAATTTGACTGAAGCCAAGGCGGAATTCTGCCAGGCCGTTATTGTCAAAGTCGACGGCGAAGGACTTGTGCTTGGGCACGCCTATGCCGTAAGCCGCTTCGAGATATGGGCGATAGTTGCCCTGACGCATGCGCTCCATGAACGTCTGTCCTTCAAAGCCGGATTCACCGGATTGCGCTATCACCAAGCCCGGTGATAGTAGTTCAAAATACGACAGAAAGAATGGAAGAGCGATGCACCTGAATGTCATTGGAACTCCGTGGATATGGATGCCTTGCTTCCATTGCGGTAGGCGACGAAATCATCAAATTTGAAATAAGACTCTTGTTTCCAACGGATAGAAAAGCGACCAACGGAAAATAGAAGCCGTTGGCCGTTTTTTGATCCGTTGGAAAAATCCAGTTGTTAGAGCTTAGAACAAGAAAAACAACCCGCCCGAAACATCGCCTTGCAAGATCGCGGAGCCGCCGCTCACGCCGGCGCTGGCGCCGCCTGTGCCGAACCAAAAGCTGGTGCCGTAAAAATTCATCGGCATCAGCAGGCGGCCCTGCAGGCGCAAGCCCAGGCGCTCGTTGAAGTAGCTTTTTACGCCCAACCCCAGTGTCAAGGCAAAGCGCCATTCATCTTCCAATTGGATGCCCTCGATTGAGTTTTGTTTGGGAGCAAAGCGGGCCGCACCGAGAGAGAAGCCGCCAAAAGGCGAGACACTGCCCACACGGCGATTGTACATGGCGCCGAGTTGATAATACTCGACGGCCGCATCAAATAATTCTTCCTTCGCGCCGCTCGGGTAGCTTTTTAGATCGACAGTTGTGTTCTGCCGGGTATAACTGAGCTCAAGCATGGCCTCCGGCCGGCTCGGTACGGGAAACCCGATGCTGCCGCCAAAATTTTCGTTATCGCGGATCTCAATCTCGCCCATATATGTCGTGAAGTCGCCGCCATATTGCCAGCCGTAGAAACCGCTGAGCTCGATGCCCTTCGTCGTTGAGTAGGAAGGCTCCCGGGAGGCCCTTCTTTGTGCATGAGCCGCCGTGGAAGCAAACAATGTTGCAACCAAGGTCAGGCCAAACAGGGTGTGCGCGATCCTTCCTTGAAATATGACTGTCATACGGAATCCCTTCTTTACACTTTACACGTTACACCTTGCACGATCAGTTATCGCGTGTAAGGTGTAACGTGTAACGTTCAATGTTCGCAAATGCTTTATTCTGTTTAAAAACACTCCTCTCATTGCTCCCAGACAAAACCAGCATTCAAGCCGAGATACGCGAGCTTGAAGTCGCCTCCGGCAATACCCTCGCCTGTAAAAGCGTAATTGTATTTGCCGTTGATCAAAAACTTGGTGTTATAATTGAGAGGAATGACCACACCCACTTCCGGCGCAATGCCCCATTCCCAATGATCCCTTTGCAAAGAGGTCAGGCCAATATCGAATCTTTGCACGACGACAAACCCACCAGCGTTCAGGCCGACATAAGGCTTGGCGGCGCCTTCCTTGCCGAAGTAGCGGTGCGCATTCAACATGATCGGGAAGGAATTGATGTAACGATCCTGCACACCATTGACAGCGCCAATTCTTAACGGGAATGCTCCGCTAAAGCGTTCGTGGAAGACATTCCAGCCCAAGAACAGTCCGGCCGTAGTTCCGGGTTGCACGACCTTTCTGAAATCCAGGCCGAAACCTCGAAAGCTGGTAGCGTCGGTGTAGTCTTTCGCGTCGCCCGTCGGAAAGGAGACCTCGTAGGTCGCGGCGCCAAACCAATTCTGCGCGATGCCGGTGCCGGGCAGCATCATAGTCAAAGTGATCGCTGCCAGCGCGGCATATATCAGCTTCATGACTCTCATTCTTAATTCTCCACGTTGGAAATTTCAGGAACACTATTTCCCTTCGCCCAAATACGACGATTGGTCGAATGCCTTGCCGATGGTACTGACGATACGGGAGCTGACTTCTGCCGAGCCGCCTTCAGCCAGGCCGTTGATCGTCGCCACCCAAATGGACGGAATCCTTTTTTCCTCATTATCCGCCTGATCGGGATCGAGCATGTCAATGAAAACTGTTCCTATTTTATAAGTATAAACGGTACTGCCATAGTATGGTGGGTACCAGGGGTACCATCCGCCCCATCCTGGTGGATAAGGATACCACCAGCTCCAATACCATGGATAGTAGGCATAGCCGACATATCGCGTCACGGTGACATAAGGCAGCACGAACACATCCGGGTTTCCGGTAGCCGGACTCGCCTCACGAGTGTAGCCCAGGCTCTCCAGGTGGCTGGCGATTTCAGTCAGGATCAAGTCGTCATATTCCCGGCTGATCTCTACGGGGTTCTCGGTGGAATCGGCCACATGCACAACCGAGTCCGGCATGGCATAAGTGCGTTTGGTGGAAAAATCTGCATTGGGATCGTACAGCGTGGTGACGACGTCCAGCTCGCCTGTGCTCAAGGGATCTCCGGGATAACATGAAGCCATGAGCAGCGCCAGGCCGGCGACTAAAACCAGAGAAAGAAGCGTGAGTGGCGGAGATGAGAGAATGGTTCTACGGATGCACATTGCAAACATACCTCCCTGTATGAGATTGAAATGGTTAACACGACAGCGTTAAGTCAACGGCACAATCAGAAGATGTCATCCCGAAACTTCGGGATGACAGTGTTGGTTTGTTGTGCAAAAACGTGAACTTAACGTTGTAGTATTAAGATTATTCTGTAATACAAATACACAAGACTTACTTCGGCGGAAACTGCGACATCATCTTGGTAATGGCCTCATTGAGTTTTTTCTCGCGTTGCTCCGTCTTGGCGTCGGGATTTACCGTACCGGTGGCGAAGCCACGCCAGATCAATTGCTTCGTCTTGGCGTCGATGACATCCACGATCAGCGTCCCTTCCTTATATTGATAGACGTCGATGCTACTAGGGGCTCCCCAGCCAGAGTAGCGGCCGTAACCGGCATAACTATAGCCCCAATCCGTAACATTGACCTTGTCCTCGACGCCGGTGTGATAAATGACATAGAAGTCGGGATTGGCGGAGTCCTGCCGGTAACCTTTGGCCATCAATTGATCGTTTACGTTGCTCCGCACACGTTTGTCCAAAAGGGTGTTGCGTTCCAACGCCGCCTTCACGTTGCCCACGGCCGTGGTCGGCGCATGCATCCAGTCATAAGTCTTAAGAGCCGTAAAATTGGCGTCTTTGTCGTAATCCTGCTTCACTGATATCGAGGGCGCACAACCGATCGCGATCATTGCGAGCGATATTACCAACGCAGTGACAATGCTTTTCATGGGATTTCCTCCTTGCCTAAGAGTTTTATGGTTGAGACGATGAAGTCGAACTATTTTATCAACAGTAACCGGGATCAAAAATGACGGATCCCGCTTCAGCTGTCCAGCCGGAGAGTTGCCGAATTTTGTGAAAAATATAAATGCCTGCGCGAGGAAGGATTGAACCGCAGAGAAAGAAACTACAATCACTACGCCCACGATATAAAAAGGAAGGATAGGAAGCGACGCCGCAACTTCCCTGTTTGTCTTTACATGAGTTTTGCTCATCCCACTCCTAGCCGATTGAGTCGCGCCTGCGCCTCGAACGCTCGTGACATGAAGGCTGCAACTCTACGATAAATAAATATGTACAAGTGAGGATACATTGTCAAGGTGAATTTGTTCGTTTAGCGCGTTACTCTCGTTCCCCTTGTTCACGTTCCCAAGTTTCGTTTTCTCGTTCCCAAGTTTTACTTGGGAACGTGAATGTCCGTGAAGCTTCGCTTCGAAACATATGAAGCGAAGCAAAGCTTCGCGGGAATCCGCGTTCCCAAGTATAACTTGGGAACGAGACGAAACGAGACGAAACGAGACGAACGAGACGAAAGTAACGAGAGTACGTGAGAACGAGTGAGAAAACGAGAGATAAAAAAGAGAAAGAACGAGAACTAACCCTCTAGATCGACAACGAATCCAGCGCCATGATCGCAGCATCCCCCAGAATAAAATTCCGCGCTGAAGAATAAAGCCAGTGTTCCGGGCGCTCCACGTATCCTCTCTTAACTGGATTGTTGTGGATGTATTCGATCTTCTGTATCAACATGTCCTCGTTTTGTATCAACTCCGGGTGAGAGCCCTCTTGCCAAATCTGATGAGTACTATCGGTCTTGTATTTCTTCTTGTAATAAACGAGCTGATTGAGAAGCCACGCTTTTTTATGCGTTTGCAATAGTTGAATAATCTGTTTTGAAGTATGTCTTTTTAACGACTGCATAATATGCGAGAGCTCTGGCCCGGATATCACCAGATGAAAATGATTCTCAAGAATGACGAAAGCGTACACTCTCAAGTTCTTGTTGCTTTGACAGAATTTCAGCGCATCTACAAGGATTTCGAAGTATGCTTTGCTGGTGAAGATCGGAATCCATTCGACAATGGTGCTGGTGACAAAATAGCCTCCGTCTTGAACGGTTACTTTGTACCGGGATCTCATGACTTATTTCCCCATGTTTGTTGTTCTGGTTTGTCGTTTTTCTCGTTTTTTCTCGTTTTCTCGTTCCCAAGTTTTACTTGGGAACGCGCCTTCATGCGAAGCTTTGCTTCGCGTGTCTCGAAGCAAAACTTCGAAGGCAGATCCGCGTTCCCAAGTATAACTTGGGAACGAGATGCAACGAGATGCGAAGGAAGCTTTGCTTCGCGGCGTGCTGCCAGGAGTTCGAAGCAGAGCTTCGCGGGCATTCCCGTTCCCAAGTACAACTTGGGAACGAGAGAACGAGAGAAACGAGAGAACTTGGGAACGAGAGATAACGAAAGGCGATAGAACCAAATCTACTTCTGAAACGGATAAATCACCTTCCAATCGTTTTTCATGTCCACCACCACCCATCCGCGCTTGGGTGCTTCATCGAGGGCGTCGTTCAGCCGGCCGATGAGCGACTTGCGGTCATAGGCCCACTCGCGCTCGGCGTCGGTGTGATGAACGATCAGCCCGAAGCGCCCGGCCGCCCCCACTGTGGTCCATTGCAGCATCTCCAAATCGCCATCGGAATTGCCGAAAGCCATAATGGGGCGGCGGCCGATGAACCGGTGAATGCCCACCGGCTTGCCCGCCCCGTCGTTGATAAAATCAGGCAAAAGCAGACGCTCGAGCACAGGCTTATCATCGCGCAACTCAAATTGAACATTGATGGTGCTGCCCACCACTTGCTCGGGGGGAATACCATAGATTCTTTCCGTCCATGGCCGCATGAACTCGAGACCACCACCCGAAACGATGTAGGTCTTAAAATCGTTCGCGCGCAGATAGGCAAGCACCTCCAGCATGGGCTGAAATACCAAATCGGTGTAGGGGCGATTGAAGCGTGGGTGCCTGGCCGTGGCGATCCAGTCCAGCACGATTTGCGCGAACTCGTCGGTGGTCATTCCCGCATGAGTAGCCGTGACCAGCTCGAGCACGGCTTTCTCGCCGCCCGCGAGCGCGCCTTTGAGGTCGCCCGCCAGCAAAGACTTGAAAGGCTCTTTTCTCAACCATTCAGGATGCCGGGGCGCCAGCTCCTTGATGCGATCGATGATGAAGGCGAGCTGGAAATACACCGGCTGCTCCGACCACAGTGTGCCGTCGTTGTCGAACACAGCGATGCGTTCGGCAGGCGGCACGAAATCCGGGCTTTCTTCCGTGGTCACGCGGTCAACAAAGGCAATGATCGCTTGTTTCGCAAAAGTGTCGTTCCAGGAGGGCAGAGGATCGGGTGGGGTTACCACTGGTTGAGTGTCGGGTTGGGGGCCGCAGCCCAGGATGAGCAGCATGATCGACAGCGATGCTGCGCCACTGACGCGATGCCGTTTTTGAGTGGTTTGAGTCATACGGTTTTCCTTGGTAGAGTACAAAGGTCGTTAATCGTAAATCGTCAATCGCTAATCGTAAATCAACCGGCCTCATTTCCGATTAGCGATTTACGATTTTCGATTTCCGAAGTATTGGGATTATAAATCGCGTCTTGCTGCTTCCCTACCGCGCATCCAAAGAAAGCTGCACCTTCACCTCGCCGCTATCTCCCGCGCTCGCGATGTCCACGTCCTGAAGAAAGACGCGCAGCTCCTCGATTCCTCCATTCGCCACTAACCGTTCTTTGATGGCGGCAGCCCTTCTCTGTGCCAAGCCGCGCAGCTCGCTCTCCGACACTTGATATTGGCCAACGAGCTGACGATACGCGACTGCCACGATCGTCGCTTCTCGTTCCGCGCGAGGGATTTTTTCCCGGACTCGTCTTTCTCCGGCGCCAGCAAATTAGGATCGTCATCAAAAGTGGAAGTGTAGAGTCTCAATAACCGTTCTCGTTCAGCCTTGGTTACCTGTGTGGAATCGAGCCCGTTTCCCGCTAGACCGGTTTGAGCTGCAATCATTTGAACGGCCAGAGCCTCGCGGTCGAGGGCTGGGGCCGCAACACCGCGCACGTCAAGCTTCAAGCCCGGCCGCTCGGTCAGGGCTTTGGCGAGACTGTCGAGTTTTGTCCGCTGGCCGGTGGCCAAAGAATCCGCGCCTGGCGAAAAGCTGACGTGTTCCAAATCTTCATCGTCGCCGCCGCCAAAAAGCGAGCCCAACAATTTGAAAGGCGAGGTCACGGCTTTCACCAGTAGGTTGAGCAGGGCCTTCCACACGATGGGCCACACGCTGAATTTTGGATCATCCAAACTGCCTTTCACCGGAATATCAAGATCGATGACGCCTTTGGAGTCCTTGAGCAAGCCAATGGCCAGCTTGAGCGGCAAGCTGGTGGCGTCCGGGCTCTCCACTTTCTCCCCCAGCGTCAACTGGTCCAGCACGATGTGGTTCTCGCTGTCCAGCGTGCGGCCATTGAGAACGTAATGCAGGTCGAGATGGAGTTTGCCTTTGTCAATCTTATATCCCAAAAACTTGCCGGAGTAGGGCGTGAAAGTGGTGAGCTCGATGCTTTGAAACTTCATGAGGATATCGGTAAATGCGTTTGCCGTGAGCGGATTGATCAAGCCGCTGATGGTCACGGGTGCATACTTGTCAACCTTGCCGTTCAAATCAACGACTGCGCTGTCCAATTGCTCCGAGGACAGGCCCTGGATGGTGCCGTTCATCTCGTGAATGCCGACGGCAAAGTTCGGGGTCAAGGACAGGTCGGAAAAGTTCATCGAGCCGTCGATGATCCGTACCTGCGGAATGCGCGTGGGCGTCACTGGTGTGGAGTCGCGGCCCGCATGGTTGGTTTCCGTTAGCGTGCTGTCGGCGGCTGCCAAAGTATCGGCCGCAGGGCCTAAAATGTGTTGGATATTTGTAATGCGATCCGGCCCGATGATCATGCGAATATATGGACCGCGGGCAACGATTTCATGGATTGCGACAAACGGAGAATCTTCACGATAATCGACCCGCTTGAGGTCCAGCCGGCCCCAGCGCAGAAAATCTTCATTGAGAATCAAATCGACCGCACGCAAACTTTCCATGCGCACGTCGCCTTTGAAGTCCATAAAAGTCAGCTCGCCGCGCGTCTTGTCATGGTAGCGGCCGGCCAGGGAAAACGTGCCGGATTTCAGCTCGATTTTGCCCATGCTGCTCACGTAGGGCTGAAAGGCCGGTAGCGAAAGACCCTCCACTTGCACTTCCAACAAGGTCTCTGGCGGCTCGGGAACATATGTGCCTTGTGCCACGATGCGCCCGCCCTGTTTCATGCCCATGGCAACGTCGAGCTGTGTAGCTTGGCCCGGCACGCCGTAAACATAGTCCGTCATCGTCAAGCGTAACGGTGTGAATTCAAGCTGTGCAAATGGCGTGGTCAAGCGATCTTCGAGATGAAAGGTATAATCCTCCAATGCCAACCTGCCAATGGTGACTTGCCAGGGCGCGGAGGTATCCGTCACGAGCGGATCGGGTTTGGGCAGAAACAACGTGGTCAGCGACAAAGTGCTGTCCGCCAAATAGGCGCCGAAGAGCCTGCCCGAGCGGCTTTCAATCTCACCGATACGAAGGGTGCTCTTGGTGAGGTCGAATTCCAGGTCGCGAATCGCGAGCGTTGGGATGGTCGCGGCTGCGGAGCTCTCCCGGCGGTCAACGAGGGCGAGATTTTGGACAGCACCACTGCCGTTGCGGAGATTGAAAACTCCCGGCTCCTGGGCGAAATCCAGCTCATAGTCCGCTTGAAAATCGGCCAGCCCGCTGGTGATTTCAAAATCAAATATGTCTTGAATATATTCCCAGACGGTGCGCGCCTGGAAGCCGGCAAGGGCAAGATTGCCGGTGGAGCGAAAGGGTATCACACTGATACTACCCCGCCAGTTCAGGCCCTCGCCCCTGTCGGTCGTTGCTTCAAATTGATAAAGGCCTGCTTCTTCCGGTTTGGTGGCAAAATCGCGCAGTGAGAGGTCAAGCGAATCTATCCGCGCCACAAACGGCGTGGCGCGCTGGCGGTCTTCGTAAGCAATTTCAGCCTGATCGATCAGCAAGTGATCGATGAACACCGTAACCGGTTTTTCTGCCGAATCTGCAGGCGCGGCTGGTTGCCCTGCTGCGGGAGGTCCTCCCGAGACCAAGCTACTATCTTCTTGACCTTTTGCAGGCATCACGTCTTGAAGATTCATCGAGCCATCAGCGCGATTCAGGAAACGCAGGTACGGCGACAACAAACGCAAACTGGAGAAAGCATAGCCGCCACGAAACAAGGAGCTGGCTTCGAAATTGACGTAAAGCTCTTCGAAAGCAACCAGCCGCTCGTCGTCGCGGTCCGTGAGAGTGAAATCGCGCAGCGTCAGGGAAAGAGCGAAAGGATTGGTGGAAACCTTGCCGAGCTCGACCGGACGGCGGGTGTACGCGGAAATGGTTTCGACCAGCTTGGAACGCAACAAGCGAGGCAGCAGAAAAAAGCCGATCAAGGCATAAAGGGTGAGAATGACGGCGGCAAGGACGGTGATTTTTTTGATGTTCATACGCTTATACCTACCTCATTTCATTCTGACAAACGCCACCTCAAAATTTTGTTGCAGCGCGGCCTGATAATAGACGCCGTGAAGTTGATCGTTTGCCGGATCGTAGCGCAGCGTATACGTGCTGCCGGGATAGTTAACGTCGTTCAACTCGATGAACACCGCGAGCGTCGCGCCCTCATCCGCGGCTTCCGCGCGCGCCACGTGAATAGGCCTGGGATTGTAGTATCCCGCTTGCATCTTGCCGTTGGCCTCAATATTCATGATGTCGATGACGTAACCGCCGTCGGGTCGCTGCCACTGGCCCTTGAGTTTTTGGAAATCGGGCTGAGCCGGTGCAACCCCGCCGGCCGGTCTGCCGCCACTGCCTGCGGCCGGCGTTATGGTGTCATTGCGCTGCCCTCGACCAAACATGAAAACCGCGGCGAAAACCACCAGCACCGCGCCAGACGCGGCCAGTAGCAGAGACGCCTTGCGCCGCGCCGCTTGGGGTGCGCGCTCATGACCACGTTCTTTTTGTTGCTTGTGTGCAGGCATTGGGCCAGTCCTTTGGATTGGAGCCTGTCCGAAAACTCCAAAGTGTCATCCCGTAGGAATTGCCATGTCGCGAGGCGGCATCTGCTATAATGAAAATGAGGGTTTGTAGTAGCGCCTTCAGGCACCAGGCGCAGTGAACGCCCGGCTCCTAAAGGAGCCACTACAAGCGCCATTTTCGTGGTAATCCTAGTTGTTTCAGGCACAGCACCTATCTCAGCCTAGGTGCCGAATTCACCAGGCCGTAAGGCCCTTTCGGGATGCTTTCAGCATGACAGAATGAGGTTTTCAGACAGGCTCTTGGCCATGTTAGGTCGATTTCAGGAAATTTTTCATTTTGACAATATGAAAAAAACTTCTGAATATTTCGCGGACCTTGAGTAGAATGTGCGGGATGTGATTCGCAAGTGATAAGGTGGGAAGCGCCGGTTTGCCGGCCAACGTTCGTTGCTGCCGCAAGCGCGAAGATGTTTTTCGAAGAAGGACGCACGTAAGGCTTTTGCGGATCTCCCAGCTTTCCCGGAGTGAAAGGACAACACCCTTGCCAGCCAATTCCACATTGTACGATATTGCCTCCTGATCAGGTCAGCAAAAGGAAAATGAACTTCGCTTTCTCTGCCTGAAGCAATGTAAGCCGGGTTTTCAGATTTGCAAGGCAATTCTGTCAGCTCAATTCCTCGACAAGTAGTGGAATCTCCGCCGTATTCCCAGCCGTAAAAGCCAGTGAGCTCGATGCCTTTGAGATTGGAGGAGCTGGAGCGTGAAGCGCTGCGCGTACGCGATCGTGGAGGCCAATTGTATCGCAACACAGAGTCGCAAAGGCACGCAAGGAAAATCTCTGCTTAAACATCAATCATTTGCCATGAGCTTGATTTTTCTGGCGTTTGGCGGTGGCGTACATTCAAACATGACATGGGGGCAATTCCGGGTTGATTTCCCAATCTGAAAAAGTCGCTTCATATTGCTCAGCGGAGTCTATCAAAGGCTCATCTGATGAGAAATGCTATCAGGATTCATGCCAGCCCGAGCATCAAGATGCCGATGGCCAATATCCAGCTACCGGCAACGCGCACGGCAATATTTTGCCAATCTGATTTCAAAGACACCACCATGGCCGCGCCCAGCGCCGTGATGATCACGCTGGTCGCCACCACACCTAGCAGAAACAAGGCGGCCGAGACTTCGCTGGTGAGGTCCACGCCATTGGCAAAACCCAATGTGAGGCCGAAAAAAATCGCCAGCAGCGGCAAGACTTTCGCGGGCAAGCGCCATGCGCCCGCCACCAGCGCGCCCAGAACAATGAATGAACCGAGATTGATCATATCGATAATCCTGAGCGGCGAAGCGACGGTCATACCCAATGTGATTCCCGCTGCCAATGACAGCGGAAAAGCAAGAAGCACGGCGCGCCCGGCGGCTGCGCCGCGTTGTCCGGCCAGCAAAGCCATGGCAATGATTGGCAGGATATGCTCAAAACCAGCGAACGGATGCAGCATGCCGGCATAAAAATCGCCGAAGCGGCGATTTACCACGTGGGCAAAGGCTAGATGCGGCATCAGTAAGCATGAGAGCACGCACCACGCGAGGGGGGATTTTGCAGTATCAAGTTTCTTCATAAGATTCGTTTGTCGGGGACATTTCTAACACTGATAAGCCTGGGCGGCCCTTACACGGCCGCGTCTTTTTTGACAGGATTAACAGGATTTACAGGATGGAAATCAATCCTGAACATCCTGATCATCCTGTAAATCTTGTTAATCCTGTCAAAAATTTTTCAAAATTTGTTTTGTTTTTTTGGGGACTGATCGTCGGACTTAGCCATATCCCATGTGGAATTGCCATTTGTGGAATTGCCATTCGTCAGCGCCTGAAGGCGCGACTACGAGCTTATCGCCTTGAATAAAAAGAAGCAGCCAATGGCAGCGATCACCGCGCCGCCCAGCCGCACCACCCACTTGCCCGCCGGCCATTTATAAATAAGCCCAATCGCTATGCCGGTGGCGTGCAAGCAGCCCGTGGCCAGTACGAATCCGACGCTGTAAGCAAGCGCGTGGGCGGATTGGGGAAGCTCGGTGCCATGGGCATGGCCGTGAAAAATCGCAAAGGCGCCGACGATAATAGCCGCCAGCCAAAGCGGCGGGCGCGCTTCCGATAACACCGCCGCGCCGAGCACGATGGCCGAGAGCGCAATGCCGATTTCCACCGCGGGAATTTGCACGCCGCGCACCCCTAGCATGCCGCCGAAGGCCATCACCACCGGAAATGCAACGGGCAGCAGCCACATCGCCGGCTTCTGGAGCTGCGCACCCCACAAGCCGACCGCCACCATCGCTACGACGTGATCCAACCCGGAAGAAGGATGCGCGAAGCCGCTGAAGAAGCCGCTCGCCGCGCCCCCGCCTTCGTGCGCCCATGCAGTGACGGGCAGAAAGAGCATGGCGAGAATAGACCATGGACCCGGTTGCAAATCAAAGCATAACCGCAACGCGGGCCGCAAGCTTCCTTTCCCATTCTGACGCATGTCATTCTGAAAGCCGTAAGGCCCTTGCGGGAATCTTGCTCGAGTTGGGCACTTGGCCGGAGCGCCACAGGCCATAAGGCCCTTTCGGAATTCCTTCTGAAGGACACGGGCATTGCTCTTCCGCATGGACAACACTTACGCTCCTCCTCGCAATAGCACCAGCAACCTTGCAATGAACCACGACGCCGCGAATGAGCCGATGGCATAGGGCACGGCCCTCGCGCTCCACCGCGGCCATTTGACTTCCAGGACTCGAAACGAGGCCAGGAGCGCGAGCACGGCCGTGATGAACGCAACCTGGCCGATCTCCACGCCGACGTTGAAAAACACCAGCGCCGCTGGAATGTCGTTTCGCGGCAAGCCCAGATTGGTTAACGCGCCGGCAAAGCCCAAGCCGTGCAACAGGCCAAATCCAAAGGCCACCACCCAGGGATACCTGGCCGTGAGAAAGCGCTCGCCGTGCTGCAGGCGCAAAACTTCGGCGGCGAGAAAAATGATGCTCAACGCAATGACAGCATCCACCGGCCTGGGCGGCACGTGCACGAATCCCAGCGTGGCCAGCGCCAGCGTGAGGCTGTGCGCGACCGTAAACGCGGTAATCGTTTTGACCAACCGGCGCCAGCCTTCGACCATCAGCAGCAACGCCAGCACGAATAACAAATGATCGATGCCCACGAGAATGTGCTCGATGCCAAGCTTGGTATAAGCTCCGGCCAGCTCCATGAAGCTCGGCGTCGCTGCGATGACAAAAGAGGGCGCGGCCGGCGTGAGGCGTGTGACTTGTGTAGTACCGTCCGCGCGCTCAAATCGCACCAGCACGTCGGTGAGCGTGGCCGAGAGGCCATCGATGAAAATGCTCTGCCCGGTCAGTCCGCCACGGCAGGCGACGGTGTAACGCTCGATGAAAACCTCGTTGGCATGATAGCTGTTTACCGGCGTAATCGCCGCACAGCTTTCCGGCAGCCGGAGATGGAGCGCCAGCCGCAAATCACCGCGCGCCGGAACTTTCCACAGCACTTCAAAAGTATCCGTGCCGGCTTCCCGCAGTTCCAAGTATGCGGGCCGCATCTCGTGGGCACGAGCCGTGAGGAATGTTCCCGCAACAAGGATGCTTACCAATGGCCAGGTTCTCATTATTAGCGTTCATCAGTCATTGAGTCACTTTTGCTGTTGACTATATGTCAAATTTGACCAATCCCGGATTGCCAAGATGGAGGCCGGAGACTCTTCCGTTTCCATCGACCTTCTCATCAAATCGCTCCTGGCGCTGGGCACGACCAAGAAGGATCTCGCGGCGATGATTGGCCAAATCCCGTGATTGGTTCATTGCGCGGGACCATCTCCCAAACTGTCCACTCGCGCAATCCCACGGGCCCACGCGGGCGTTTCCACGGTGACGGTGTAGCGCTCGCGCAAGCGTTGATAAGCTGCATCTAACGATTTTTTACGGTGCTCGGCAAACCATTCGCGTTTCACCACTTCCCTTATTTCGACCAGCTCGGGCAAGCGGTCCTCGATGCGCTCGTGCACCAACACCAAATGTAGGCCGTAACCGGACGAAAGCGGACCGGCCCACTGGTTCGGCTCGATCTGCAAGAGTTGCGCGCCGAATTCTTCCCCAAAAAGTCGCGCGACTTCACCAACTCGCGTGCGTTCGTACTCGCTTTGCAATAAGAAGGGATCGCCGAGCGTGGCTTCATGGCCGGGGCTCGGATTTGCTCTCAGCTCGCGCAAAAGATTTTCCACTTTGCGCGCCGTTTCGTCGACGCGGCCTTCCTGTTTGAAATAGATCTGTCGAAAGGACAGCACAGCTTCCTGCCGAAATTTGCCGGCGTTTTGCTGCAGATACAATTCAAGATCTTGGTCCGACGGCTCAACCTGAGAGGCAAGGTCTTCAGAGAACAACTCCATTTTCTGCCGCAGCCGGCGGCGGATGATGGTGTCGTCGCGGTCGAACCCCAGGGCCACGGCTTCGCGATAGAAAATCTCGTCTTGGATGTGATCTTCGATCAGTCCCTGCAATTCCTGCGGCGTGGGCGGGCGCTGCCAGGTACGCTGAAAGAGCAAGACCAGATTGTCAATTTGTCCTGCGGTGACGGTGACGCGATCCTGCCGGTCCGATCCCGCGTCACTCACAAAATCGGAAATCAGAAAAAGCGCCGCGCCCAAGACCAGAAAATGGACCAGAGGCTCGCGCAAGATTGGTTTGAGATTCATTTTTGGCTTTTCGGAATTGAGGTTCGTCGGCATCGCTTTTTGCGTCTCATGTTCTACACCAGTTTTCAGCCGCGCTGAAAACCGGAGCTCTGTGGGCAGCACAGATTCCTTAGGCGGCAACTTGCCGTTCGCGTCGAGCCTGCGGTCGCCGAACCAGACAACGTCGATGATCTTCTCCTGCGGCCCTCCGTTCTTGTCTACCCAGCCCTTAATGATCTGGATGCGGTCCAGATTCGCCCCGTCCGGATCCTTCATCGCATGCACCGTCAAGGTTGGCGCGCTGCTCAGGCCTTGGAGCGTGCCGCCCATGGGCACGCACTTTTCGTATCCCTTCCTGACCAGCGCCACGGGATCGGTCGGGCTCGTCAGCCCAATGCCGCCGAAGAAGCGCGGCCCGATCCGCGTGCCCGAGGTGGCGAAGGTCTCGCGCGCTTGCGTCCGAAGTTTGGATCTCATGCTTTTGTTTCCATTCCTGTATTGAAGTGTGTAGAGTTTGTAGCGGATTGATCGAGGGCAACAAAGCTGCCTACGGCGGCTTGCACTGCTATCCAATGCTCATCTGGATGCCTATTGATGTGTGCTTGAAGATTTGCAATGATCATCCTAAGAATAATCTATCAATATGTCAAATCGCAAATCGTTATTCATTTCAAATTCAGGTTTTTGGCAAAGGCTTTACCGATGGCAAGACTTACAGGAATATTATACTCGCTGTTTTCCCAATCGAATTTTATGATCGGGGTGAATTGCAAGAATACACCTTTGCGAAGTATTTTATTGACGATGGGCTGAAAGAGCATGAAGTTCACATTTTGTCGGTCTGAATCACCGGCAAATGAAATAAACTATGGTTGTTTAAACACAATCGCATCCAATAAAAAATGAGATCGCTGACGCCAGTGGCGTTGAGCGGTTGCACGCTGGAAATGGTTTGACTGACGACCGGGAATTCCAGCCGGTAGATGGTGTAAACTTTTGCCGGGTTCTGGCTTTTGATAAAAGGCACCTCTACCGTTCTCGCCGGCTGAATGATCCGGTTGATCAACGAGAGCTGATCGCCGCCGCCATCCAGAAAAGGATAATTGGGTTGAACTTGCAGCTTGGTGACAAATGCCAATGGATTTGCAGCATTTGCAGCTGCTTCGGCCTGCTGGTCGGCGCCGCTTGGTTGAGCATATGCTAATGATGGCGGTATCGTGATCAACAAGACTGCGAACAGCTTGCGCATCATGGCGATCATCATTATGAAAGTTCCTTGACAGGATTAACAAGATTTACAGGATGAGGATCAATCTTTTTCAGAGGTGCGATTTTAATCCGCGTGGGCTTGCAGAACTTTGCCTTTTTAGCAAAGTTTTTGATTGCGACTCTGCCGGCCGGAAGTCTCTGCGAATCATTGCGAGGCTCTGTGTGAGTCTTTTTTGGTTGCGGCTACGCCGCGCTGTGATTCTCCGTGCGCTCCGGAAGAGAAACTCGACGAATTTTTCAGAGACGTCCCGTCCCCAAGCCAGCGCTTGTTCGTATGACTCAGCTTGAATGATGAAAGCATAACCGCTCTCGTCATACGCACTGGCATCCTCACTTTTCACTTGTTTTTTTTCGGCCGGCAGTATGCGAAGACATAAAGGAATTGCTTCATGAGTTTCACCGCTTGCGCGAAGCGAACGGATCGCTTGATGGTGTTGTTGTAGATTTTTTCGTCCTTCATAATCGTCTGGTGTCTATCGGGCCATCAGCGGCAAACATTATCTCCTTTGCCAGCCTCTTGCCCACGTCCACGCCACCTTTTTGGGTGAAGAAGTCCGTGGCTGAAGGAACCATTTTAGCGATTTGCGATTTCCAATTTCCGATTGCCGATCTGTGATCGTAAATCGCTAATCGTAAATCAATATAAGAAAGAAGAAAGGTAACTATTAAGATTGAAGGATCTTAAGAGCGCGAAACCGGAAAACGCTGCCGGTCACACTTGCTCCGAGTCCGATTCGCCCAGCACGTCATAAATCGTTTTATGATCAGCCGTCCGTGCAACGTCGCTGATCTTGATTGACGAGGGCTGCTCCAGCAAGATCCGCATGGCGCCAAACAAGACGCAAAAGACGTTTGAGCGCAGGTGGTTTTCAAAATCTTCACGCGAAGGCCACTCTTCCGACAGACAAAAATTGTAATACAACTTCTATTCCAGTACAGAAATGGGAAACAAGCGAGGGGTTAATCAACTGATTTAAATAAGTTTGAATGAATCATATGAAGGGAATTGCAGGCCGTGAAGGCTGGAATCGAAAATGCGATATTTCGTGCAAATGCGAAATATCGTGCTTTTGTCGCTACTTGTTCAGAATTCTTGTCTCTTAATGCCGAGTTTATCCATGCGCGAAAGCAGGGTGCTGGGGGGCAGTCCTAGAACCACTGCAGCACCATTCTCGCCGGCGATGCGCCATTTGGTTTCCTCAAGTGTCTTAATAATGTGTTCGCGCTCCACGTCTTCGAGCTTGCGGCCGTTATGTACCTCACGAGCCAGCGTATCCGGGATTTCGACACGCAATGTAGTACCGGATGAGATGATCACCGCCCGCTCAATCACATTTCTCAGCTCCCGCACGTTTCCGGGCCAGGGATATTGCCGCAGCGCCTGCAGTGTTTTTTGCGGGATCGTGTCAATCTTCTTGCCGAGTTTTGTGCTGAACTCATTCACAAAGACTTGCACCAGCAAGGGAATGTCCTGCTGCCGTTCACGCAACGGCGGCAGGGTGATGGCGTAGACATCGAGGCGGTAATAGAGATCTTCGCGAAATCGACCCAGGCGCACCTCCTCTTTGAGATTGCGATTGGTCGCAGCCAGGACGCGAACATTCACTTTTGTCGAGCGCGAGCTGCCCAACCGCTCGAATTCGCCTGCCTGCAGAACGCGCAACAGCTTGGGCTGCAACTCCAGCGGCAGCTCGCCGATCTCATCCAGAAAAATCGTGCCATTATGGGCCAACTCAAAGCGCCCAATTTGTCTCTGTGAGGCTCCGGTGAAGGCGCCTTTTTCATGTCCAAAAAGCTCGTTTTCAATAAGATTGGCCGCCAGGCTGGCGCAATCCACTTTGATGAGCGGCCGGTCCTTGCGCCGGCTGCGTTCGTGAATGGCGCGCGCGAGAATCTCCTTGCCTGTTCCGGTTTCGCCGAGAATGAGCACGGTGGCGTCGGTGGGCGCCACTTGCTCGACTTTATACAGCACGTATTCGAGCTGGGGACTCTCGCCGGTGACTTTTTCAAAATCAACCTCCGGCCGGAGCTCTTCACGCAGGTAAACATTTTCGGCCTGCAGTTGCTCCTGCAATCGGGTGATTTCGTCGAAAGCCCGGCGCAGCGCTTCTTCGGCCTGCCGGCGCTCGGTGATGTCCCGCCCAACGGACTGGAATTCTATGATAAGCCCCTGCTCATTGAAAAAGCCGCGATCGGTCCACTGTTGCCAGCGCGTTTCGCCGTTGGCAGCGATGACCGGGTGCTCAATCACGGCCACGGGATGATCCGGTGTGATCGCGGCCAGGTGTTGCTTCCCGGCAACGCGGCTCTCTTCGGGAATGAGCGGCCAGAAGCTGCGCCCAACCAACTCCTCCTCCGAACGCTGGAAGTAGCGGCAATAGGCGTCATTGACAAAAGTGAGCGTGCCATCGGGCAGATAACGGCAGATCAGCTCGGTTTGGCTCTCAACGACTTTGTAATAGCGTTCATTGCTCTTGCGCAATTCGGATTCCGCCCGGCGCCGCCGTGAGCGCTGCACGAGCAAGCCGCCGATCATCAATGCCTGTAATGCGACGATGACGACCGCGACGATCACATGGAGCTTATACTGGCTCCACAAGGAAGGCGGACGAAAACGAACGATGCTGCCGGGCGGTAGCCGGCTCTCGCTGATGTTCCAACGCCGCAACTGGCGCCAGTCGAACATCGTCACACTGTTTCCGGGCTCAACCAGAGGAAGCTCAGATGGCTTCGTGCCCGCCAGGATTCGCAGGGCTAGCCTTGCGGCCTCTTCACCATGCGCACCCAAACCGTAAAGCTGGCCCCCGACAATGCCTCGACCCAAGTATTGATCGACGAAACCATAAACCGGGGCATTGGCGGCCGCAGAAACGCGCTCCGCGACCTCATGAGGAATGAAAGGCTCGCCGGCGCCGTCTCGAAACAGCGTCGAATACAACACAATAGTGTGCGGCGGCAACCGCGATAGCTCCGTGAGCAGTTCGGGCAGCGGGAGCGCCGTCAGGTCGGTCAATGCCAGGCGATCCGTGTAGGCATGGATCTCCACCTTCGCCTGTTCGGCGAGGTGGGTGTCGAATTCCGACGTCCCTGCGACAAACACGATTCGCTCGGTTTCAGGATGCAGGCGGAGTGCGAGCGCAAGCGTCGGCGAGAATTCTCGCTTCAGGAGAACGCCGGTCGCGTGCGGCGGCAACCCGCGACCGCCGAGCTCCTTTCTGTCGATCCCGCAAGAGACGATCGGGGTACCTGGAAAAACTACTTCCCCGTAGTTGATCAGGAAGTCCAATGCCGGTCCCATGACGGCCACGGCCACGTCGATCTTCTTGCCTGCATATTTCGCGGCCAGATGATCCCGCAGAAGAAGCAGGTAGGTTTCCGAACCAAACCGGGATAGATCCATCGCCTCGCGATAGATCTCAATGGGCTGTGATGACTTGGAGGTGAGCGTGTGCACAAAGCCGGCGTCGAGCATCGACAGGCCGGGGAGGTCGGTGCGCTCATCGTAGAGCAGGAGGACCCGCTGTGGCTGCGGCAATGCCGGCAAGGCGGTAATGATCGAAACGATCAACGCCGCACACGCATACCGCATGGTGAGGTCATGGCTCATGAATAACATAAACTGGAATCTGAAAACTCAAAAGACCCCGCCGGTTGCAGCGTGCCGGTGACGACGATGGCCCCCATTTCCAATGGATCGGGCTGCAATGCAACGTCGAGGCCTGAAGCTGGAGCCGCGGTGATTTCGACTTGTTGGGATTTGTAACCGAGATGTGAACTGACGATCGTGAAAGGGAGAAGTTGCGTTGGAGTGAAATGGAACGAGCCCTCAAAATCGGAGGTCGTGCCTAAAGGCGAGACTTTGAGCGCCACGTTGGCCTGCACCAGCGGCGTGCGGGTGCTCACGTCAGAAATTTTACCGGCGATCGTGACTGTATTTCGCGTCTGTACACTTGCTTGATCTTGTCGAGGATGGGGTAGCGCAGGTTGCACGATCAAAGCTGATATGACTAGAGAAACAGGCAGTACGACCAGCACCGAGCGATGTTGCATCGGAACTCGGGACATAAACATGCCCCAACTCTCTCCTCAAACCCATTCCATTTAGTGGTCTCTACACCATAAGGATTTCCGCGTCGTTACAATTTAACATTAAATTCGCCCTCGTCAAGCGGAAAAATCGTCATCGAAATTCTGAAATCGTGTACTAAGCTTGACTGCCTAATTGCTTGGCGAAGTACTCCAGTGCCGTGCGGGTCTTGGTTTCCTGAGCGCCGGCCGGGTCGAGGCCGAGCTCGCGCAGATGTCTTTCAAATGCTTGCCGTGCCTCTGTGGCTTCATCCGGCTTGATCTTGATCGAAACCTCGAGCAAGTCTTCGCCGTTGGGTAGCCTCCACTCTTCAGAAGCCAGCTCGTAGGGGAACTCCTCATGTTTCGTTTTCCAACGCAGCACTTGAATCGGACCCAGCGGCTTGAGTTGCTCGAATGCGACAGGCTGGGGTAAGAATTCACGGAGGAAGCTCCTTTGCTCGGTTGAGAAAAGTTTTTGGATTGGGCGCTCGCCTTTCGCCACCTCTTCTATCTCGTCACGTTTTTGTCTCACCGTGAGCGAGGCGGAGCAAACGACGCGATCGCCGACACTATCCGCCTCGAGCTTGAAGCCCGCCATTTTGCACCAGTTTGGCGAGACTTTCCCGGGTTCGACGGGTCGAAACTTGACTGTCGAATCATCGTCGTCGCCTTTCACCAGACGCGCGCGCAACACGACGCCGGCGTTGTACAAATCGAGCTTCGCCGTATCGTAGAAATAGATCATGCGAACCTCTGCCGAGTCCTCATCGAGCCTCAACGCCCGCAGGCCCTGCAACTCCTGATCCGGCCTGATCGTCACTTTGATTTCGACGCCCTGCACGCCCTCGATTGCAGGCGTGCTGGTGCTCTGGTTTTTTTGGGCATGATTCTTGGGCACGGTTCTCCTCCATGAATGATATCAAACTTTTAGCGTCTTTAGTCATTTCTCACGCAAAGCATACGCAGAGATTGCGCAGAGATTTTTCTTGCAATTCCTTGCAGCTTTCGCCCGCCCTTGAGGGATGAGGGTTGTTGCTCGCTGCGTAAACTTTCAAATCTCATTCCAAATCTAACTGACCCATCGCCTGCACCAGTTTGCAATCGGGCGAAAAGCCCCTTGCGGGTTGATAACTAAAGCCCTTCGGGCAGCACAAAAATGCAAAAGTTTTTCAACACAGAGTCACAGAGCGTACGTAGAGCCACAGAGTGACTTTTATTACAAGGAGTTCTTAAAAATTCACCGTGAAACTCCGTGTTCTCTGTGATACAAAACTGCAAAGCTTCGTTTTTTTTGCAAAGTTTTTAGCCACTGAATCACACAGAAACACTCGGAAAGAAAAGAGCAATAACTCCTTTTTTGCGTTTGACAATTCAGTGTGTTTCAGTGTGATTCTGTGGCTACGCTTTTCTTTTGGTTGCGGCTACGCTGCGCTGTGTCTCTGTGTTGAAAAATGGGTTAACATATGAGCAAAACTTTCAGAATTTTATTCTAAGTTTGATTGCTCAAGCGCCTAACGTACTGCCGGTGCCATCACGCAGCGAAACCCGACGTGATTTGTCCCGGTGTTGGTTTCGCCCTTGCCGCGCGTGCCGACCATGTAACGCGTGCAATATTGCTCCGTGCACAGAAACGAGCCGCCGCGATGCACGCGCTTCTTCTCCATGGGCTCGCTCGGATCGAACGGCGTGTCCGGCCCCGGTGGATTGTGCGCCACGCCGCCGGCGGCAGCCAGTTGCTCGAAGTAATCGGGACGGTACCAGTCGCTGCACCATTCCCACACGTTGCCAGCCATGTCATAAAGGCCGTAGCCATTGGCCGGGAATTGCGCGACCGGGGCGAGGCCGTGAAATGTATCCTTCGCCTGGTCTTGCGTGGGGAACTGGCCCTGAAAGGTATTCGCCATCCATTTTCCGCCAGGATTCAGCTCATCTCCCCATGCATAAATTTTCCGGGAAAGCCCGCCGCGTGCGGCGAACTCCCACTCCGCCTCGGTGGGCAGCCGTTTGCCGGCCCAGCTCGCATAAGCCGCCGCGTCTTCATATGCCACCTGCACCACGGGATAATCCCCGCGGCCTTTCAAGTCGCTGCCTGGTCCGAGCGGATGCCGCCAACTCGCGCCTTTTACGTAGCTCCACCACTGGTAATGATCGTTCAGCTGCACGGCATGATCCGGCGGTGCAAAGACGACGGCACCCGGCACCAAATTTTCCGGAGGCGCCCCGGGAAAATCTTCCGGCCGTGGCGTGCGCTCGGCCACGGTGACATAGCCGGTCGCGCGCACGAAACGCTCGAATTGCTCGTTGGTCACCTCGGTTTGGTCCAGCCAAAAACCATCGATGTAAACGCGGTGAATGGGCCGGGCGTCGCCCATGGCATCCGGGCCTCCGTGCATGTGCGCGCGCGGGTCTTCGGCGCCCATGAAGAATTCACCGCCTGGAATCCACACCATGCCCGCAGGCGCTTTGCCCGGCGGTGGATCTGGGTTCGGCACGGTTTCCGTTGAAGCCGCATTCAAGGAAGCTTTTCCAGCCGGCATCGTTGCGGCTTGGCGTTGCGAATAAACCAGCCAACCAGCAATTCCCGCCAACACCAGCATTACCGCCAGCAGGAACGCTGCTCTGGCCTTTGGTCGGCGGTCCGGTAGCATGGAGGATTTTAATAGACTCTGTTTACTCATACACGAATTTGGTATTCGAAGGGTGATTTGTGAATGAAAGTCCAACTTAACAGTGTTGAGTCAATGGCAAGATGATTGAATGGCAAAATGATCATATATTATCAGCGATAAAAATCAATCCAATGAATCGTCATACGGCGATGGGCGCCCGTAATGAAGCTCTGCGGCGCCTCGACTTCGATATAGCCCTGTTGCAGCGGCAACACGGCCGGCGCACCTGCTTGCGGCACGATGCGTATCTTCAGCCATTGTGGATCGCCGGACGCAAGTGCACGGGCGGCGGTGGAAGTCGCGCCGACCTTGTTGAGACTCTGGTGAATTTGGTGTTCCTTGGTGCTGGATAAGGATGCCGTGATTACGGCGTCGTGGTAGACGAAACGAAGCTCCTCCAAGCCTCGCAAATGAAAGCGCAAGAGGATTTGTCGAGGCAGGTCGGGGGAGGTGATCTCAAGATCGGCGCCGCCGATGCCGCTGGCGCTGAAAATGTCAATGAGGGCGCTTTCGCCCTGCGCCGTCACTGAGAGTCGCGCATCATCTCGTTTAGGCTGGATGGAAAAACGAATATCACCGCGCGGCGTGCTGGAACAAGCAGCAAGCAATAACAGCGACAAGAGGTCATGCCACGACGTTTTTGCCATTGAGGTTTTCAGTGCATAATCGCGCGTACGGATCTTGCCGGAGCAAAGTGCTTCCTTACAAATGAAGAGCGCATGCTCACTTGACTGCTTGCAATGAAATTTCGACCGTCGCCGGCGAATCGGGTGCCAGCACGCGGTATTGTTGCGCATGCATCCACAGCTTGCCGCCGGATTCGAGCAGCGCCTGCACCGCATAGGTATGGCGCGCCTCGATCCGCGCGGGATTGTAGCTCAGCTCGAAAGCAATCGGCACGCTGCCTTGGGGTGTGATAGTTTTGGTACTGATCACCACCGCGGGTGCGTCGGCGCGAGACACGTCGACCAAACTGACCTTCAAGATTGCGCCTGGCAAAAGCGCGACCCGCTCACGATAAGTCACAGTGCCTTTGATCAAGTGTTCCTCTGCCGCCGGCGCTTCCTCATATAGATAACTTTGATTGACCCAGCCGGCAACGTCTTGGTAGCGCACCGGCACCCAGGTATCCCGGCCAACGGATTTGCCCGGGCCGGTTACTTTAAGGCCCGTGGCATCGTGCGGAACGGCTCCCACTTCTGCTGATTTCGTTCCCGGTGCAATGCGCACTTTGAGAACATCGGCGCCGCCCACGCGAAAGACTGCGTAGGTTGCCGTTGTTTTCAAGCGGCGACTGGCGGCCGGTGATTTACGACCGGTCTTGACGTCGAATTCGATCCAGCCGGGAACAGGCGCAGCGGCAGGTGGCTCCGCACCGGAGGAGTTGATGCGATAATAAAAGATCTTTTGCCCGTCCGCGGACCACTCTGCCTTATCCTGCAGAATATAATCCCAGCGCTCGGTAAATCTGCGCTTGCCGCTGCCCTCAGCCTTGAACAAAAACCCAACATTGTCGTTGCACTCAAAGCCGCAGCCGATGACGAGAAAGTGCTCGCCCTCAGGAGCGTAGCGCAAGCTGTGGATGGACATCATACCATCCGTCGCGCCGTCTAACAGTACTTTCTCGCGGTAAGAAAGCTGCATGCGATCTTCACTGATCACCGGCTTGAGCTGCGTTTCCTGGGTTTGCGCGAGAGCTCGGGAGGCTAGCGCAAACCAAACAAGAGCGGCAAATATTCGATCGGACATTTCTCTTAAAAAAAGTGCTTGTGGATGACCCTTCAGCTCGTGATTGTTTTTCCAGGCAGCATTCTGGCAATCTCATTGCGCACCGCTTGTGCCGTGCTGGGATCCAAGATTTCGCTGGTGCCGGCCCAAACCAGCCGGCCACCTTCTCTTGTCGTCCACACGTTGACTTCATGCCGCGCCACTTTGCCCACATCGGTATAGCCGGCATGATACACTTGCCGATAGTAAGTGTAGTAGGTGTTCGTCCATGGGTTGTAACGCGTGATCGGTTCGGCAGTCGTGTAACCGGGCACGTAATTCGTGTATGTTTCCGTGTCCAGTCTGCGCGCGACAAGCACACCGTCATACCCATCCCGGCGCACGGCCTCGACAACTTGTGCGGTATCGGGCACGGCATTGGGAAACGGCCGGTACGAAGGCGTGGTGTTGACCCCGTACCGGCCAAGCTCCGCAACCAAACCGTCTTCCCACAGGCGGCGATTGGTGGCGTCCTTCTTGATGGCAATGACCAGCACCTCCCGCATCGGGTCTGATTTGAAGGCCGGATCGCGCCACATGTTGACCAGGTTGGAGGAGGAGGCGCAGCCGGAAAGCATGGCGGCCATCGTGCCCGCGCCCAGAATATGTTTGAAGGATCGCAAAAGCTCCGATCGCCATGAAGAGGACGCCGGTTTCATAGTCTCTATGTCCTTTCCTGTTTTCTCATATTTGATCGCCTAGCCGCTGCAAGCCTCTATACCGGATGAACGCGGCTTCAAACGCCCAGACGAATTGCCCTCAAATAAAACGTCGCAAAGGCGCGCCTAACAGACTGCTGCAAAGCGCTTAATTGCCGGCTTCCGCAGCAGTCCTTTCGTGTCAGCCCGCCCTCCTGAACACCACGCGATAAGCCAGGAGAATTAAAAAGGCGCCCATCACGGCGGTAATGAATCCCGAAGCTTCGCCGGGAATGGCAACGTCAAAGCGTTGGCCGAGATACGTTCCCAGGCTCGCGCCGCCAATGCCCAGCACCGTCGTGAGAATCAGCCCGCCAGGGTCTTTGCCCGGCATGATGAGCTTGGCCGCGGCACCGGCTAAAAAACCGATGATAATTGTGCCCGCGATGCCCATGCCGCCAAGTGCTTCCAGAAAGCCCATGATTTGTTTGGGATCGACGTTTTCCATGTGCTCGTTCGCTTTCTTGAATTACGATTATCGATTTGCGATTGACGATTTGCGAAAGGCTAGTCAGAATCGTAAATCGTCAATCGCAAATCGCCAATCGCAAGTCGTTATGCATTCCAGGCAAACCTCACCATCGCGCTTTTGCGCCGCGCGTGTCAATATGCACGAAGCCGTTGTGCGCCGTTGTCTTTTTGTACAATCCCAGGCCGCCGGTAAAAGGCTGAAATTCCTCCCGCTCCGACAGGCGATCGATCAAATCATATAAGACTTTCACGTCATCGAGATCGACGTCGCCGTCCCGGTCCAAATCATCCATTTTGTCGTCGTGATTGGCATCGATGAATATGTCGGC
>JBOHQX010000338.1:0-46280 GCA_050732395.1 bacterium
GATCTCCATCCTGTAAATCTTGTCAATCCTGTCAAAAAAAACGGCCCACGCGGCAGTCTAAGCCGATTCCCGAATGATAAGCTCGGTTTTAAAACGTCGAATTTCGTAAGCTTTTTCCTGATTCGCGATGCGCTGCAAGAGTATGTCGATGGCCGCCTCGGACATTTTTTCGATGGGTTGCCTGACCGTCGTCAGCGGCGGTTGCAAATAGGAGGCCAGCTCCAGACCATCAAAGCCGATCAAGGCGAAATCGCCCGGGACTTCATACGCAAGCTTGCGAATACGCGCCAACAAACCGCAGGCGACATAGTCGCCCGCAATGACGAAAATTGCAGTGGGTTTGTTCGACAGGCTATGAAAATAATCCGCGGCGACCATACCCTCTTGCGCGGCGAACGATTTGGTTCGGAAGTAATGCTGCGGCTCAAATTTTAGCCCCGAGGCCGTGAGCGCTTTTTTCACTCCCTCCACGCGCGTCTCGATTATCTTGCCCGCTAAATTGCAGCCCACCACGCCGATTTTCTGATGGCCTTGATTGATCAAATATTGCGTGGCGCTATATGATCCTTCTTCGTTGTCAACGGCAACGCAATCAACCCAGCTCAGTTCATTCTCCAAAACCACCATTGGCACGCGCAGGGCTTCGAAACGCTTGAGGTCGGTCTCCGACATTTCCAGCGCCTTGTGGATGATGCCGTCGACTCGACCTTCCCAGCTGATGCGGCGATAGAGCGCATCTTCCCAGTCTGGTTTGGCAAAAACATCGTAGAGCACCAGATGATAGCCGATCGGAATCACACTATTGGAGATCGCACGCAAGGTCGCAGCATTGAAGGGTTCGACCAGATCGGGCATGATGATGCCGATCGAGTTCGTTCGTGATTTGACCAGGCCCCGCGCCGAGACGTTGGGCACATAATGGTATTTCTCGGCGAGCTTCAGCACCCGCTCGCGCGTCGTCGCGCCGATGTTGGTCTTGCCATTGAGCACCATGGATACTGTAGCGGGGGTCACTTTGGCCAACCGCGCGAGATCTTTTATGGTCACTTTTTTGTTCATACAAGGAGCATAACAGAAAGTAGAAACATTTTCGGCGGATTCAAGACTTCGATCCTTCACGAACCTGATCTTCGATGCCGCAGGCGATCCAACGCAACGGCGGTGACGATGATGAGACCGGTGACGATTTGTTGGACCCAGTTTGGCAGCTCCAATTTGGTGCAACCATTATCGATGACCGTCATGATCAATGCACCGACCAGGCTGCCGAGCACCGAGCCTTCCCCACCGGATAAGCTTCCTCCGCCAATAACCACGGCGGCGATGGTGTCCAGCTCTTTGCCCTCCGCAGTCGTCGGATCGCCCATGGTCAAATAGGAAAATTGCAGGATGCCGGCAAAGGCGGCAAACGTCGAGCTCAGCATGTACACGATGGTCTTGGTTCGATTCACGGGCACGCCACAGAGTCGCGCCGTCTGCTCGTTCGAGCCGATGGCGAAAATGTGGCGCCCGAGCCTTGTGTAACCCAGTATGCCGGCGACGAGAGACGCCAGAATAAGCATCATCCACACGCCGGAAGGCAGGAGTTGCCATTGTTGTTCTTCCGGCAATTTGGTGAGTAACGTGTTCAACCACGTGCCCGGCGGATAGACCGGTGTTTCGTTGACCAGCCCTTTGGCCGCGCCGCGCAGTATGCCCAACATGCCGAGGGTCACGATGAAAGGCGCCAGCCGCAAGCGGGTGATGAGCAAACCAATGATCGCGCCGCAACCGGTGCCCATCAGCACGCCACCCAATGCCGCCATTGCAGGTGAAATGCCTTTATCCAGCAAGAGCCCGACCGTCACCACGCTGAGGGCGATGGCGGAGCCGACGGACAAATCGATACCCCCACTGACAATCACCATCGTCATGCCGAGCGCCGCGGTACCGACCACGGCGGTTTGCAGCATCATGATCTGCAAATTGTCCACAGTCAAGAAGGTATTGGGACGCAACACCGCAAACATGGTGAAAACGAGAATCAGCCCGAACATTGGTCCGAGCTTTCTGAGCCAGTCTCTCATGAGGTCCCGGTTGCCTCTAGCATGATTTGGCGTTCGTCGATTTCTTCGATCCGGCGGGCGGAGTGCAAGCGGCCGCGGCACATCACGGCTACACGGTCGCATACGCCCAGCAGCTCGGGCAAGTAGCTGCTGACCATCAAAATGGCTTTGCCCTGCCTCGCCAATTCATCGATCAGGCGATAAATCTCCGCTTTCGAGCCGACATCAATGCCGCGCGTGGGCTCATCCAAAAGCAGCACGTCCACCTCATGCTGTAAGAGCCGCGCAATGGCAACCTTCTGCTGGTTGCCACCTGAGAGGCAGTCAACGCTTTGGCGGGCATTACGACACTTGATGTGCATACGCTCAATCCAATTGCCGGCAGCGGCATGCTGGCGCCGGGGCAGTACCAGGCTCGCCGGGCCAAAGCCGCGCAGTCGCGACAGCGTAATGTTGTCAGCGAGGGATAGCGACAGCGCCAAGCCTTCGGTTTTTCGATCCTCACTGACCATGCCCATGCCCTGGCGCCAACGCTGCGCCGGCGAGGCCGGTCCGGCATGAACGCCGAGCCTGATCTCGCCACGGCGAACGGGATCGAGCCCGAACACGGCGCGCACAAACTCCGTCCGCCCGGCGCCAACGAGGCCCGCAATGCCGAGCACCTCGCCGCGATGGAGCGTCAGTGACGCCGAAGTGGGCTTCAAGACACCAGCCACATTCTTGATCTCCAGCACGGCTTCACCCGTGGCGCGCGGTGAGCGTGGATAAAGCTCCCGTACCTCGCGGCCAACCATGAGCGCAATGATCTCCGGCGTTGGCATGTCCGCGGTCGCGCCCTCACCAACGCTCTGGCCATCGCGCAGCACGAGGAAACTGTCGGAGATTTCTTTTACCTCCTCCAGAACATGGGAGATGAAAATGATTGCGTGGCCTTGTTGTTTCAAGCGGCGCACCAAGGCGAAAAGGCGCAGGATGTCTTCCGTGGCCAGGCTACTGGTGGGTTCATCGAGCACCAGTAAACGACAACCAACAGCGATCGCCCGTGCAATTTCTACGAGCTGGCGCGCGGCCAGCGGTAACTGCTCAATGCGCGTCTCTAGCGGAAGGTCGGGATGACCGAGTTGCACGAGCGCATCCCATGCGCGGCGCCGCAACTCACCACGGCGAATGAAACCGCGCCGCACTGGCTCCATGCCGAGCATGATGTTTTCTGCGACCGACAGGTGGGGTGCCAGCGACAGTTCCTGGTAGATCATGGCGACTCCGGCCACGCGCGCCTCGTGCGGGTCGCGCGGACGGTAGGCCCGTCCGTCCAGCCACATCTGGCCGGCATCGGGCTGATGTGCACCGGAAAGCACTTTCATGAGCGTGCTTTTGCCTGCACCGTTTTCGCCGACCAGTGCAAGAACTTCTCCGGCTCCAACGGTCAGATCGACGCGATCGAGCGCGAGTGTGGCGCCGAAACGCTTCTGAATGCCCTCCATCCGTAACCGTAGCTGCGAAACCCGTTGTCCGTTCATATGGTGCCGATGGTACGCATAAAAAACACATTAGTCAAATCTTCCTAGGATTCAACCGCGAAGGCACCGTCTACAGCCGGTGGTCTCTAACTACCGGCGCCACTTCGGCTCGCACGACCGTAATCCCTGTCTTGCCTTTTTATGGAGAGTTTGGTATTTTCAAAAATTGGAAAAAAGGAGTTTTGCAGATGCTATCATGTTAGCCCAAGCCGAAATCACTCAATTACTGCAAAAGCTGAATAGCGGAGACAAGGAGGCCAAGGATAGGCTCTTTGAGTGCGTTTACGATGAATTGCGACGTCAGGCTTCAGCTTACCTGGCTCGCGAGCGCAGCGGCCATACCCTGCAAACCACGGATCTGGTTCACGAGGCCTACTTCAAGCTTGTCGACCAAAGAGATGTGCATTGGCAGAATCGCGCTCATTTTTATAGTATTGCTGCGCAAGCCATGCGCCGTATTCTCGTAGACTATGCCAGAGGACACCAGGCCGCCAAGCGCGGTGGTGGTCAACAAAAGATTCCTCTCGAGGATGCGGGCGGCATAATTGCGGAGCACTCTGATGAAATCACGGCGCTCGATGAGGCCTTGACCCGGCTGGCCGATATTGACGCAAGACAGGTGCGGATCGTGGAGCTGCGCTTTTTTGGAGGCCTGACGATGGAAGAAACAGCCGAGTATCTAGGCCTCTCGGTAGCGACTACGAAGCGTGAATGGGCTATGGCCAAGGCCTGGCTCTCGCGCGAAATAAAACAAATGCTTGCCACATAATCAAATTATGACCACGGAACGCTGGCAACAAATCAAGGACGTGTTTCAAACTGCTTTCGAGCACGATTTTGAAACGCGCCCGGCCTATCTCGATGCCGCCTGTGCCGGCGATCCCTCCTTGCGCGCCGAGGTAGAATCGCTGCTCTCCTCTCATGACCAGGCATCGGACTTCCTTGAAATGCCCGTAGGTGCATGGATGGCTCCCGTGTTCGACGAGGAGCCCGTGGAATCGATCTCAGGGACATTGATTGGTCCCTATCGCCTGCTACATGAGATCGGCCGCGGGGGCATGGGAGTGGTCTATCAGGCATGTCGAGATGACGGCCAGTATCAGAAACGTGTCGCAATCAAGCTCATCAAGCGCGGCATGGATACGGACGATATTCTGCGACGTTTTCGCCACGAACGCCAAACCCTCGCCACTCTCGATCACCACAATATTGCGCGACTGTTGGACGGCGGTGTCACCGCAGACGGCCGGCCCTACTTCGTCATGGAGTTTATCGAGGGTCTGCCCCTGGAGCTTTACTGCGATACGCACCGGCTCAACACTATCACACGATTGCAACTTTTTCGCCAGGTTTGTGCCGGCGTGCACTACGCCCACCAAAATCTGATCGTACATCGCGATCTCAAACCCGGCAATATTCTCGTCACCTCCCAGGGCGTGCCCAAGCTGCTCGATTTTGGCATTGCCAAACTCCTTGAGCCGTCGCATCCCTCCCCATCCGTGGCCATGACCTGGAGCGGGATGCGGCTCATGACTCCGGAATACGCCAGCCCGGAACAGGTGCGCGGCGAGCCCGTCACCACTGCCAATGACGTGTATGCTCTCGGTGTGTTGCTCTACAGACTGCTCACCGGCCACCGTCCCTACCGCTTTGCGAATCTTTCAGCCCAAGAGATCGAGCGGGTGATTTGTGAACAACAGCCGGAAAAACCCAGCACGGCCGTCCGCCGGGTGGAGCAGAGCGGCCAGGCGGGCGGCCAAAACATGAGCGCATTGACACCGGCTACGGTGAGCGCGAGCCGCGACAGCAGCCCTGAAAAACTGCGCCGGCGCCTCCGTGGAGACCTCGACAACATTGTATTGATGGCCTTGCGCAAGGAACCGCGGCGGCGCTACGCTTCGGTCGAACAGTTTTCCGAAGACATTCGCCGCCATCTTGAGGGTTTTCCCGTGCTGGCGCATACGGACACCCTGCGCTATCGCAGCTCGAAGTTCATCAAAAGACACGCACTCGGGTTGGCGATTGGCGCCGTACTCATGGCCTTCTTCATTGCCTTTGCCATCACCACGAAACTGCAGTCCGATCAGATCGCGCGCGAACGTGATAAAGCCGAACGCGTCTCCGCTTTTTTGATGCACCTATTTGAAGTATCTGACCCCAGCGAAGCCAAAGGAAGCGCCGTAACGGCGAGGGAAATTCTCGACCAAGGCGCCGAAAAAATCAGAGAGAGTCTCAAAGATCAGCCCGAGACCCAGGCCATGCTCATGTCCATTATGGGCGAGGTCTATACCAGGCTCGGACTCTATGCAAGCGCCACGCCCCTATTGGAGGCTGCCCTCCAGATTCGCCGGGAAACACTCGGCGAGGAGCACCTTGACGTGGCCGAGAGTCTGAACAGTTTCGCGGAGTTGCTCCGGCAAAAAGGTGACTACGCGCAGGCTGAGCCACTGTATCGCAAAGCTTTGATGATACGCGAGAAACTGTTCGGCGACGAGCACCCCGATATTGCCACCAACTTAAACGATTTGGGTTTGTTGCAGTATGAAAAGGGCAATTACGCAACTGCTGAATCGTTGCTGAGCAAGGCTGTGGCCATGCATCGCAAACTTTCAGGTGAGAAAGGCAAGGAATTGGCAATAAGCTTAAATAACCTGGCCTTGGTCAAGGACGCCCAGGGCGACTATGCCACCGCGGCATTGGCATATCGTGCCTCTCTAGCCATGAGTCGCGAGCTCCTGGGAGACATTGATCCATTGGTCGCCAGCAACATGAACAACCTGGCGGCGCTATTGTACGCGCAGGGAGACTATGCGGCTGCCGAGCCGCTCTACCGGGAGACCTTGAGGTTGCGCCGTAAATTGTTCGGTGCGGAGCACCCGCACGTGGCCAACAGCATGAATAACCTCGCGGCGCTCCTTTGTGAGCAAGAGAGCTATGACGAGGCCGAGTCGCTGTACGTCAACGCTCTGTCTATGCGCCGCAAACTTCTTGGCAATGAGCACCCCGCGGTGCCGAGAACCATGGTCAATCTGGCCAATTTGTGGCGCGCTCAGGGCAACTATGCCTCCGCTGAACCGCTGTATCGCGAGGCTCTGGTATTGCGGCGAAAAATTTTACCGGCCGGACACGTGGATATCGGCTATTCTCTCCTCAATCTATCCATATTACTGATTGAAACTGACGTTCCCGGGGAGGCAAAGCCTCTACTTCGCGAAGCTCTCGGGATTTTCCAAAAGGCATTGCCTCCAGATCATTACTTAATTGCCAACGCGGAAAGTGTAATGGGAGCTTGTTTGGCGGCGACGCAAAAATACCAGGAGGCTGAACCACTGCTGACGCGCAGCTATGCCCTACTCAAGAACAAACGAGGAGAGAAGGACAAACTAACCCGGCGCGCTTTAAACCGCATTATCGACTTGTATAGAAATTGGGGCATGATCGAGAGAGCAGCAGAATATCAGGCACTTCTACCAGACTCGGCGGCGGGAATGATGCCGTGAGGGTGTTTGGGATATCGCAAATCTCCAGTCGAGCTCAAGCCCATTGACGCAACAAATCTGGAACCGTATGCCTTGAGCAAAGGCGCCTGCGGAAGAGGCCAGCTTGACAACGCAGCGGTCTCTTTCGCAATGCTCCGGCAATACTCACGAATATGAATAGCCAGGAACATCCCCACACCGCACACGCGCTGAACAAACTGGCCTTTACCTTTGTGCTGCATGAAAAAGGTGAGCTCGACGCCGCTATCAACCTTTTTCAGGAGTGCTGACGAACGATCGCACGCTGCATGGAAACGGCCGCCTGCATGTGGTTTTAGTGATTCGCAAAAAGGTCATTCTCTAACAGCGAAAATACAGATAGAATTGGGCGCGGGACTCTTGCAGCAGCAACGGTATCATGAGGCGGCATCATTACTAAGAAACGGTTGCGCTGCTTAGAACGCCGCGCCCGACGAGCAAACCCAATGTTTGTCTCGCATTCATCTTAAATTGGCCATCGCTCGGTTCATCCCCCCCGTGAGCCAAGCGATGGCATTAGACCACCTCTTGCGCCTGCAAATTGAACAGGCGCTCTACCCCATCCATATATATCTAAAACGCGAAAAAGCGGCGAGAAAGGGCTCATAAAAGTGGGTTTATGATGACTCATCTAAGATTTCTTGCACCTTCTTTGATAAGACCAGGCTTAGAGACGATTTTTCCAGATAGTTCTCTTTAAAGATTTCCTGAGCCACTTTTGCCCGCTCATGCTCGCCGTATGCAGTAAGAAGTAGAATCTGTGTGCGTGGGCTGCGCCTTCCAATTTCCTCGGCGACCTCGATGCCATCACGGCCGGGCAGAAAAAGATCAACAATGGCCAGAGCGATTGGTTTCTGGCTAAGCAGTTGCAAGGCTTGCATGCCGTCACTGGCTTCAACCACTTCATACCCTTGGCCCTGTAACATAATCGCCATCCCTCGCCGCATCGAAAAATCATCGTCTACGACCAGAATGGACTTCATGGTGGTTTACCCCTCCAATCGAAGGCTGCCGCATTTGTTGAAGTGCTGCTGCGCACGCTTGAAATGGATCCTAAGATAGAGACGATCTTTTGACGCATGTCCAATTTTGCAATTTCAACTTTGATGCCACTTGCCGGGCTTGTATTTTAGCGCAAATTGGATTATTGCAACTGTCTATTAATCAAAAGAATATGCTGTCACAACCAAACGCTAAGCGGCGTGGGCTGGAAACAGGACTGAGAAAAAAAACCACAAGAATTCCATCTACTGCGGTGGGGATAGGAGGTTAGATGATTGTCAATATGAGGGTAATGAGGTCAGGGGAAAAAAGCCGCAAATCGTGGGGGAGGAGATGGATTGGTGGATTTCTGGAGAGCTGGAGTGTTGGGGGCGATCGTCTCCATCAATCCATCAATCCATCAATCCATTAATCCATCAATCCATTAATCCATTAATCCACCAATCCATCAATCCCCACTCCGCCAATCCACTCATCTATTTTTGAGACCGTATCGCTTGATTTTGCGGCTGAGGGTGTCCCGCCGCTCCCCTAGGGCTTGGGCTACCTCGGTGATGTTCCAGCGATGCTTTTCCAGATGGCGAAGCAAAAAGAGTTTTTCAAACTCCTCGCACGCCTCCCGTAATGAACGTTGGCACATTGACCGGTCAATGATCTCCTTCTCTGAGGCGCCCAGGATTTCTGCAGGCAAATCGGCTGGCAGGATAGTGGTCTGCGGTGCGGTGACGAGAAGGCGCTCTACCACGTTTTCAAGCTCGCGTATGTTGCCGGGCCAATGGTGCCGCTCGAGTCTGGCCAGGGCTTCCGGCGAGAACCGGATTTCTTTACCTTTTTCGCAGCCAAGCTTATAGACGAAATGGCTGACCAGCAAGGCAATGTCTTCTTTGCGCTCGCGCAGCGGCGGAAGGGAGAGCGGAGTGACGTTGAGCCGGTAAAACAGATCGGCACGAAAACGACCCTTGGCCACTTCTTCATCCAGGCGCTTATTGGTCGCTGCGATGATCCGAACATCCACAGTGATGATCCGATTACTGCCCACGCGCTCAAAGGTATGATCTTGCGTGAAGCGGAGTAATTCCACCTGCATTTTGGGAGTGATTTCGCCAACCTCGTCGAGAAAGACCGTGCCGCGGTCAGCACTCTCAAACTTTCCGAGTTTGTCCTTGAGCGCGCCGGTGAAAGCGCCTTTCTCATAACCAAAAAGCTCGCTTTCCAGCAGATGTTCCGGCAAGGAGGCGCAGTTGACCACCACGAAGGGCTCCTGCTTGCGCCGGCTATTGTAATGAATTGCGCGCGCCACCAGTTCCTTGCCGGTGCCGCTCTCGCCTTGTAATAAGACCGTTGTGTCGCCGTCTTCTGCGACGCGCGACACTAATGCCAGCAAGTCACTATGTGCTTTGCTATTGCCGATAACCTGCTCGAAGCGGTAACGACCTTCAACCTCCAGCCGCAAGCGGTGGTAATCTTCAGCGAGCCGGAGATGCTCTTGCCGCAGCCGCTTTTTCTCGAGCAAACGCTCGAGCCGGAACCTAAGCTCCTCCATGGTAAACCCTTTTGCGATAAAGTCGTCGGCTCCGGCTTTCACCGCTGCCACGGCGCGCTCGAGGGAACCATGAGCGGTGATGATGATGGCCATGGCTTCAGGCTGGCGTTCTTTGCAGGCTCTCAGGATTTCCAAGCCCTCATTTTCAGTCGGAATAAACAAGTCCGTGATGAGCACATCAAAGTCTTGCTCGAACAGCCGCCCGAGCGCCGTGTCCTTGGAATCGGCGTCGACCACCGTATCGCCGTCGCGGCTCAATGCGAGCGCCAATGCCTTTCTGATCGAGATCTCATCGTCTACCACCAGAATCTTTGCCATAACCTCATTCGCTTTCAAAGCAACTCTTTGCACACCGCACAAAAAATGAGAACACTTATCTTTGATTTCGCAATCTATCAGAAAAATCTCGGTCTTTTGCGCAAATCTGACGGCTAAGCCACCAACGTTGTACCGCTAATTGCGCCCTTCGCCATTATGGTTTGCGACATGGGCAACGCAACCACGAATCTTGTTCCTTCTCCGGCCACACTATTGAAGGTGATTGTTCCGCTGTGGTTGGCAATGATCTGTTTTACCAGCGCGAGCCCCAGTCCGTGACCGCCGGGCTTGGTCGAAAAAAACGGCTCGAAAATTCTTTCTCGGATTTCCGCCGGGATTCCGGGGCCATTATCTGAAACCTTGATACGTACTCTTTCGCCCAAGGCACGCAGCGTCACATGAAGCTGGCAACGCTTCGCCTCCTTCTGGCTGAGGCCGGCCTCGACGGCATTGCGGATCAGATTCGCCAATACCCGTTTGATTTGTGCAACGTCGACCTCGACCAAGGGAAGCTGGCGGGCATACGTTCTTTTCAAGTCCACTTCGTCAAGGCAAAAGTCTTTAAGCACCTCGTCGGCGAGCGCTGCGAGATCGGTCGCAGAAAAACAGGGCTGGTTGAGTCGGGCGAAATCCAGAGATTGGTTGACGAGCGAGGACAGGTTATTGACAGATTGGGCGATCGTGTCGGCAATTTCGTGCTCGAGCCGGCCGGGAGCAACCCGTTTACAGAGCTCGAGCGACAACAGCTTGAGGCCTTCGACCGGATTGCGCAGATCGTGCGCCAGTGCTGCGGAAAACCGTCCAATGGCAATTAGCGTTTCATTTGCCCGGCGTTCGTGCAGGAGCCGCCGGAGGTCGGCGGCCATACGATTAAAATCCTCCGCCAGCCAACCGATTTCATCGCTGGTCCGAACCGGAATCTGGCGGTCGAGCTCGCCGGCTGCAATGGCTCTCGCCCCTTGGGCAACTTCGGATAGATCGCGCGCAAAATTCCTGCTGAACAGATGAATGAGCAACAAGAGCACAACCGAAAACCCCAGTGTGATGCCGATGCCCGTCAAGCCGGCCCGTTTTGTCGATCGAATAAAAGGCTCAAGCGGGCTGGCTACACCCACATTCCACTGGATTCTCGGCGCCGGAGCGTATGAAATTATCCATGCTTTTTCCTCTCCATCATCGTAGCGCTTGGTGCCTTGCTGCATGCCTCGTATGGGTGCAATAGCGGAACCCAACCAGGGCATGGCGGCGAGCAAGTTTTGATTCGTTTTCTTTCGATCACTGTGATAGATCAAGTCGGCTTTGCGATCCACCACCAGGGTTTGACTGGCAAGACCCAAGCTGGAGCCCTTTATCACCCGCCCTGCAACTTCGGAAAGGGGAAGGCAAAAAGCCAATGCTCCGATCTGCAGTCCCGCCTTCGCATTGTACACGGCAATTTCAAAAACCAGAGTTTTGGCACCTCGAATGCTCTTGACTTCGGGGATATACATTTTTCGCTCGACCAAAGAATTCAGGTCTTGTATTTCCAACATATCCTGCGCATCGAAAACTGAGGTCTCAAAATGCGCCGGCAGTTCGTCGGAAGGCAATAGTGAAGTAAGCTGGACTTTCGCAAGGGCCCGCTTTTGGAGATCGAAACACGTGATCTGAAAATATCCGCCATCCAAGCGGATCAGCAATTTTTTGAAGAGTTGTTCATATTTTCCGTGCCATGCCGGCGATTTTTTCTCGTTTATTTCGAGAAAGAAGCTCTTGATCCAGGGCAATTCCGCCACCGAGTTGATTTCCACTTGACGCTCAAGGAAAAATTCTTCCACCTGCTGACTGATGCTGCGCGCAAGATCACCGGCCTGATCCTCCAACGTTTTTTCAACGGCGCTGAGGGCGTTTCTGTACCATAAAGATCCCATGAGAATGAGCGTGAAAACTGAAATCGGGAGAAAGACCAGCACCAGCTTGTGCCGAATCTTCAAGCCGAGCCAGAATTTGCGGAAATAGCTTTTTGAGGGGTTATTTGTGGATTTCATGCTCGAACCAGACATAGTGGAGTTTGTGTCCCCAAGCATTACCGAGCTGCCGGCCTCGAACTTCCCTCTGCAAAAATCTAATCTCGCCATCGATATGATACAGAAATGCCTCCGGCGCGAGTTCGACCAGGATTTCTTCCAAACGGTTCAGCAGGTGCTTGTTTCTATAGTTCTCTTGATTTTTATGACACTCCTTGAAAATCCGTATATACAAAGTGTCGACAAGACACTCCGCTTGTGGAACGCCGTACAAATGATCATACACCTCAGGCGAGGTCGCGATACTCATCATTCTCACCAGTAGTGGTTTCCCCTGCTCAAGCCAATCTCTCCATCCCGGAAAAGGGGCCATTTTTTTAATTTTGAACCCCACGGCTTCCAGGTCTGCAACGATGAAATCGGCGTCAGGGCTCGGCAAGGAAATAAAGGGGTACTCGGCGAGGCCCTGACCGTTCGGAAAGCCCGCTTCTTGCAACAATCTACGGGCGCGGTCAGGATCATAATTCTGGCCCTCGAGAGCTTCATTAAAATAGAGTGCGCTTGACGGCACCGGTCCTTTGGCGATCTCATAAACTTGAAAGATATTCTCTTGATTTTCAACCATGCGTTTTCGATTGAGCGCGTAACACATGGCTTGCCGCACTTTTTTGTTCTTTTCGGTGATCTCGAGATATCTCAGCTTGCGAAAGAGCTTGTCCTTAAGCAATTGTACGCCTTCGGTTTTTAACCATCCTTTGAAGGTTATGCCACCCAATCTATCCAATTCCACCAAATCGGTCAAATAACGCGCGACCTCCTCGGTACACTCATCTATCTTTCTGGTCTGAAAATCCAGGAACATTTTTTCGCTCTCATCGGGAGCATATAATACATACTCAACCGCATCAAGATAAGGTAAGCGCAGCTTACCTTCGTGAGCCCAATAGTTTACATTCATGACCAGAATTAGTTTTTCGTTGGGTATGATCTCCGCGAAGCGGAATGGGCCGGTCCCGACCGGATGCCATTTGAAATCCGGACCATAGAATTCTACCGCCTCTTTTGGAAGGATAAAGCCGCCCTGACCGGCAAGGCCGCTGAGCAGGCCAGGGTCCGGTTGCGCCAATTCAATCACAAAAGTATATTTATCCAACGCCTTGAGCCCCTCGATGTGCGCAGCTTCGCCATGCAAGTACTCTTTGAATCCGACAAAGGTGGCTGATCCCGGGTCCACGCCCTTGCCCAGACGGACCGGGTCGTAAGACCTTTCGATTGAGTATTTCACATCAGCGGCGGTCAATTCCCGCCCCTTGCCATCGGGGAAACAGGGATCATCATGGAAGGTTATGCCCTTTCTGAGATAAAAAGTCAACGCCAGGTCATCCACCGTATAACGCTCTGCCAGCAAGGGAATGAGTATGGTTTCATCTCTCGAGTACGTCACCAGACCTTCATAAATTTGACCGCCAATTGACCAGGAATGAAGTTGCCCGGAGGTTGGGTCTAAGGAAGTAATGTCAGCCGTCACCGGGATGCGATAGGTTCCCCCCGATCTTGCCGTTTCCGCCGGCCCGATTTCCTTACTGCAAAAAAACAGAAAGCTCAGGAGCAGTATAATTGGGCAATACCAAACCAGATTTTTGAGACGGATGGGCATGTGGGTCTTCTCTGCTCATGATTTGCACTACAGACTAACCGTCGTTGGCGAGGTCGTCAATTGAGAATTCAGCGCAGGCTTTCTTCCCGGCTCCGTCCATTGGCAAAAATTCCCCGGCGCCACGGACGCGATCAGCGCTGCCTGCGAGCTTCGTCGATCGCGGTCAATTGCTGCCGAGCAGTTTTTTGATTTCCGGTTCATTCAGATTGTCACGTGTGACAAGACGCACTCCAGTGTCCAGCATCGTCGCTACCGTCTTGCCCTGGATATGTTCGACCAGCGTCTTGACGCCTTCGTAGCCCATGCGGGCCGGATCTTGCGCGACCAGGGCGTCGATTTCACCATTCTGCAGTGCCTCGATCAATGGCGGCGAGGTATCGAACCCGACAAACTTGATTTTTCCCGCCAAATTCATTTGCCGCAATGCCAGCAGCATTCCCAGGGTGCTGGATTCGTTCGGGCAGAAGATACCGTTCGCTTCCTTGATTTTGTCCAGCATATTCAGGCTGGCGTTCTTGGCCTCGCCCGCGGTCGCGCCCGCATAGCGGTTGTCGACAATCACCTGCAGGTCTGGATTTTTTCCAGTGGCTTCGAGAAAACCGGCTTCGCGCTCAACCGTGCTCGCCGAGCCAATTTGATAACGCAACAAGACGATCTTGCCTTTTCCCCCCAAGAGCTGCGCAAGCTGCTCACCACCCAAAGTACCTCCTTTGCGGTTGTTGGTGGCGACGAAACTCACGAAATCCTTGCCGGCCTCGCCCTTGAGGGCGCTGTCGAAAATCACCACGGGAATCTTCTTCTGGGCAGCGGCGCTGACCGGACGCTTGAGTGCAGCATCGTCCAGCGGCGCGAGCACGATGCCCGACACGCCCTCGGTGACAAATTGCTCGACAATTGCAATTTGCTGCGCTCGATCATTTTCTTTCAACGGGCCTTTCCAGATGATCTCGACGCCCAATTCTCCCTCGGCTTTCCGCACGCCGGCTTCGACGGATTTCCAGAACAAATGTGTCGTGCCTTTGGGGATGACGGCGATTTTTAGTTTTCCATCTTGTGGGCGACCGGACCGTGAGGCAAACATCAAGAACGCGAAGGTGAAAAAGGTGACGGCTGCTTTGCTCATGCTTTGCTCCTTGAGATTTACGATTGCCGATTGACGATAGGCGCTTTACGAAAGATTTATCACACGCTGTGACGCGAGAACGCGCGCTGCGGCAAAATCCGCGGTGAAAACCTCGCCCCCGGCGGCGAGCAATCGCCGCTGTTGTGCCTCCGCCTCTTCCAACAACGCGATGAAATTTTCCGCGGTGCTGCAGGTGAGAAAACTCCCGCGCAACGCCGCCGCGCCGCGCACTTCGGTTATGTATTTGACCACGTGTTTTCTAAACAACACGAGACCAAATTCTTTGCCATAGTAGCCCAGCATCAAGCTCAAATGCCGGCGAATGAGCGCGGCTTTTTCCTCGAACGTAACTTCATGGCGGTCCTTGCGGGAAAAAATCCAAGGATTGCCGATGGCCGCGCGGCCGATCATTACGCCGTCGCAGCCTGTGATCTGCTTGATGCGGTCGATGTCGGCGACGCATTTTACGTCGCCGTTGCCGATCACTGGAATTTTTACGGCTTGCTTGATTTCAGCGATCGGCTGCCAATCGGCAGTGCCTTCGTACGCCTGGGATTTGGTGCGGCCGTGCACGGCCAGCAACGAGGCGCCACTGTCCTCCAAGATTTTGGCGACTTCGAGATAGTTGCGGCAATGACAATCCCAGCCAAGGCGAATTTTCCCGGTCACTGGCACGGACAATTCTTTGGAAAGCCTGGCGAAGATTCGACCGATTTTCGCAGGCTCTTTCAATAAGCCGGCGCCCGCACCCCGGCCGGAGACTTTGGCCACGGAGCAGCCCATATTCAGATCAATAATCGTCGGCCCGAGCTGTTCGATTTTTTTGCACGCCTCGACAATGATGCCTTCATCGCTCCCAAACACTTGAAAAGTCATTGGTTGCTCGACGCCGTGATCGAAATCGAGCATGCGCATGGTCTTGTCATTGCCGTGCAGGATGCCATCGGTCGAAACGAACTCGGTGTAACTCATGGCCGAGCCGAAATCGCGCGCGATCAAGCGATAGGGCAGGTCCGAAAAACCGGCCATGGGTGCAAGCATCACGTCGCCATAGACGAGTACCTCGCGCACCCTGAATGCAGGGAGGCGTGAGCGGTAAAGCGAAGCGTTTGTCGATGATGCGAATGTTGTCGTGGTCATGCAGTATTTTGGATTCAGCTCACTTCAAATCACGTTAAAGGAACGCAAGAACCGCGAAGTCAATCTCATTCCAAGCATTCTTTGCGTTCTTCGCGAGTTTTGCGGTTAAAGTAACATTATCGCGCTCGCACTTAAGCCCAGGGTATCAAGCCGCTTCCTCTTAACCACTGCAATAGCATTCTGCGTATGACTCTCTTGCAGTCTATCGTGACCCAAATCGCTGTGGCCCTGAGTTACAGGCAAAATTTAGTGACAAATTCCTTCCAAGACAAGAGTGTTTTCTGCCAAAAAGCTGATTAGTCAGGTTCGGCAAAATAACCCCTTCGACCGGCATTGAGATCATGATACAAATCCAGAATCGCCTGCGCAAATCCCGCCCAGCCATATTGTGGCCGCCGCCGCGCAATATTTTGAGACATTCGGGATCGCATGTTATTTTGAAAGTACTCCCTTACACGCGCCGCCACTTCATGCGGCTCGCGCCCTCGCAAGATCAGCCCGGTCTCTCCTTCAACGACCATCTCCGACAGCCCGCCAACGTCGGTGACAATCACCGGTAAGTTGAAATGGAAAGCGATTTGCACAATCCCGCTTTGTGTCGCCGATTTGTACGGCAAAACGCAAACCTCGGCGGCGGAAAAAAAATCCGGCACTTCGCGATCGTCGATATATCGCACAAAAGCCTTAATGCGGCCGGCTGTTCCCGTTTCTGCAATCAAACTCTGATACTTGTCAAAGCTGCCGTAGGCTTCGCCGGCAATCACCAGCAGACAATCACCGGGAAGATGCGCCGCCGCTCGTATCAAATCGTCCAGGCCTTTGTAGTCGCGAATGAACCCGAAGAAGAGCAGAATGCGTTTGTCCGCCGGCAAACCGAGCCGGGCTTTGGCAATTTGCGCTGGCAACGCCGGGCCGAAATGATCATAAAGCGGATGCGGCTTGAGAACATATTTGGCTTTCGGATCGAAGCTGAGCAAATCCCCTTCCACGATTTTGCTCATGGCAACAAAGCCGTCATTGCGGTGTAAAAAATATTTGATCAACGCCCGATCGCCCGGCCGCCGTTCGTGAGGGATCAAATTATCGAGAATAGCAATCGTGCGCACTGCACTTTTGCGCACGCGTCCGGCGACGGCTCCCAGCGCCGGCGCAAAAAACGGCATCCAGAATTTCATGACCAACAACTCTGGCCGGAATTTTTGAATGGCAATGGCCGTTTTCAGATAGGAGATCGGATTGATCGAGTCCAGGCACGGCGTCGCCGGAACCCGGTCGACGACGTCGGTCGGGGTGACGTATTGCGTCGCGCCGGGAAACAGCGCGTCGGGATATTGCCTTTTGAAGGTGAACGCGCGAATCTCGTGCTGTTTTTCAAATTCACGAAACAACGAAGCATTGAACTGCGCAATACCGCCGCGGAAGGGATAAAAAGTGGAAAGATAGGCGATTCTCATGTCACCGCTGCGCCAGTTTCTCAATCGCGGCAAACACGGTCTCGACATGAAGATCGCTCATGCAATGGCGTGCACGGGTACAGGTATTGCCAAAATAACAATCACAGCCGGATTCGGGTTGCAACATGATGCCATGGCCGTATAGCTCGAATTCATACGGATTAAAAATGTTATTGAACAACACCAGCGGAATACGCAAGCCAATGGCGAGATGCATCATCATCGTCACCGCGGTTACGATGACATGGCATTGCGCCGACAATGCCATGAATCGCTGCAGAGCATATGTACCGGGATAATACGCGCCTGATTTCTGCGCGTAATGCATGTTCCGTTCCTCCTCTGCCGGGCCGCCCAGCAACAATGGAAAGTAATTCTGCCGTTGCAATATGCGAATGAGCGCCAGCCAGTAGTCTTCCGGCCATAAACGTGTGAGCCAGCGCTCTCCACAGCCGGTGTTCAGGCCGATGATGCTTCTGCCTTGCGCTTTTTGATGCAGCTCCTCCCAGATTTTTTGATGGCGCTGCTCCACTTCCAAGACATAGGGTTCTCCCCGAAAATCAAAGCCGCAGATTTCAAAAATCTCTTCCAAATAGCTTTTGAGACTCTGCCGGGAAAGCTGGTCGAACGCGCCCGTCAGGAGCTTGTGTTCGGCCAACTCGTTCACGGCGCACAGGCGACCGTCTTTCAAGCCGAAGCCGAACTTTTTCGTTGCAGAAATCTCCTCCAGCAACGCACAGGCTTCGAGATCTTTATCGAGATTGACCACCAGGTCAAATGGCAACTGGCGCAGCGTATAGACCGATTTGAAATCAAACTTATAGATTTTGTCGATCCGGCTCGCGGGCAAAACCTCGGGCGTCAACGTGAGCCACGTCACGTGTGCGCCCGGATACTCCTCGCGGAAGCGTTGCAGTAACGGCGTGGTGCGAATGACGTCACCCGCCGCACCCAGTTTTATGAGCAAAATACGCGTGCGCACGGGATTATATTCATCACACGTATCGCACACTTTGCCACGCAATTTGTTCGGCGCGCACGGCACCGCGCCGCGGAAATGCCGGCAATCGTGTTTGATGTCGGAGGCTCGCATCGATATTTCAGATGGAAGAGTTGGAAAGTATAAAAGCCCAAGGCATTAGTAGAGATGATTACGCGCCCCTTTTAGATTTTGGGCTTCGGCGGCTCCAGCCGGCGCGCGACCACTTCCGATTGAAATCCCACAGTGCGATGCGAGCCGTCGCAAAACGGCTTGTTGTTGCTGTGCCCGCAGCGGCAGAGCGAAATCACGGTGCGGCCTGCCAAATCGAATTTATTCCCGTTTTGATCGAAGATTTCGAAATCGCCTTCGAGGCGGACGCTGCCATTGTTATTGATCGTGACCTTGATGGGCATTTATTTTCTCCGATTGGAATTGCGGCGCGAGGCGGTTGTGCCAGCGCGCCACGCGGCGGGCAAATTTCTCCGCGTCGGAAAGCGGTCGTTTTTTATTCCTTGATTGGCCGTTTCGACTTGGCAGAAAAAAGCCGTGCTGTCTTCTTATTTGACTTTTTACGTTTTCGAGCCAAGAGTCTGCTCACTGCCTTACTGTGGACGTTTGAGGCCGCCTTGCGTTTGAGTTCAAAACCATACAGATAAATGTCCGGAACATGGATGCGCTTATCGTCGGTTTCACGTACTATTCCTAATCCTAACAACTCATCGATAATTCCTTCCGGTTGGAAATGACGAGGGCGGCTTGCCCCCTCCCATTGGGTTTGTTTTAGCAAGCTCGCAAACTCCTCTCGCGGCATCGGAACGGTATTGCCAGACAACGTTTTTTTTAAAGCGCTAACCCAGGGATACTCTTCATCTGCAAGCTCGGCTATTCGGTCGATTGAAACTCCTTGCAACGCGCCTTGAATTTGCGAAGGCGATAAAAGGCAATCGGAACACAACCTTTGTATCCCTTCCTGGCGTTGGCGTTCGGCGGCGTTTTCAAAAAGCTTCAAAAAGGAGCGCGGCGTAATCATGCCGCGTGAATCTTGCAAATGATTGAAGAACCATCTATATGTTTCACCCCGCTTGGGGTCGGTTCCCATGTAGGTTCCGATCATTTTGCCGACGATCTTTTGATGATGCTCTCGACTTGTTCGTGGCACGGTACCCCAAGGCTCAACTTTTTTCCATGGGCTATCGCTGACACACGAAGCAAAATACGTCTTCCACAACTTTGCTTGATCACCATTAAGCAAGCGCTTGATTAAAAGCCAATAAAGATTTTCCTGGCTCCAAGTCAAAGTCAAGGAATTCGGACGTAGCTTCGAGCTATCAGCAAAAGAAAGCGCTTCAGCGCTAAAGATATCAGTTCGTAAAAAAATTTTGCAGCGCAGGCGATTCCAGCGGCGGGAGCGATCCAGCCAAAGCGCCAGAAGTTCACGTACCAAAGGATACACCTGTGTGAGTTTCGCGGCGAGCACGTCGAGGTCATCATAAGTGACAACCAAAGAGGCTTTGTCACTTTCAAGCCTTCGTTCAACGTGGTCCAATGCACGATTGAGATCTTCAAGGTGTTTGCTCAAAGCAGCGAGCCATCTGCTCGGAGAGGCCAAGGCCTCTTGCAACTGGCGTACAAGCTCGCCCGGAAGCTGCGATGTAAAAACATCGTGGTGCATGTTGGATGCAAGCAGCACACCCGCCAGAAGCCCTAACCACAGCAATCGTGAAATTTGCGCAGGATCACCTCCCAGTACCGCGCTAATATCCTCTGCCGCTGGAAAAGCCGTCCCATGTTTTTCAAAGCCGACCATGTAATCAATACGCACGTCCGACATATTTGCCGGCTGAGACATGCGCTCAGAAATTGCCAATTGCGCTGGATCGGAAAGCCGTCGCAAGGCTTGAAACAATTGACTCTTTCCAGCACCTCGCCCTCCTAAAACCAACAATATTTCACGGCTCAAAATGCGTTGATGTTCAGGGATGGGCATGTGGTATCGAAAAAACTCCTCATTGGTGAGCGCGTTTGCGCTTTCAGCGATACCGCCTTTTGCCATTTGCGCAAGGTCGTCCAGTAACAAATTTCGAGGTTGATCTTTCATGATGATTCACGGAATCCGGTTAGATTGCCTTACCAACTCGGCGAGCGAGCAATGCTGTAAATTCTCGTAAATGTTCGTTCGTCAAGATTTCAGCTACATCACGTAGCGAGCGATAACCGGCAAGTGAAGTCTCATATGGCATATGAAAAGGGTAATGTGGTGCATCCGTGTTGCCTATATCCGGGCTGGAACCGGCATCAGGATGCTCATAGTAATATTCCAGAAAGGCGTCATAGGAATCGGTCAAAAAGCGATTTCGGGATCTTTCACGAATTTCTGACGGCGGGGGTTCGAGCGCCTGAATCATCAAACAATCGGGTAAGCGTTCGCTCATACTCATCTGTCGAATGACCAATCGCAAGCCCTGCCAGCTTTGATCCGAATCAAGTCCGAAAACAACGTTTAAATGTGAAAGCCGTTGAACGGCCAAACCGCCGAGATCGTGCAGGCCGGCACGGCAATCCAACAGAATGCATGATGGAGACAAAGAAGCCTTAATCTCCTTAAGCAAGTGAATCATGGGATTCTTGTCAGCGGCGACGTTCACGAAAAGGTGGACGACCAGCAATCTCGATAATTACTTTCAATGCACATTCAGCAACATAGCCGGAAATATAAGCAGCATTATCACAATGCTTGTGATGCAACAAAAATTTGGCTGCGTCGAGATGCCTACTTGAAGCCGAGACATAATCACAAATCATGGGCTAAGCCGTTTTAAGACACAACTAAAATACAAAAAACGTTCAGCTATTTCCAAGGATTGTTTCAATCGCCAAGAGATTGATTAAAATCCATATCACGATAAACCTCTTTACCTTCCAACAGCGTCCACAACACTTTCGCCCGGTGAATTTCATGCGCCGGAACCTTGAACAAGTTGCGATCCAGCACGATCAAGTCCGCGGCTTTGCCCACTTCAATCGAGCCGGTTTCTTTTTCTTGATGATTCACATACGCGCCATTGATCGTGTATGCGGCAATCATCGTGGGCAAATCGACCAGCTCTTCCGGATGCCAGGCCGGGCCGGTCGAATCATCCAACGCACGGCGCGTGATGGCGACCTGAATGCCATCCAGCGGGTTCATCGATGACACCGACCAATCGCTGCCTGCGGCAATCGTCGCTCCGGTTTGTGCCACGCTTGCGATCGGATACAACCAGCGCGAGCGCTCCGGACCCAGGGCCGGCTCGGTCAGGTCGGTGATGTAAAGATCGGCATAAGCCCATAACGGCTGAAAATTAGCGACCGCGCCAAGCTTCTTGAAGCGCGGGAGATCATTCGGATCGATCAATTCGAGGTGTGCAATGTGATGGCGCGCGTCGCGTGCGCCGTTGGTTTTCTGCGCTGCTTCCAGAGCATCCAGCGCCATGCGAATGGCGCGGTCGCCGATCGCATGGATGTGAATCTGAAAACCTGCCGAATCCAATGCCACGGCCAGTTGCTTGAAGGGCTCCGCCTCCAAATTCGGCATGCCGCGATCGTTGGGCCGGTCCAGGTAAGGCTCCAGCATCGCGGCCGTGCGCGATTCGATCACACCGTCGGCAAAAATCTTAGCCGCGGTGGCGTGAAGATATTTTCCGTGAAATTTTTCGCGCCATTGCGCCAACTCAGAGATTTGTGTTTCATCTTTTTTCGGATCGACGTATTGTGCCGCCAGCACGCGGGCCGTCAATTCGCCGCGGCGGTCCAATTCTGCATAAGCTTCGAGAATTTTTTCGTACGCGCTTGCTTCTTGCAAGGAGGTGATGCCAAAACGGCTGGCCATTTGCAAACCGGCGCGCGCTCCGTTGACGTGATCTTCCAAAGTCAACTCTGGCACGTGCTGGCCGATTAAATCCGTGGCACCTTCGCGCAACGTGCCCGTGGGCTCACCGCTGTTCGGATCGCGCTCGATGCGGCCCTCAGGCGGATCGGCGGTAGCCTTGGTAATACCGCCAATCGCCAAGGCACGCGAATTTGCCCACGCGGAGTGCCCGTCCGCTGCCGTTAAAAAAACGGGGCGATCCGGAACGATTTGATCTAACATTTCCTTGGTGGGGTTGGCCTTCGGAAAAACCGGTAAATCCCAGCCCCCGCCCACAATCCAGGTCTTATTGGGGTGTTGCGCGGCGTATGCGCGCACCTTGTCCAAGATGGCCTGCGGCGAAGTCAGGCCATTGAGGCTGCACTGGCCCAATTCAATGCCGCCGCTCACGGGATGCACGTGCGAATCATGGAAGCCGGGCAATAACATTTTGCCGTCCAGAACGATGCTTTTGGTATTCTCACCTCGGAATTTGTCCACCCCGGCATTGTCACCGACGTAAATGATCCTGCCATTCGCAATGGCGACGGCTTCCGCCCAACTGCGATTGCCATCGACGGTGTAAATTGCCCCATGGCGCAGAATCAAATCCGCCTGCTGTGAAGTTGAACGACACCCGAATAGCCCCAAAGAACACGTCGACACCAGAAGTAAAATATTGCAGATACCGGTCTCCAATAGGCAACGCATTCGCTCTCTCCTCATGTTCCAAGCGCCACCGTTCAAAGCAATTTTTCCTGCCCGAATCTATCAAAACCCTTTTGCGTGAGCCGTGCCAGTTCGTTGAAAAGTTCCTGATCGATAGCAGCAAAATTGAAACACGATTTCCCCTGCATGCGTTTTTTGAGGCGGGCGGATATGCCCTGCAGCAAATCCGGAAACATGTACACGGGCATCAAATAAAAGCTGACGTAATTCTTCTTGATTTGAACCGCGCCAAAAAAAATCTCTCTTTTGAATTTTTCCGAATACCCCGCGTCTAGATAATAATTGTGCGCGTCGTTCTTCTTGACGGTCAATTTCTTCTCGAAGCGCTTTAGAATCTTTTGCAACTCGATAGAGACGACTTGTAAATCTTCCGGCCTGGGCATGGCACTTTCTGCTACCGTTGGAAAAATTTTTGATTTTTAAGCAAATGTGCTGGTTTCTGGCACCGATGAGAAACCAAGCGATTGTTGTCCTACCTGCCTCAGCTCGGCGGCAGCTTTCTCCAGTCAATAAACTGGCTGCGTTGATGCGGTTGGCATTGGGGACAAAAGAAAGAATCGAAACCCAACACGCCGGCGCGGCGGATTTTCGTGCCGCAGTTCGGACAAGGTCGATCTTTACGATTGCGCACGCGCATGTGATCGCGCACTTTGACTTCCAGCGGTTGCTGCGCCCGTTCGACTTCCGCCATACCCCAGCGCATCACCTCGCCGATGGCGTTGAACAATTTCTCAATTTCAGCGTCTATCAATTGATAACAAAAAGTCTTCGGGTGAATGCCGGCAACAAACAATATTTCGTCGGCGTAAGCATTTCCGATGCAGCTCACGATCGTTTGATCCATGATGAGCACGCGCACTTGCTTGCGCGATTTTTTGAGCTGTTCTTTGAAATTGTCGAGCGTAAAGGCCGGCGTCAACAAATCCGGGCCCTGTTCCGTGAAGCGTGGAATTTGATCATGTCGCCCTTTCTGCGCCAAATAAATTTTCCCCATTCTCTTGTCATCGGTATAATGCAAGTAATGATGAGACGGCTCGCAGGCCAGCGAAAGTGCACAGACATGAGGAATTTTCGTATTCCCATATGGGACCCAGTGCAAACGGCCGGCGAGCATCAGGTGAATGATCAGTTCTTTTTCCTCCGACAAATCGAATACTAAAAAGGGCCCATGCCGCCGTACGGCCGAAATAGTCGAACCCGGCAGTTCTTCCGCAAACTTTCCGGGCAACAACATGCGCATGACAATTGGCTCACGCACTTCGACGACAGCAATCGTTTGGCCGGGAAGGTACTGATTCAGCTTCTTTTCAAGATAGACCAGGTCAGGCGATTCAGGCATGGCAGATCATATGAATTTTTACACGTTACACCTTACACGTTACGAGAGTATCGTGTAACATGTAAGGTGCAACGTGTAAACGGTACTGGGACATTGAAATGTTAAACGCCACAATATACTCAGCCAGAGAACGCGATGCAACATGCGATTCCCGCTTGATCAAAATATATTGATCCGGGTGAAGTTTGCTCCTTGCGTTCGGCGGGGAGATGTCTTAATTTGCCGGGCATGGCAAGGAGAGCTTCAGATGAAACAAAAGAGCCTGATTTTTTTCGCCGCCTCATGGTTGGTCGTGCGTTTGCGGCTCGCGCTGATCTCCACCAAAAGCTTGATGGCAAATCTGGGGCAAAGTCATGAAGTGATTTTGGTGTCGCCGCGCCACGAACACTTCGGCGCCGGCACATGGCGCTGGGTCGGCGCGCGTTTGTATCACTTGCATCTCGAGCACGATCCCACGGCTCTTCACGTTCGCCCTCTTTCTGAGATGGAAAGCAATTGAGTCATGAAATTTCGCCACGCTGCTTGTACGTTCCTGCTATTGAGCACGATCCTGTATGGCCAAAATAACCGCCTTCATCCTGCTGCAAATCATGGCCATGCGCACTGGCCGATCTTTCGCGGGGACGCACAACTCACGGGCGTGAGCCCTGGTCCATTCCTGGAAAACCCGGAATTGCTCTGGACGTTCGAAGCCGGCAAAGACCTCGAAGGCTCGCCGGTCATTTGGCATGAGACAATTTTTGCCGCTTCGCTGGACAGCCATCTGTATGCGATTGATTTGAATTCCGGCCGGTTGAAATGGAAATACCGCGGCGCCGAAGAAAGTAAAGCTTCACCTGCGGTTTCCGAGGGTGTGGTCTATTTCGGCGATGAATCCGGTGCGTTTCATGCGGTCGAGGCCGAAACTGGAAAGCAGAAATGGCGGTTTCAAACCGATGCCGGCGTCATTTCTTCCGCCAATTTTTATGGCGAGCGCGTGCTTTTCGGTTCATACGATCACAACTTGTATTGTTTGAACCGCAGCGACGGTGCTTTGTTGTGGAAGATTGAAACCGACGGTTATCTCCATGCCACACCGGCGGTGGTGAACGATCGCGCGATCATTGCCGGCTGCGACGGTTTAATTCGAATCATTCGCATACGCGACGGCGTGGAAATCCATAGTGTTTCTGCCGGCGCTTACGTCGCCGCCAGCGTGGCGATTTCAGGGAATCGCGCTTTTGTGGCAACGTTTGGCAACAAGATTCTCTGTTTGAACGCCGACACCGGTGAAACAGTTTGGGGCTATGATCCGCCGCAACGTGATTTTCCCTTTTTTGCCTCGGCCGCGGTCAACGACCAGGCCGTAGTGGTGGCCGGCCGCGACAAGATGATTTATGCCCTGGATCCTCAGAGCGGACAATTGCTTTGGAGTTTTGCCGGCAAAACGAAAATCGATTCCTCTCCCGCGATCGCCGGGGAGCGCGTGATTGCAGCGACCATGAACGGCGAATTGCTCGCCTTCGATCTCAAATCCGGAAAGGTGGTTTGGCGCTTCGAATCCGGCTCGGCCTTCGTCGCGTCCCCGGCCCTTGCCGACGGCAAGCTGGTGATAGGCTCACTGGATGGCGTGATTTATTGCTTCGGTGAGCGGTAATGCAAAAGTTTTACAACACGGAGCCACAGAACGCACGGTCGGTCATAGCGCGGCGGAGCCCCGAAGGGCCCTTGAGTGGCCGAAACCAAAAGAAAAGCATGGCCACAGAATCACACGGAATTGTTCATTACTGCAAAATATAACGATAGGAAACCGAAGCGAGAAAAATCGCTCACGGAATAGGAACTCCCACGGAAACTGAGAATAAAATTTTTCCGTGGCAGTTCCGTTTCCGTGGGAGAAAAGTTGGCTTCAGACAAGTTTGCTAAGAAAGCAGGCTTCCGCAAGTTTGTATCACAGAGTGAGCTTATTACTATGAGCAGCACATTGAGTATTCTCCCCGACCCCGCCACGTCGCAACATGACACAAAAGAAACCGAAATCGGCAGCGTTTTCGTTTCGAACTATCCGCCTTATTCTTTCTGGAATGCCCAACACCTCGAGGCGGCATTTTCGGCCCTGCACTCACCACCCCAGCCGGGAACGCCGCTTGGGCTGTATTTGCATATTCCGTTCTGCCGCAAGCGCTGTAAGTTTTGTTACTTTCGCGTGTATACGGACAAGAACAGCCAGGATATTCAAGATTATTTGAGCGCGCTGGCACAAGAAGTGGAATTGTACAGTCATGTGCCCGCGATCAGGAATCGGCCTTTGCTGTTCGTGTACTTCGGCGGCGGCACGCCTTCATATATCAGTGCAAAACATTTGCTCGCGATGGTCGAGCGCCTGCAATCAGCTCTACCCTGGGACGCCGCTGAGGAAATCACGTTCGAATGCGAGCCGGGTACCCTGAGCGAAACCAAGCTCGAAGCCATTCGCGCCATCGGGGTAACGCGTCTGAGCCTTGGCATCGAAAATTTCAGCGATTTTATCCTGCAGGAAAACGGCCGCGCCCATCAATCCGAAGAAATCTTTCGCTGTCTGCCTTGGATTCGTGCCTTGGCTTTCGATCAATTGAACATCGATTTGATCGCCGGCATGGTGGGCGAAACCTGGGAAAACTGGCGCGAGACCGTGCAAAAAACTATCGACACGGGCCCCGACAGTGTCACGATTTATCAAATGGAATTGCCGTTCAACACGGTTTATTCACAGGAATTTCTGCACGGCCACAACGGTATTCAAGTCGCGGACTGGGATTTGAAACGCGATTGGCAGGCGTATGCTTTCGAAGAGCTGGCCGCGGCTGGATATGAAATCTCGAGCGCTTACACGATGGTGAAGAAGAGCAAACGCAGCAAATTCATCTATCGCGATGCGGTGTGGCGCGGCTGCGACATGCTGGGAACGGGCGTCGCTTCCTTTTCACATTGCGGCGGCGTGCATTTTCAAAACGCAGCGGGCTGGAACGAATATTTGGCATTGCTCAAGGCCAGGAAACTACCGGTGACACGCGCCTTCAAGACCACGCCGCAGGAGCGCCTGGTACGCGAAATGATTCTGCAATTGAAATTGGGGAAGATCAGCACGGACTATTTCCGCAAAAAATTCAACACCAACATCACCGTTGAATTCGGCGCCATATTTGCCGCTTTACAGAAAGCAGCTATGCTCACATTCAATCAAAACGAGGTGGCACTGACGCAGAAAGGCCTGCTCCGCGTCGATCTGCTGCTGCATCAGTTTTACGCGACGCAATATCGCAACGCGAGATATACTTAAGCGATAATATGGTAAACCGTTTACTGGCAAGATGATTCGAAATTATTTTGCCATGAGATCATCTTGCTCGGAGTTTTCTGCTTCGGATTTTCAGACGCCCCGAAAACCGAAGCCCTTACGGGCAACTTTAAACTCGAATCTGCATGAACAGCCGCGGAGGCCAAAATGAATTCAGGAATCGTAACAGCAAAACCGAAGCTCGGCCGGATCATTGCCCTTCTGTGCTTACCGGCTATTTTGTTTTCGCAAGATTCCAATCTTGGCCAAATCGAGTTCCCGACCTCCGGGGCGCCGGCGGCACAGGCGCTTTTTATGAAAGGCGTTCTGCTGCTGCACAGCTTCGAATATGAAGATGCAGCGAATGAATTTCGCGAAGCGCAAGCGCTCGATCCGAGTTTTGCCATGGCGTATTGGGGCGAAGCGATGACCCACAATCATCCGATCTGGATGCAGGTAAACCTCGAGGAAGCGAAAGCCGTCCTGCTCCGGCTCGCGCCCACGGCCGAAGCCAGACTCGCGAAAGCGCCAACGCCGCGGGAAAAGGAATATCTCAAAGCAGTTGAGATTCTCTACGGCGAAGGCGACAAACAAGCGCGGGATTTTGCATATGCCGACGCCATGCGCCGTTTTTCGGAACGATACCCTGACGACATGGAAGCCGCTGCCTTTTATTCTTTATCCTTGCTCGGCACGTGCCACGCCGGTCGAGACTTCGCGACGTATATGAAGGCGGCTGCCGTTGCTGAAAGAGTTTTTCAGAAGAATCCGCAACATCCCGGCGCGGCGCACTATTTGATTCATTCCTATGATGATCCCATTCACGCGCCGCTGGGATTGCCGATGGCGCAGACCTATGCGAAAATCGCACCAGCAGCCGCGCACGCTTTGCACATGCCTTCGCACATTTTCTTCGCGCTGGGCATGTGGGATGAAGCTGCGGCCTCAAACGAAGAATCCTGGGCGGCGTCAGAAGCTCGCCGCCAACGTAGAAGCTTGCCGCTCACCGAGCGCGGTTATCATAGCCTGCTCTGGCTCGAGTATGCCTATCTGCAGCAAGGCCGCTTTCGTGACGCTAAAGCCATGCTGGATATCGCGACCGAAGATGCCCACGAAAACGAAGCCGGCAGAATACGCTATCATCTGGCGGCCATGCGCGCCGCGTATGTGATCGACACGCAGTCCTGGATTTCCGGGGTGGCGCGGCTGCACGTGAATACCAGCGGATTGGAAAAAGAGGTGAGAGCCAGCGACTTGTTCGTGCGCGGCATGTGTGCCGTAAGAACGGGAGAGCTGACAAAAGCGGAGGAAATATTGCGGGAAATTGAAGCGCTGGTTCCACCCGCAATGATAAAAACAGAAGCTGCAAAAACCGGTGAGACCATGCAATGCCATGCCGTTCCCACTGCAGTGACTGCTTACGCTGCTGACCTGCAGGTCGTCCAGGTCATGGCTCTGGAGCTCAAGGGTCTCATGCAAATGAAACAGGGCAAAACCATGGAGGCCGTGCAAGTGCTGAAAGATGCCGCTGCTGCCGAAGACCGATTGATGTTCGAATTCGGCCCTCCCGAAGTGGTGAAACCCGCCCATGAATTGCTCGGCGAAACACTGTTTGCGCTCGGGCGCCATAAAGAAGCACAAGCGGAATTCGAGCTGTCGCTCAAACGGGCGCCCAATCGTTTGCTGTCGCTCGCCGGATTGAAACGTGCGGCGCTGCAAGCGGGCGACCAGGTCAAGGCGCAAGAGACGCAGGCTACGTTGCAAAAGATTTTGCACCGCGCAGATGCGGAATTGGCCGAGCTCGCCCGAGTGAATTGAAAGAGGACGCGGAACAAGAAATAGAGTCAAAAAAAACTGCCCAACGGATGGAAAAGCGACCAACGGATTTGAAAATAAAATCCGTTGGTCGTTTCTTAATCCGTTGGCAACATAAAACTTTTTGAATCTTATAGTCAAGGCTAACATCTTGCACCACAGCCGCCATCTCGCCATTCTTTTATTTTTCCTCTCGTTCGCATTTCTGGCCCATGCCCAAAGTGATATCACACCTTGCAACGATGAACCCGGTGATCACAAACTCGACTTCTGGCTGGGAGAGTGGGCCGTATTTACAAAAGACGGCAACCAGGCGGGTGAAAACAGAATTGAGAAAGTTTTGAAAGGCTGTGCGATTATCGAAAACTGGCGCGCTATAGATGGCTCGGAGGGCAAGAGCTGGTTTTATTTTGACACTCATGCAAGAAAATGGAAACAAGTTTGGGTCACGGAAAAAGCCACTTCTCCCGGCGGCACCAAAGAAAAGGCAGTGATCGAAGAATTTGAAAGCCCCTATCTCTTCTACCTTGTGACATGACTCATCTAGTCCCGTTTCGCCCTAACCTGTGGCTGACGGAATTGCAATTGGCTCAATTCGAGGTGCGCGGTGCGGTGCTCATAGGCACAGAGCGTGCCGTCGTGTGGGATACGCTCTCGCACCAACGCGACATGGCCGCCGTGGCTCAGCTCGTTGCGGGACATTGGCATGCCGTCGTCTACTCGCATGCGGATTGGGATCATTGCTGGGGTACCGCCGGATTAAGCGAGCGCCAAATCGTGATCGGCCATTCGCATTGCCGTCTTCGTTTCGAAACCGACGTGCCACAAACTTTGCGCGCCAAACAAAGCGACGAGCCTGGCGCATGGAATGAAATCGAGCTGATTCCACCTGCGCAGATGGTGCAAGAGTTTTTGTCGCTTGATTTGGGTGGCGTCACGCTGGAATTGCATCACCTTCCTGGTCACACATTGGACTGTTTGGTGGCATTTATTCCCGAATGGGGCTTGCTTTTAGCCGGCGATACCGTGGAAACACCTTTGCCAGTGGTGAATACGGATAGCCCAATGCAGGAGTGGCTGGCCGAGTTGCAGCGATGGGTTGATGATCCGCGCGTGCAAACCGTCGTGCCTTCACACGGCGCTGTCGGTGGGCGAGAAATCATTCAACACAACATTGATTATTTACAAAGTCTGTTGTATGGCGCACCCACTGCATTGCTGCAAGAATTGTCCCCGTTTTATTACGAAACGCATGAAGCGAATTTGCGCAACGTTCGAGTCCGAAGCTAGGAAAAAAACTTGCAGATAAAATAACCAGGTTGTAAATTGGTATATATGAGCACGAATCCGGTCGGGTCGCTGGTGTCAAATACATTCCGTAGCACCAATGCCATGAGACAAAACAATCAGGTTCGCATTCGTTTCTCTGAGATTTCTGGCAATCAGGCGGATCGCATGAGATTTTTTGCCCTGTTGAATTTGGGCATAGCGCAATCGCTAGCCAGCGGAGTTATTAGCGCTGCAGAAGCCGTCCGGCTTTTTTACCATGCTGAAAACTGCCTGTATGTGCGGGAGCACTTTCGCAATAGTGAGGCCGATGCTATTATGAGTCATGGGGTCCAATTACCGGACATTTTTGAAAGCGTACCGGCTGAAGAAGCGTCAAGAGAGTTTTTCCATGAACTTGAGAAAATAAGATCTCTTTGTATGAGCCTTCTGGCAATGCAATCGCAAAGCATGGTCAACAGCAAAATCCGTCAGCATAAAAGCGCCGGCCTTGAGAATTAGCACCCACTTATAACGAAACCGGTCCCCAATGTAAACAAGAAGGGCAGCAATAATTTGCTGCCCTTTGCTTTTCAGAGCTGCGCGATCAACCCGACGAGCTCAGCCAATGTCTTGATGCGCGCCACGTCGCGTTCGGGCACGACCTCGAACGGGTCGATCAAAACGGGAAACAGACCCGCCTGGCGCGCGCCGATAACGTCGCGGTCATAGTGATCGCCCACGTAAATGCAGTGCTCCGCAGAAATGTTCAACGCTTGCAAGGCCAGTCTAAAGATGGCAGGGTCGGGCTTTTCCACGCCGACGATTTTGGAATCGATAATGCAGGCGAAGAACTGGTCTAGCTGAAGTTGGTTGAGAATGGACTGCACTTTGCCATCGGCATTCGAAACAATGCCCAGGCGCAGACCTTTGCCTTGCAGGGCCCCAAAAGTTCGCCGCGCGGTAGGCTCGACGTAGTTCCAGAGATAGACGGCGTGATGACGCTCATAGACATGCTTGAGCATGCCGGGCAAATCCTCGACATGGGCACCCACGTGCATGAACCAAAAACTGAAAAACTCCTTCCACGGTTCGTTCTGATTTCCGCGAAAGTACTTTTCCCGCGCCAGCGCCGCCCCTTTGGCAAGCTGGTCGAAATTGGTTTTGACCCCATATTCGGCGAGCATGTTTTGGAGAAATGGGTAATCGGGTGAAAGAATGGTTTGGCCCACGTCGAAGAGAACGGCTTGAATGGTGTACATGATACATTGTCCGATACAGGGATCAAAGCAAGTGCTACAACGTCCAGTTCAAACGATCGTCCAGTGGCTGCTATTTCAGACCTTGAGTATATATCCTCCCCAGAACGCATGTTCAGTTTTATTTTATAAATTCTGTAATATCTTTCCTCAGTATGAAAGCCTATCATGCTCAGAGAATTTCTTGTGCTGCACCACCACCCTCCGGCCGCGCGCCGAAGTTGAATATCGCTGCTCGTCAAATCGGTGTTGTTGGGCTTTTAAGATATAGTTCAATCCGAAATCCTTCAAACTATGCCGATATGGCCTGAATCGTGAAGCGAGATAAGTCCGTGGCGATAATACTGTTGGGAAAGATTGTCCGTGCCTCTTCGCCATGAGCGACCAGATCGGCCTCGTTGAGCGTGCCACTAAAATGCGTTAAGAAAAGCTTTTGCACATTGCACTTTTTTGCCGCCTGCGCTGCGTCAGCCGCGGTGGAATGTCCGGTCTGCAGCGCCCACTCTTTTTCTGCAGAAGGAAAAGTCGCATCAGCGATCAACGCATCGGCATTGTGCGCGAGCTTATCCTGACCAATACACGGCGAAGTATCTAAGGTGTACGCGATCTTAACTCCCGGCCGTGGCGGTCCTAAGACCTGGTGGGGATGAACGATCCGGCCATCTGCAAGTTTGACGTGCTCACCATTTTGCAATTTTCCACGCTCCGGACCGTCCGGCACACCGATTTGATGTGCGCGTTCCACATCAAATTTTCCGGGTCGCAAAGCTTCGATCAACGTGAATCCTGCCGTGAAAATGCGATGCTGCAACGGTTGCCATTCAATTTGATATTCCGGCGTTTTCCAGAGAACTTTCTCAGTCCATTCTTCGATTTCGTGAACGTGCAATGGAAATTCGAGTGTGAAGCTGCATAGGCTTCTGTGAAAATGAATGTATTGATCTAATCCGCGCGGGCCGAAAAGATGCACCTCCTTGTGCAAGCCCGCCATTTGTAAGCTCGTCAACAGACCGGGCAATCCGAACAAATGATCGCCATGGAAATGAGAGATAAAAATATGGCGCAGCCTCCCCGGCCGCAAACCTGCGCGCCGGAATTGCATCTGCGTACCTTCGCCGCAATCGAACAAAAAGATTTCACCTTGGCGAAGCAGCGCCACTCCCGAGAGGTTCCGCTGCGGCGCCGGCATCGCCGAGCCGGTACCGAGGAAGACGATGTCGATCATATAGGATTCAATCGAACTCAAGCAGGGAGATGAGCAGTCTGGATTATTGGATTATTGGATTGATGGATTGATGGATTGATGGAGTGATGGAGTGTTGCAGACGAACACTCCATTAATCCAGTAATCCAACAATCCAATTATCCATCAATCCTCCACTCTGATTGGCAACACAAATTATAGAATAAACTGCAACCGCCGCGGCAGTACCTCGATTTCCATCGGCGTTTTGCCCACGATCTCGCCGTCCGGGGTGAGCAATTGGGGCGGATCGGATTCCAGGCGTAGCTTCCGGCCACGAAACATTTCGATTTTGGGATGATCGGTATGATGGCCTGCAAAAACCGAGGGAAACGCGCGAATCAATCCTATCCGCGAGATTTCTTTGGCCAGGACGATGTCCATCAATCCATCATCGAGGCGAGCCTCCGGCGCGACTTTCATGTTGCCGCCGATATAGCGCGAGTTGCAGATCATGACGAACACGCTATCCCGTTCGATCATCCGTTCATCCAGTACCATTCGCAACTGCGCCGGCCGCAGCTTGACCAATGTCAAGAATACACCCAGGGCGTAAGCGAACATGCCCAGGTGCTTGTAACGCTGCGAAGTGATATTCACTTCTGAGACAAAGCCGGCGCCCACGACGTTTAAGAAATAATATTCACTATGGTAAGCCTCAACCGGCTCTCGCAAGCGGCAATGGAGGACATCAATCGCGGTGTGCGTGCCGGTCAAGATCCTTTCCCAATCTGGCCGGAGCCGGCCGTCGCGAAACTCCTGTGCGAAAGAATTTCCGGTGCCGGCGGGGATGAGGGCAACCGGTGTGTTGAAATCGGGCTGGCGCAAACACGCGTTGACGACCTGAAACAGCGTACCATCCCCTCCCAGCGCCGCGATCGCATCCCATTTTTCGCGCAGCAAAACCGGCAGGCCTTCGAACAAGTGACCGTGATGCTGCGACACCAGCACTTCACAGTGCACGCCGGTTCGCGACAACCCCGTTTGCGCTTCCCGCAGAATTTCTTCGCCGCGACCGCGTGCCGAGCGCGTGTTGGCTGCAATCAAGATGCGCTTCATGTCTTTTTACCCTCTGAAAGGATCGCCATCGCCACGCCTGCGAGTATCATGCAGCCGCCAAAGACAGTTTGTAAGGTTGGTTGTTCGTTGAAAACAATAAAAGCCAAAATGCTCGCCCCTACCGGCTCGCCCAACAATGTCACCGCTATCGTGGGTGCGGAGAGATACTTGATCGCCCAATTGAAGCTGGTGTGCCCGATCATTTGCGGCACCAAGGCCAGGAGCAAAAAGTTGCCGAAGGTTGGCAACGTATATCCGCGCAAAGGCACGGCGAAGACCTGCGTTCCCATCCACAAGAAAACGGCGGCAGCGGAATAGCACAACGTAACGTAAGGAACGGTTGCCAGGCGCCGGCGCATGAGGCGGCCGATGAGAAAATATACACCGCCAAAGAGCGCGCCCGCAACGGCCAGCGCGTTGCCGAAGAGCGAATTCTCACCGCCTTTCGTGTCGGCAAAGGTAATGATCATCGCCCCGGCAAAGGCAAGCAGCAAGCCCGCATACAGCAGCGGCCGCACGGGTTCGCGTAAAATGAAAATGGCGCCAAGCGCGACAAAGATCGGGCTGGTTGACACCAACACGACCGAGCTGGTGACGGAGGTGTATGTGAGCGAAGTAATCCACGTCGCAAAGTGCAGAGCCAGGGCGAATCCGGAAATTCCTCCCAAAATCCAGTCCGTGCGCATGAGTTTTTTGAGCTCCGGCCAAAACTGCATACCGCCGGTTATCCAGAATAAAATCGAGGCGAAAAGCAGGCGGTAGAACGCAATCGCCAACGGCGGTGCGTCACACCAGCGCACAAAAATTGCGGCAAACGACACTGCCGCGATACCGGCCGCGACCACCAAGAGCACGCGGTGAAGAGGAATTGAAGAAGGTTGCACGAATGATTTCTAAGGCAGATTCAGGGCCGAACAACCAAAGCATTCACCTCCGGCTCAAAAACTCACACGGATCTGCTCCCAGGTTTTTCCGCGTGAGTTGTTGATCCGTGTGCAATTTTCAGGATTCTACCCGGCGCCTATTGGGCTAAACCCGTATTTGAGATCTGGATTTTGGCGCTCGCGTTTTCTAGCACAAAATTCTTTATGGTTTGGAAATATAATTCTCCGCCCGCAAGATAGGTGTCATTGTGATCCGTGTCGCGCAAAGTGACGAATTGCTTCGGCTCGGCGGCGTGCGCATAAAGCTTTTGACCGAGAGCATAAGGAATGACGCGGTCGCGATCACCATGGATAAATAGCTTTGGCATTTTGAGCCGGGCGACCTTGTCGATGCTGGCCCACTTCATACCGGTTAGCCAATAAACCGGCAACGGCCCGAACATGAGCCTGGCCATATCCCGCGCGTCCGTGAAGGAAGATTCGATAATCAAGCCTTGTACGGTGCGACGGTTTGCCAGCTCGATCATCACCGCGCCGCCGAGGGAGTGGCCGTGCGCGATAATGGGCAGATCAGGAAATTCTTGTCGCAGCCAGTCATGAGCCGCTTCGGCGTCGCGATAGCAGCCCTCTTCGCTGGGTGTGCCTTCGCTGCGACCATAACCGCGATAATCGAACATCATGAAATTGGCGGGAACGTTCTGATGCAAGAGTTCCAGCCATTCCACCCGGTCGCTGAGATTTCCGGCGTTGCCATGCGCCATGACCACGTTGGCGCACGCGGAATCCTGAGCCACAAACCAGGCGTGAATTTTGGTGTCATCGGAGGTCGTAAGCCAGACTTCTTGCACCTGCAAGCCCAGCAGATTGGGTTCCCAAAATCCGCTGGGATATTTGCTCGGGAAGAATACCAGATGACGTTCGAACAGGCGCAATGAAACGCCAATGACCAGAAGCAGCGCAATGGACCAGAGCAGGAATCGCACCATTAAAGATTTTGCGTCAATGAATGTAAGACGGACAGATTCACAATACTGGTTCAAAATGTAGCCACGGCCATCACGATTTGCAAGCGCAAACGTGGCCCCAGGCGGGCCGCGGCCATTTCTCCCGTGTGGCGAGATTTCGTTTGTGAATGGCCATGCAGGATATTACTATCGATTGAATCACTTGGTTACTTGGAATGGAGGCCACAAGTGAAATGTCTTATGATTTTTCTTCTCACCGCTATTTTGTATTCTTGTGCCGGTACCCGCCAGAACCACGAGCAAGAAAGAAAAAAGCAAGCCGCAACGGAAGCAACGACAAACCCAAAAACGCCCGTGCCGAGGCTGGTTGTGGTAACTTCCCAGCTCGACGTCAAGCCGGAACCGGTTGGGGGTACGGCCGCGATACAGGCGGCAGTGCAAGAACCGGAAGAAGTGTGGAAAGAGAACAAAATGGGAACGACCGAAGTTGAAGCGCGGATAAATGCAAACGGCAAGGTCACTGGCACGAAAGTGCGCAAGAGCTCCGGCTATGCCGGCATGGATGCCGAGGCCATGTTGGCGGTCGCACGCGTGCTGTGGAAGCCCGCCCGGAAGAAGAATATGCCGGTTGAAGCCGTCGTGCGGGTGGCGATCGATTTCAATGGCGGCATTTCGAGCAAGTAAGGAGAAAGCGTCTGAGCTTCCTCCTTATTTTGCCACGATAGATGATTACTCATTCTACTGCAGTCTCAACATCTTGTAGCTCTGCGCGAAAGACCCCGCCTGAAGTCGATAAATATAAACCCCGGATGGCGTCAACTGTCCATGTTCGTCGCGGCCATCCCAGCCTAAGCTGTAATATCCCGGTTCTTGGAATGCTTTCACCACGGTGCGCACTTCCTGGCCGTTGGCATTGAAGATTTTCACGGTCACCCATCCGGCTTGCGGGATTTGATAATGTACCGCAGTGCTGCCCTTAAAAGGATTGGGATGGTTCGGTGCGAGCTGATAAGCCAGTGGCACGGCTCCTTCGTGATCGGAATCGACCGCGGTCTTGCCATCGACGGCGACGCTCGTTGCGAGCGGATTCAAACGCAGCGGGGTGCCGGCCGCGTTGTTCGCAACCAGGTCTTGCAAAGAAAAACTGACAGTTGTGCCTACCGGTGCCTGCGCCGCTATCTTCGCCTTCACACGCGCCACCACGCCCGTGCCATTCACGCCACCTTGACCGGCCTTGCGGCTGAGGCCCAGAGAAACTCTTCCGTCCGCAGCCGCTGTGTTGGAGAAGAATATCACATCCGTACCGATCCAAGGATTCGGCTCGACCGAGAGAATTTGTACCAGCCCGGGCTGATCATAAAGCAGCTTGAAAGCCAGGCCGAAAAGCTCGTACACTTGCGTAACTTTGATTCTGATGACAAATTCCTGGCCCGGCTGCAATACCGCCACATTGGTTTCGGGTTGAATGCCCGCGCCTGCCATACTTTCAACTTCTTCACTGTCGTCTTTGGCAGCCAACGCGGACGCAGTAGCGTGTGTTTGGTTCCAATTGACGCCAATCGAGAGCACGTCGCTTTGATCCACTTCCCCGTCGCCGCCGGCATCGGCATACGTGACCTGGCGCGGCGTCCAGGTGGAGCAAAACTGCGCCTGCCATTGCATCGACGCATCCGGGCGGGCTGGAGACCGGTAACACCCCAAAACCACCCGAGCGGCAAGACATCGGCTTCATCCACTTTGCCGCTGTTGTCGGTGTCGCCCGGCCAAACCGCGACCGGTGAATTGTCATAGATGATTTTCATCTTGCGGCTGCGCGGGCTCAAGAAGATAGGTTCGCCCTCGGGATCATTGGCCTGCACATCTGTAATCGAAAAATTGACTATGGTACCATTGGGAATGGGCGAGCGGGCAATCATGCGCACTTTAACCACGGTAAAGCCGTACCCTGAGACTCCCGGCTGGCCTCTTTTGCGGCTGACACCCACGTGTAGCTGGCCGGCGGCCTCGTTCGTGGTCCTGTAAATGACAGCTTGCGCGCCCATTTTATCGCCAGGAGAGACGTTGCCATACATCGGCTCGACCACATCCACATGAAGCGTATTGGTGTAATTCAAGATGAAGCTGACACCGAATAGATTCGATACCGGCGAGATCTGGTCGCCGACTTTAATGAAAAGCCAAAAGCTATTGTCTACAAGTTGCGGGCTGGTGGAATTGATGAAAATGGGGGATGGTGGCGGGTCGACTAGCTCCAGCTTAGTGACAAAAACATCGCCGTAATTGTTGCCGCTATTGTAACCTGTGTCATACGCGCCGATCGTGGTAGGGTAATTGGAAGAAGTAGTGTAGCCGGTGATGTAAGCGTCACCGCTGTCGTCGACGGCAATCGCGTAAAGAATGTCATCCTCCTCGCCGCCCAGAAAAGTACTGTAGAAAAGCTTGGTGCCGGCGGGATTCAGTTTTGCGACAAACGCATCGCCGCTGGGATTACCCAAACCGTTTCTGTTGAAGGTCGTATCATGCGCCCAGACCGTTGTCCGCGAAGTAATTGGAAACCGCGTGCGCCCTTTCCTCCGCCGTCATCACGGGATGAGGATTGGCCCCTATATAACTGACCTTGAGAGTATGCGATTTCAGAGAGGCCAGGCGGTGCGATGGGGCGCTTTGAGCGCTACCGTGCGGCGCTTTCGACAGTCGCATGGTCACACCGCCCTCCGTGAAAAAGTAAGTTACTCCGCCCGAGGCGCGTGCCAGAAATCTGACCTGCGGATACGTTTGCCCCTCGTTTTTCTCGAATAGTAAAGGCAGGGTCAACAACCTGTGCGAGGTGTTTGGGTCAAGGGTGGGAGTGGCCACTCGACGAGGCGGTATATGGGTATGGCCCAAAGCCGCCATCATCGCGAGCGCCAGCAAGCTCTGGCGAATATGAAAATGGATTTTCATGAAAATTTCCTTCTCAATTTGTGATCAGAGCGCATCCCGGCCTATGATCAAATCTCCATGATTGGCAGAAAGCGATGCCTCGGTGCTCTCCAAAACCTCTCATAGCAGAACGGCTGATTGGGACGGGACGAATGACGAATGGAGAATGGCCTTGCGGCAAGATGCAAGAAGCGGTAGCGAATGGCAACATCACCCCTTTCCTGGAAATGCCCCTTCCATGGGGTGATTCATTGCTCATACGATTGGGTGAGCAAGCCCGATCCTTTCGACCGAGGCTCGATTAGTGATTGCACACGAAGGGATCTTATGAACCTATCAGGTACTTTGGCTGCAAGGCGGGGAATATGCGGAAAGAAAGACTTCTCAGCGGCGTTGAGTTGCCAAATGCCGGCACGATCGTATATCCGTATCGCGGCTCATCGCCCCAAAACGCCCCCATCGACGACCAATGTATGCCCGGTGATATATCCCGCAAGATCGGAGGCCAGAAACACAATCGCGCCAGCGACTTCGAAAGGTGAGCCCCATCTGCCCAATGGCGCCTCGCGGGCAAGCTGTTCTTTTTGTGGCTCTGAAAGATTTTCGTACCACCCGCTGGCGATATTTCCCAAAGCCAGCGCGTTCACGCGGATGCCGTGAGCGCTGTACTCGCGGCTAAGGTCGCGCATCAAACCCAACAGCGCGGCTTTTGCTTCAGTGTACGGCGTGCCGCGATAGCCGGCCAACGCGGGCGTCGAGCTGATCAAAATGATGTTGCCGCGGCGCTGCGGCAACATCAGCCGCAAGGCTTCCCGGCTGCAAAGGCGCGCGCCATCCAAATCCACGGCGCGCACGCGCCGGAACCACTCCTCCACCTCCACCTCGCCCATCTCATGAAGCGGCGTATGCCAATACTGCTTGACCAAGTGATAACCTGCGTTGCACACCAAAACTTCCAATCGTCCATTGCTCCATGCAGATAATTGTCTAAACATGCCGGCGACCGTGCGTGCGTCTGAAATATCTGCGATCAATGGCAGAGCAGGCACAGCATAGTTTGTTTGCAGCTCTTCGGCAACTCGGGCGGCCTCTTCAGAATCACGGCTATTGATCGCGACACGCGCACCGCATTTGGCGAACAATTGCGCCGTCGCCAAACCGCTGCCGCGGGTTCCGCCGGTGATCAGCACCACGGCGTCTTTCAGGCCCGGCAGCGCGAAGTTTTCGAACGAAGACGGAAGAGTTAACATCGCTAGATCTGGAGATTCGATCATGCTACAAGTTTCTTGATCGCAGCCAGCGCTGCATCATAGTTCGGATGCTGGCCGATCTCCGGCACGTATTCGACGTAGGCCACTTTGCCGCCGCCGTCAACAACGAAGATCGCGCGCGATAGCGCCCGGATTTCTTTCGCCAGCACGCCGTAGGCCTTTCCGAAATCCGTGTCCATATGATCGGCATACGTCTTCACGTTCTTCACGCCCGCGTTGCCGCACCAAATGCCTTGCGAGCAGGGCAGGTCGGTGCTGATGGTGAGAAATTGCGCCCGGTCTCCGAGCTTGCCCGCTTCTTCGTTGAAGCGTTTGATTTCGGCATCGCAAATGCCGGTGTTGACCGATAGGATCGATGAAATCAAGGTGGGTTTGCCGCCGAACTTCTCAAAGCGAGCCATCTTCCAGTCATTTCCCATCACCGCGAATGCCGGCGCCTGGTTGCCGACCTTGATCTCCGGTCCGACCAAAGTTAGCGGATTGCCTTTCAGTGTCACGGCTCCAGATCGTTCCACTGCCATAATTGCTCCTTTGAAAGTTGAGGTCAAATTGCTCGTTGAGCGCGAGTCTAGTCAAACGAGGAAACCGTTCGGACGCTACCAGCTTTGGTCCAAAACGTAGAAGGCTTGTGTAGCAAATGGAATATTTTCACTCGCAAGAGCCTCCGGACGGAAATTCCTCAGGTCGCTAAATTCATACGCTCTTTATAATATTCAACTCAGACGGCAGGAAATATAAGATTTTGTCATTGCTAAGCAAGCTCTAGTTTGCGGGCAACTAGCTCGAAACTCACCAGGATCGTTTGCCACAAAGGGCAGCGCGGCTGCCAAACGAAAGGCATAGCCATAAAATCAAGCGCAAGAACGAGTAACTGTTCAGCTTTCGACTCCGGTTGGCAGAGTTGGTATAGCCGGTAGCATCACAATGTCATCCAGGAGGGATCTTTTAGATATTGAGCACGGTGCTTGTGCTGAAAAAGATGCCTCCTGCATGACATATTACCTGAAAGCACTAAGACTTATTTTTCGTGTATTTCGTATCTTTCGTGGTAAACTTTATGCGCAACCTGAGCTAGTTGCTGTACATCTCGTGGTTCAAAACTTCCTCGCCCACTCTTTCGGCCAGCGCTCGACCACGACTTTAGTTTGCGTGAAAAATTCCACGCCGTGCCGCCCCTGTGCATGCAGATCGCCGAAGAAACTTTCCTTCCAACCGCTGAAAGGGAAAAAAGCCATGGGCGCGGCCACGCCGAGATTGATACCGAGGTTGCCCACTTGTGTTTCGTACCGAAATTTGCGTGCCGCCGCGCCGCTACCGGTAAAGAGGCAAGCCATGTTGCCGTATTGCCCGCCATTGATCAGGCTGATCGCTTCGTCGATCGTGTCAACGTGCATCAAACTCAACACCGGTCCAAAAATCTCGGTACGGGCAATCGCGCTGCCTGATGGCACGTCCTGAAGAATCGTCGGGCGAATGAAATTGCCTTTTTCATAGTCGCGCACGTGCGCACCGCGCCCATCCACGACGATGCGGGCGCCCTCCTCCGCGCCTTTTTGAACCAGGCTTTCGATGCGAGCCTTGCTGGCCGCAGAAATTACCGGTCCCATTTCGACGCCCTCATCTAGGCCATAGCCAACGACGCGCGCCGCGGCAACTTCGGCAATCGCGGCGGAGAAACTACGGCGACTTTCACCCACGGTGATGGCCAGCGAAGCCGCGAGACAACGCTGCCCGGCACAGCCAAAGGCGCTGTCCGCCACAATGTTCGTGGTCATGTGCAGATCGGCGTCGGGCAGAACGATGATCGGATTCTTCGCTCCACCCTGACACTGCGCGCGTTTGCCACTGGCCGTGGCGCGGCCGTACACGTATTTCGCCACTGCCGTCGAGCCGACGAAGCTGATAGCATGAATGGCGGGATGATCGAGAATGGCGTCTGCCGTCTCTTGCGCGCCGTTGACGAGATTCAGCACGCCCGACGGCAACTGCAATTGCTCGAGCAGGCCGAATACTTTTTGCATGGTGAGCGGCACTTTTTCGGAAGGTTTGATGAGGTAAGTATTGCCGCAAGCAATAGCGTAGGGAAAGAACCAAAACGGAATCATGGCCGGAAAGTTGAACGGCGTGATCGCGGCGCACACGCCGACCGGCTGCCGGATCATCATCTCGTCGATGCCGCTGGCAATATCTTCGGAATTATAACCCTGCATCAGGGTGGGAATGCCGCAGGCCACTTCGACATTCTCGATCGCGCGCTGCATCTCTGCTTTGGCCTCGGCGAGGGTTTTGCCGCATTCCATCGTGATCGTGCGCGCGATCTCTGCAAGATTCTCCTCCAGCAATCGTTTAAGCCTAAACAGATATTGCACGCGTTCCGTGGCAGGCGTGCGCCGCCATTCAGCGAACGCAGCAGCGGCGGCTCGCGCGGCTTCATCCACATCGCGGGCGGATGACAATGACACTCGGCCTAACCGCTCCGCAGTCGCAGGATTGATGACGTCAAAATGCTCGCCCGTCGCCGGTGCACGCCATTCACCGTTGATATAGTTGCGCAAAACGGTATCATGGATCATACTATTTTCTCCGCCCGCTGGTGGAAATCTATCAAAATCTGTAACTCTTCAGCCCACAAGAAACTACTGCCCGGGCGATATAAATCTACCCAGCAATGAGCTGACCTTTGAAAGCACGGTTCCAACTCCGGAAAATGCAAGAGCGCCCGGGCAGTGAGCTGAGATATTGAAATCTGAGAACTTCTACAAACAGAGCAAGTCTTTCCCAACGGATAGAAACAACCCAACGGATAAAAGAACTGTTTATCCGTTGGGGAGAATTTTTGCTTCAATCACTTGTTGGTCTGAGGCGAAGCTTCGCTGAATAGTTACGATTGTCTTACTGAAACACACCAATGGGTGGCTTTGTGCTTTTCAGCAGGATTAACGAAAACCACGATTTTAAGAATCTTTCTCGTTGCGGCTCAAAAGCTCTTTCGGGTTCTCTTTTCGTTGCAAAATTAAGGTGCTGAGGTCTTACGGGTCACCGCTGATCACAGAGGCCACGTTGACGGGCTTGTTCGCATGAAAAGATTTTGTCGCCGCAACTGCGGCGCGCAAAGCCGCGATACCGTCATCGATGGTCACCGGTGGCTTGCGATCGTGAAGCAGATTCTCGACGAAGTTCTGCAATTGAGTGGTATACGCCCCGGCAAACCTCTCCATGAAGTACGGCACGGTATCATGCGCAATACAGTTCCTGGTCATCACCAGCACCGGCGTCTCCTGGAGATAACCGATGCGCAAACTGCCGTTGGTGCCGAGGATTTCAGTGGCGATATCGTAACCATACACACCGTTGCGGCTGAGATCGATCACCCCGAGCTGGCCATCTTCAAAAACCAAACTGATGACGGCATTGTCGATATCGCCGATAGTTTTCATTTCCGGATAAGCCAGCACTCCGCCAATGGCATAGACAGCCTTGATCTCGCCGACGAACCAGCGCGCCAAATCCAGATCGTGAATTCCCATGTCGAGCATAAGCCCGCCGCTGCTTTTAGGATCGGCGTACGCCAGGCTGGGGAGAAAGGGATCGCGGCTGGTGGCGCGGAACATGACCGGTGTGCCAATGGCGCCTTGCGTGATCTTTTCCCGGGCAGCGACGTAGCCGCGATCGAACCGGCGCATAAAGCCCATCTGAAAGTACACGCCGGTGTGCGACAACACCTGCTTCATCTGCTCGCACTCAGCCAGCGACAAGGATAGCGGCTTTTCACAAAAGATCGCCTTTTGGCGCTGGGCCGCCGCAATGACCAGATCTTTGTGCGTGTGCGTGGGCGTTACAATGACAACGGCGTCGACTTCACCGTCTTCCAACAAAGCGTTCGAATCGGCGTACCAGCGTGGTACTTCATAAGCCGCGGCGATTTGTTCCGCAACCTCGGCGATGGTGTCCGCCACCGCCACCACACGCGCCTGCGGAAAGAACGCTGCCAAGACGCGCGCATAGACCTTACCCAGGCGCCCCAGTCCGATCAGGCCAAGGCTGATTTTGCACGATTGCTTTGCGGGCATGGCCGTCAATCCCGGGCCTCCAAGGCGACGTTCTCTTTTTTGATCAATTCGATTTTAACCGGCACATACTCCGGCAGCCTTTCCCCGCGGATCGCCTTGACCGCATTTTCGACTGCCAGGCGGCCCATTTCAGACGGAAACTGAGCTACCGAGGCCGCGAGTGTGCCAGCGGCTATGGCCTGGCGCGCATCGGCAATTGCATCGAAACCGATGATTTTGATCTCGCCGGTTTTGCCCGCGGCGGCCACGGCTTCCATCGCACCGAGCGCCATCATATCGTTGCATGCGAATATTGCGTCGAGGCCGGAATGCGCTTGCAGCAAATTCTGGCAGATCGCAAAGCCTTGATCGCGTTCCCAATTCGCCGGTTGCGAGGCTACGACTTGAATGCCGGGCGAGTCCTTGATCGCATCGCGAAAACCGCGCAAGCGCGCATCCCCGGTTTCATGTCCGGGAATGCCTTCGAGAATCGCCACTTTTGCCCTGCCCTGCATGAGCTCTACCATCTGCCGCCCGGCCACGCGGCCGCCTTCATAATTGTCCGAACCGATAAAAGTGGCGTAGCTAATCGCCGCCTCCCGGGCGGCGTTCGCATCCAAACGCGTATCGACAATGATTACGGGAATGCCGGCGGCGTTGGCCTTGGCAATGGCGGGGATGATTTCGCGCGAGCCGCTGGGTGTGACACAAATAGCGTCGACTCTGGTTTGAATCAAATTCTCGATGATTTGCATTTGCTTTTCGACGTCAAGCTCGCGCTCGGCCGCCTGTACCGTCAAGCTTACGCCTAGCGCTTGCGCCGCTCCCTCCGCCCCTTTTTGCATATCAATAAAGAAGGGGTTGTTCAAGGTTTTGAAAACCATGGCCACCCGCGGGTCTTGGCTTGCGCCTTGCTCTTGCCCGCGATTGCAAGCGTAGGAGAAGAAAAGAGCAGAAAGAAAGGAGAAAAGAGCAAGTTTTTTCATCTGGATTCCAATCAGTAGTGTGAGTGGGTTGCTATTCCTTGGACGACTTCAGAGCCGTGTCCACCAGCACGGCGACGATGATCACCGCGCCAATGATAATTTGTTGCAGGAACGCAGAAACGCCGAGCAGATTCAAGCCGTTGCGCAGCACGCCCATGATCAGTGCTCCGATGAGCGTGCCCAGCAAGCTGCCTTCGCCACCCATCAAGCTGGTGCCACCGATCACCGTAGCGGCAATGGCGTCCAGCTCATACATGATGCCGGCGATGGGTTGCGCGGAGTTCAGGCGGGCGGTGAGAATGATTGCGGCAATGCCGCTCGTGACGCCCGAAAGCGCATAGACCATGGCTTTGTGAAAACGCACATTCACGCCGGACAGCTTTGTTGCTTCTTCGTTGCCGCCGATGGCGTAAACGTATCTTCCGGACTTCGTGCGGGTCAGCACAAAGCTCGCGGTGAGATAAACAACCACCATAACGATTACCGGCAGGGGCACGAACAAAAGTTCGCCCGTGGCGATTGCACGAAAGGCCTGATCGAATCCCGAGATCGGCCGCCCTTCCGCGTAAACCAGCGCCGCTCCGCGGGCTACACTCATCATGCCTAGCGTGGCAATGAAGGGCGGCAGCCTGGCGACCGTGATGGCCAGGCCGTTCATCAAGCCGCACAGCGCGCCGGTCCCCAATCCTGCGAGTATTGCGAATGGGACCGGAACACCGGTTTGCAGCACGCTCGCCAAAACAATACCCGCAAGGGCCAAAATCGAACCCACGGACAAATCGATGCCGGCAGAAATGATGACGAACGTCATGCCGGCAGCGATGATGGCGTTGATCGAAGTTTGCTCTATGACGTTGAGCAAATTCGACACCGTGAAAAAATAGGGCGTCAAGATCCATAACGTGATACATAAAACCAGCAAGCCCAAAAGCGTGCCGAATTGCCTGCCATGATGGAGAATAAGCTTCTTGATCGCCATGGGATGTTCTCAATGAAAGGGGCGG
>JBOHQX010000339.1:0-2395 GCA_050732395.1 bacterium
TCCACCCACGGCGTCAGCATTTCCATCAACGACATTCCGCCATGCCGATAGGCATTTTTTGCAGAAGGTCCTTGCGGCCGGTTCTTGATCCTTCCCCGCAGCATGGCAAGTCGCCGATCACCGAACACCTGCAATCCCTCGACTTCCTGCGGCAAATTCTCACTCTCGCCGAAAAACTTGAAGCGGTCTTGATTCAACCAACGCGCCGCATCGTTGGAATAGGTCGACTCCAGCCCTTGACCGAAGAAAAGGTATCCGTGATCGCTGGTGATGATAATGCGATGACTTTTGGGAATCTCCATGACGATTTTCTGCCAAGCCGTATCGAACATCTTGCGGATCTCACCGAAGTGATCAGCAAACCTGGCGCTCATGTCTTTAAAAGTGCCATCGGGAAACTGTGACCACAACAAAAGCTTTTGCTGTTCACCGGCCAACGGAAAGTACCGGTGAACGGCATCGTAGTAAAACGCGGCAATACTTATTTCCTTCAACTCCTGTCTGCGTGGTAATTCTGAAGGCGTCACACGCTTGCCGACGATGCGCTGCTCGACAAAAGAAAGTGTGTCACTGGGAAGTGCGGCAATACTGTATCCCGACTGGAAAATTTCGAATCCTGTCTCTTTAGCAAGATGGTGCAGCATGGGAATCTCTCGCAGCGAAGCGCCGTCGAAAATGACAACCGTTGTTGGCGCCTCAACAGAAAAGAGCGCCGCAAGCCGTGGGATATTCCTCGCGGCGGCAGCAATTTCATCGTAGAGATTGAATGCGCTGGCGAGAATCATTTCCTCCACATCATGAACTATTTTTTCACCTTCTTCGAGATAGGCCTCCGGCTGCAACTGCGCAAAGCGTTCCTGCGACCAGACTTGGTGCATGAGCCAATCCGCGAGGGATGGCAATCTGTCTTCCGACTGCGCCAGCGTGTCGATGGTTTCTTGTACGTTACGCATTTTTGGTTTCCGTTTGCATGATCTCCAGTTTCAAGTCAGCTTTATACTGGGCTCCCGCAAAAACCGGCAACTGCTCGATCATTTGCTCGATCTGGCCTTTTGAAAACTCGCCGGCTTTGCTGATAGTTAGATCGATGATGAGATTGCCAAAGCCAGTCAGTTTGCCCCGGAGCGATTCAGACACCGAATCCAAGGCGACGTTTTCTTGCGAGGCATACACCATGAACTGGGCCCTGCGGATTTTCGAGTTCTCGTATTCATTGAGCTTGGCGGCCACTTCCTGGCGCAGAGCTCCTAAAGTTTTTGCAAATGGAGTCTGAATAGAATGAAGAGGCGCTTGCGCTGCAAGGATGACGGTCGGCACAGCTTGTGATTGACCTTCACTGGGTGCGTGAGTGCTAAGTCTCGCGGAAGCAACGCCAGTGTTTGTTTCTATTTTGGTATCGAACCCAACTGTCGACAGCTTGGGGTCTTCAAACGGCTCATCAATACGAGCATCCCATAGCTCCAACTCGGAAAGGTCAGGCAACCTACCACAAACACTGTCCTTTTCGTGTCGTAGGCCGAACTGTCGATTAAGGCAAAGGACTTTGATGGCTTTCAAAAAAATCGATTCCGCAATACGCACCGGGAATCCAAGCGTTTTTCTGTATTCGGTATCGATCTCGCGAATCGTCTTGCCTGTGATCTTATCGAGGCGTGAGGCAAGATGTTCTTCGAATCGCTGTTGCGGAAAAACATTCTCCTGAAGCTGGCGTTTCACTTCATCACGCGTGACCGCCGTTCCCAGCGGCTCTATCTCGACCGTTTGGCCATCAGGCTGCATCCAAACGAAAGCGAGGCCGGCCTTTTTGAACTCATTCAGAATGTAATTGCGGTCTTCACGAGCGATTTTGTCATACTGTTTCCGACGCTCGGCATCTGCGGCTGTCTGCAGCAGTTCTTCCGCTGCTTTAACGCGCTGCGCCCATTTGGTAATATCTGGATGATCCAGACCATTGAAGGTGTCCGCCTTGGGCTCCAATAAGATGATCTGGTTTCGATTCTCCGCTCCATGATAGATCCCGATGCGCTCATCTGCGGTGAGGCGTCGCGGTGCAAGTACGAAGCAAATGCTTCTGGCCTCGCGCCGGGAGAGGTCGGCTCTTGCTTGCGCTACCTCGCGAAAGACAACAGCGTTGGAATCGCCGAACAACTGGTTCGCCCATTGTTCGAGCGCATAGTTCAGTGCCGCCGAAGGGTCTATTCGTAACGATCGATATTCAACCTTTGCGTTTGGTTTTTCCTGCTCGTCGAAATAGTAATTGCCCTCCTGGCTTTGGAAATATGTGCCCAACTTCAACAGCGCGTTGAGCGTGGCGTGGTACTGATTGATATCGCTACCCGGCGCAATAATTTGCCGCGCCAGTTCCTGCTCGCCGATGCCCGGAACATGTCCGGAG
>JBOHQX010000340.1:0-5843 GCA_050732395.1 bacterium
CTTCCGATCCGATGGAATGGATTCATTGCCACATTGCGCGGCAGCCGATTCCGCCCAACGAGCGGGTTGAGAATATTCCGGGGCCGATCGCCGCTATCGTCATGAAGCTCCTCGCCAAGACCGCCGAGGAACGTTATCAGACCGCGGCAGGCGTCGAGGCCGATCTGCGGAAGTGTCTCGCCGAATGGGAAGCGCTTGGACGAATCGAGCCATTTCCACTCGGTGTGAATGACATATCGGACCGGCTGTTGATTCCGGAAAGGCTCTACGGGCGGGAGCACGAAATCGAAACGCTGCTTGCGGCGTTTGATCGTGTCGTGACTGACGGTACGTCAGAGCTGGTGTTGGTCTCCGGATATTCCGGCATCGGCAAGTCCTCGGTGGTAAACGAACTGCACAAGGCACTCGTCCCGTCGCGCGGACTCTTCGCGTCGGGAAAGTTCGATCAGTACAAGCGCGACATTCCGTATTCAACCCTCGCGCAAGCCTTGCAGAGTCTCGTCCGCCTGATTCTCAGCCAAAACGATGTGGAACTCAGTCAGTGGCGAGACACCATTCGACAGGCGTTGGGTCAAAACGGCCAACTCATCGTAAATCTTATCCCGGAGATCGAGTTCATCATCGGAAAACAGCCGCCGGTTCAGGACCTCCCGCCACAGGACGCGAAGAACCGCTTCCAGATGGTGTTGCGACACTTCCTAAGCGTGTTTGCCCGGCCGGAACATCCGCTCGTGTTGTTCTTCGATGACCTGCAATGGCTGGACACGGCGACGCTCGACCTCTTCGAGCACCTGATCACCCACTCGGAGGTGCAACACCTACTGCTGGTCGGCGCCTATCGCGACAATGAGGTCGGTCCCTCACACCCGTTCATGAAGACGCTCGAAGGTATCCGAGCGGCCGAGGCGAGGGTGAACAAGATCGTGCTCGCGCCCTTGGGGTTCGACGACGTGGGCCGGCTACTTGCCGATACCCTGCATTGCGAGTGGGAACGCGCACAGCCCTTGGCGCAGCTTGTGTATGAGAAAACTGGAGGCAATCCGTTCTTTGCGATTCAGTTTATCATCGCCCTTTCCGATGAGGGGCTTATCGCGTTCGATTCGGGCGCGGCTGCATGGAGGTGGGATTTGGCGCGCATTCGAGCGAAGGGCTACACCGACAACGTGGTCGATCTCATGATCGGCAAGCTGAACCGCATGCCCACCGCCACACAGGAGACTTTGAAACATCTTGCCGGCCTGGGAAACAGCGGTGCGACCAAGACCTTGAGCATCATTCATGGGGCATCAGAGGAGCAGATTCACACAGCGCTTTGGGAGGCCGTTCGTGTGGGGCTTGTCTTCCGCCTGGATGACGCCTACACCTTCCTTCATGACCGCGTCCAGGAGGCGGCGTATGCGCTCATTGCAGAAGATGAGCACGCTGCGGTCCATCTTCGGATCGGCAGGCTGCTCGCGGCAGAGCCCTCTGCGGAGAAGATTGAAGAGACTGTCTTCGAGATCGTGAATCATCTCAATCGCGGCACCACGCTGATCACGTCGCGAGAAGAACGTGAGCAACTCGCTAAATTTAATCTTATCGCTGGCAAGCGTGCTAAGGCAGCGACGGCGTGCGCCTCGGCCCTGAACTATCTCAAGATTGCCGGCGAGCTGCTGGCAGATGATCGTTGGGAGAGTCGTTACCAGCTCGCTTTCGCGATTGAGCTCAACCGAGCCGAATGCGAATTTCTGACCGGCGAGCACGCGGTGGCGGAAGAACGGCTCGCGCTGCTGTCCGTCCGCGCTGCAAATATCTTAGACAGGGCCGCTGTCACCTGTTTGCGCGTGGAGGTTTTTACCGCGATCAGCCGACCCGACATTGCCGTTGAGATCGGTATCGCGTACCTGAAAAATCTCGGCATCGCGTGGTCGCCGTATCCGACCAAGGAGGAAGTCGGCCATGAATTTGAGCGAATGTGGAAGAAGATCGGCGATCGTCCGATCGCGTCGCTCATCGACTTGCCGCTGATGGCCGATCCCGACTGGCGCGCCACCATGGACGTTCTCGCCGGATTCTTATCGCCGGCCTTGTTCACAGACGCGAATCTGTTTGCCCTCACCCTCGCCGGCCTGGTGAATCTCAGCCTCAAGCATGGCAACTGCGATGCTTCGTGTTTGGCTTACACCCAGCTCATCACGGTGCTGGGACCTCACTTCGGCGATTATCTAAATGGGTTTCGCTTTGGCCAGCTTGGCTTCGATCTCGTAGAGCAGCGCGGGCTGGCTCGTTTCAAGGCTCGCGTTTACTTGGTCTTCGGGCATCATGTCCTTCCCTGGGCGCGGCACTTGCGGACTGGCCGGGCTTTGGTGAGGCGCGCCTTTGAGGCGGCGCAGGAATCCGGCGATCTCACCTTTGCCGCGTACAGCTCAACGCTCTTGATCACAAACATGCTCGCTTGCGGCGAACCGCTGGGCGATATGCAACAGGAGGCCGAGAACGGGCTCGCATTCGCGCGCAAGGCGCAATTCAACGCCGTGGTTGATTCCTTCCTTGCGCAGCTCGGTTTGATCAAAACGCTTCGTGGCGATGCTCCGGACGCATCTTTCAATGAAGCAATGCCTGATGAGGCACGGCTCAACCAACTCTTGCAAGATGATCCGAGCCTGACCACGTGGTGGTATTGGATGCGCAAATTGCAAACGCATTTCTACGCGGCGGAGTATGCGGCGACCGTTGCCGCGGCGGAGAAGGTGCAAGATCTTCCTTGGATCAATTCGACATTCATCGAAGCTGCGGATTATCATTTCTATGCCGGTCTCGCGCGTGCGGCGTTATGTGATGCTTCGATGAGCAACGAACAGCATCTCGCAGCGCTCATTGCTCATCACCAGCAGTTCGCATTGTGGGCAAAGAATTGCCCCGAAAATTTCGGCAGTCCGGCAGCGCTGATCGCCGCCGAGATCGCCCGCATCGAAGGTCGGGAAATGGAAGCAGAGCGCTTTTACGAAGAAGCGATCCGGTTAGCGCGTGAACACGGCTTCATTCAGCATGAAGCGCTGGCCAATGAATTCGCCGCGCGATTCTATGCGGCGCGCGGCTTTGAAACGATTGCCCATGCTTATTTGCGCAACGCGCGCTACTGCTATCTGCGCTGGGGCGCTGCTGGCAAAGTACGTCAGCTCGATCAAGCCTATCCGCATCTTCGAGGGGAGCCGGCGCCACCGAGTCCCACGACCACGATTGGAGTTTCGGTTGAACAGATCGACCTCGCGACAGTGATCAGCGTTTCCCAAGCGGTGTCTGGCGAGAATGTCCTTGATAAATTGATCGACACGCTCATGCGGATTGCGCTGGAGCACGCCGGCGCCGGGCGTGGTCTGCTCCTCCTACAACGAGGCAACGATTGGCGTATTGAAGCGGAGGCCACGACTGGCCATGACGCGATCACCGTCCATCTCCTCGGAAAATCTCCGACACCTTCAGAACTTCCGGACACGGTGCTCAAATATGTCCTTCGAGCCAAAGAAAGCGTGATTCTCGATGACGCCACGGCCACCAACCAGTTCTCGGCGGATCCGTACATTGGCCAGAAGCACCCGCGATCAGTCCTTTGTTTACCGCTGGTGAAGCAGGCCACGCTCACTGGCGTGCTCTATCTTGAAAACAACTTGGCATCGCATGTGTTCACACCGGTCCGGATCGAGGTGTTGAAACTGCTGGCATCGCAGGCCGCCGTCTCACTGGAAAACGCCCGCCTTTACGCCGACTTGCAGAAAGAGAATCTCGAGCGCAGGCGCGCCGAAGAAAAGATCCGGCAAGACGAAAGAGAACTACGGCAGATTGTCGAAGTCATCCCTCAGCTCGTCGTCGTCCTGGCGCCGGACGGAAGTTTTCTTTATGCGAATGAAAGAGTGCTTGAATATACCGGCTATACGGAGGTAGAGGTTGTCGCTGGAGGCTTTCGTGAGCGTGTCGCTCATCCGGATGACGTGGAGAGAATGCGCGACGAACGCCAGCAAGCGCTCGCACTCGGTGTCCCGTTTGAAGTGGAACAACGCGTGCGCCGGAAAGACGGGCAGTATCGGTGGTTCCTTACCCGACTCAATCCGCTGAAAGATGAACAGGGACGCGTCATTCGGTGGTACGCGACGGGGACCGATATCGATGATCGAAAGAAGGCGGAAGAGAGGGTTCAAAAAGAGAACATCGCCCTGCGGGAAGAGATCGACAAGACTTCCATGTTCGAGGAAATCGTCGGCACCTCTCCCGCATTGCAAAAGGTATTGTCTCGCGTCTCCAAAGTCGCCCCGACAGATTCCACGGTGCTTATCACCGGTGAAACCGGAACCGGCAAAGAGCTCATCGCCCGCGCCATTCACAAACGCTCACAACGCTCCGCACGTGCTTTCGTGAGCGTGAATTGCGCGGCTACGCCGCCATCCTTGATCGCCTCGGAATTGTTCGGCCACGAGAAAGGGGCGTTCACCGGCGCGCTGCAGCGTCGCCTCGGACGCTTCGAGCTGGCGGACGGCGGTACGATTTTTCTCGACGAAATCGGCGAGCTTCCGATGGAAACTCAAATTGCGCTCCTGCGCGTTCTGCAAGAGCATGCATTCGAACGGGTCGGCGGCAGCCAAACGATTCGAGCGGACGTGCGCGTGATTGCCGCCACCAATCGTGACTTGCAAGCAGCCATCACGCAGGGATCGTTTCGACACGATTTGTTTTATCGGATCAATGTGTTTCCAATCGAAATGCCCGCTTTGCGTGAACGGAAAGAAGATATTCCGATGCTCGTCGAGTATTTTATCGACCGGTATGCCAGCGCCGCCGGGAAGAAAATACGGAGTATCGACAAAAGGACGCTCGCACTGCTTCAGTCTTATCCATGGCCGGGGAACATTCGGGAATTGCAGAATGTCATTGAACGGTCGGTTATCCTCTCTGAAATGGAAAACTTTTCGGTCGATGAAAGCTGGCTTTCTCCTGAATCTGTTCCGGCGTTGCCGGCGCGCCACTCGCTTGCGGAAAAATTTGTGACGCAAGAAAAAGAAATGATCGAGGCGGCATTGGCCGAAAGCAAGGGAAAAGTATCCGGACCAACCGGCGCAGCGGCTAAGCTCGGCATGCCACCGTCCACGCTTGACTCCAAGATCAAGGCGTTGAAAATCAATAAGTATCGGTTCAAGGAATAAGGCGCAAAACCATATCAAAAACGAGGAGTCAATGATGAACCGGAAATATGTTGGCAGTAATTTTGATGAATTTCTCGAAGAGGAAGGTTTGCTTGCCGATGCCGAAGCTGTAGCGGTCAAGCGGGTCGTTGCTTTTCAAATATCACAGTTGATGGAAGAATACAACCTTACCAAAACAGTGATGGCAAAGCGCATGAAAACGAGCCGCGCTGCGCTTGAGCGTTTGCTCGATCCTGAAAACGGTTCTGTTACGCTGCAAACTTTGGAACGTGCGGCGCTGGCATTAGGAAAGCGGCTTCAAATAGGTCTGGTTAATTCTCCGGAACAAAAGCACAAGTCAAAAGCTGGGGTAAAACGTTCGCTCAGCCGGACGCGCACAATGCTGGCATGAATAAGATGGCAGACGATGAGCCAGATCCCCACTTATTCTTGCGACAAAGAAGCTGACGTTCTGTATATTTCATTTTCACCGGGCGAGAAAGCCACGGTGGCGGTGGAATTGAATGACAATATCCTATTGCACTTCAACCGCGATGAAAAACGCGCCATTGACTTGACACTGATGGATTTCTCCATGCTGATCCAACTGACTAATTTTGGGCTGAGCAGTTTTCCATTGAGCGGATTACAGGAGCTCGAACCGGAGTGGCAAGAGATGGTAATTGAATT
>JBOHQX010000341.1:0-13186 GCA_050732395.1 bacterium
GGATAAAGCGGATTTCTAAAACTTGTTTTGCAGAATCACTATCCGTTCAATCTGCTTCATCCGTTTACTCTGCTTTTTTTGAGCTGAATAGTCACAATCCAATATTCAAAGCACAAATCTCAACGCCCCCTAGGCACGGTTTGATTTTTGAATTTTGAATTTTGGGTTTTGAAATTATCACTTATTCAATCCAACTGTTTTCCTTCCCCCACCTTTGTGACGTAGAGACTCACCAGCCGTGCGACCATCACGGCGAGATAGAGCTGGCCCACCACAGCTTCGACCATGGCGAGGCCGCGCGCCGCCTCGCTGCGGGGCACGATGTCGCCGTAACCAAGAGTGGCAAGCGTCACGAAGCTGAAATAAATCGCGCTCATGAGCGGGAAGTCGACCTCGACACCTTCACCGGCGATGCCGAGCGAGCCAGGCCAGGCGCGCTCGAGAATCCAGTAGAAGACGCCGCAAAAAATTCCGGCAAGCACATAGGCGCTCAGTGCGGCATAGAGGTGCTCGTTGGTGACCGCACGCGCGCGCAAGCTGAAGCGCAACGCGAATATTGCCGCAAGCAGCGCAACAATCGTCCAGATGGCGAGGCCTGCGCTCGAGATCGCGGGGTGGTTAAGCCAGGCTGCACCAAACCGCAGTGCCAGCGCGGCGACCAGGACGCCTAGCAGAAATCGCCGCCCGTGCCGGTTGTCGATTGGGTTCACCGCTGCAAGCAGGCTCGCAGCAAGCAGCAACTCCAGAAGATTCGAACCAAAGCCCAGGGCTTCAGACAAGGGGCCGGCTGCCATGGTGAAGAGGAGCGAATAGAACAGGATCGCGTAGCGTCTGCGGAGATACGCACCCTCGAACTTGCTCAAGCCAACCGCCTCTGCAATGCGCTTGTCACTGCTCATGGCCTCCATTGGATTTTGGAACCGTCCGGGCGCTCAAAAGCGCCCAGACAGTAAATCTATCTTCACTGCGGCAGCAGATAAAGCGTGATAGCGAAGACCAGATAAACTGCCAGCAGTTGCACTCCGAGATACCATGCAGATCTGCCGGAACTCACCACCATCGACACCGTGATCGTGCTAAGAAAAACCATCACCACCTGGCCAGGACCGAACCGCAGGTCCATCGGCGCGGGCGCTAGGGCGTAGCTGAGCAACAACAGCACGGGCGCCACGAACAGCGCGATCTGCGCAGAGCTGCCCATGGCGATGCCCACGCTGAGATCCAATCGATTTTTCCGCGCTGCCGAGAATGCACTGGCCATCTCCGCCGCTGCGCCGACCAGGGACACGACGATAAAGCCCACGAAGGCCGGCGTCATGCCCAGCGCTATTGCGGCTTCCTGCACCGACTCCACAAAAATCTCGCTGATCAGCGCGATGAACACGGTTACCACTGCCAGCGTTCCCAGCGCCACTCCCATTGGCCATGGTTCTTCTTCTTCCACTGCTTCACCGCCGGCGCTCCCAAAATATTCGCGATGCGTCTTCAGCGAAAACAACAAGCTCAGGGCGTAGGTTACCATGAGAAGCAGCGAGAGCCCCACGCTTAGCTGCTGTGTGAAGGTGACCCGGCCCGGCTCATCAACCGAACTGATCGCCGAGGGAACCAGCAACGCGATGGTTCCCAACAGCAACAGTCCGGTTTGCATGCGCGCCGTAGCGCGATTGAACTCCTGGGTGCGATGCTTGAGTCCACCCAGAAAAAACGAGCCGCCTAGCATGAACAGCGTATTGGTAACCACCGCGCCGGTGATGGAAGCCTTGACCAATTCGATCATGCCCTGGCGCAAAGCAGTGAGTGCAATGACCAGCTCCGTGAGATTTCCGAGCGTGGCATTCAGCAGCCCGCCGATCATGTCACCAGTTTTCGCAGCCACACTCTCCGTCGCGTGGCTGAGCAGTGTGGCGAGTGGAATGATCGCTGCCACAGAAAGAAAAAACTGCAGCGTATGCGCTTCCGGCGCCAGGTTTTTCAATACGAACACCGCCGGCACGCAGATCAGTAGCCACAATATGGGATTGTGGCGCATTTCATGAAGCAAAGCGTTCATAGTAAACTCAAAGTTCAAAGCTCAAAATCCAAAGCTCAAAATCCAAAGCCCACCATTCAGAATTCGAAAAACGGTTCGGAATTTGGATTTTGATATTTGTGCTTCGGATTTTGAAACTGTGTCTTTACTCCACCAACGGAATTCCGGCGGCCAGCTCGTAGCGCAACACGGCGCGGATCTTGGTCTCGATTTGCAGGTAACGCACGGCTTTCTTGCCGGGCAGCACCGCGTTGAGCTTGGTGGCATAGGCCCTGCGCATTTTGAGCTCAGCCTCGTCGATGGCCGTCACCTCTTCGCCCAGTTTCTTCGCCCCTTCGTCAGTCAGGGTATTGGCGTTGTAGGCTTCGGCATAGCTCGCGACGGTGTTCTTGAGCCGGGCGTTGAGCGCCTGCAATTCCTTCTGATATTCATCGTAGAGCGGCCAGAAGGCTTTTGCTTCGGCATCGGTGAGGCTCATGTTGGACGCGACCACCAGTTTTTTGTCCGCCTTGAGCTTGTCGCGGAGAATTTCCATGTTCGTCTCGTCGGCTGCTTCTTCCTGGGCGAATACCACCGCCGGTGCAGCAAAGATGGCCGCGACCAGGATTTGCGCGAGGATTGTTGTCGCAAAATGCCTTGAAAATGCGAATTGTTTCACAGCGCGATCTCCTTTCTGAGATTGATTAATATTACAACGTTAAGTTTGGGAATTCCCGACCGACCTCTGGATTGTCATTCAGAAGGAAACTTGGTTAGCGCTGTCTACATCGCCCTGCAAAGATATTGTAATTTTGATGCTTCGACACAACTGACCAGGATTCCTTCTGAATGACAGCGTGAAATGGTTGCGCCAACTTAACGTCGTAGTAATAGGATTACTCGGGCAAATCCAAAACTCAAATTTCAAAATCCAAGAATCGCTGCCACGGATCACCGCCAGGACTTTTTCATGGTGGCTTGCACGTCCGCCAGGGCTTCCTGCCCTACCTCCAGCAGGCCTTCCTGCGGCCGGTCGAGATCGGCGATCAATATCAAGACCGTGGAGAAGGCCAGTGCTTGAAAGATCGTGGCGAGAGAACGCTGGGAAGCGGAAAGGCCCGTATGATATCCTATCGCCATCATCGCCAGGAACGCCACGAGATACAAGGCAAACCATATTGTTGATGGAATGCGATTGCGCAAGCCGGCGGTGACGCGCTTGTTGTGCAGATCGACCGCCAGATTGAGGGAGGTCATGAAGAGGCCGTTGATTGGGCCGGGATATTTTTCCACGACCGCCACCGTCTGTTTCCAGAGCAGGCGCTGCAGTTCTTCCGAACGCGCAATGCCGGCGGAGAGCTTCTCGCGATGGGCGATGGCGTCCAATCGTACGTCCACGTACTCGCGCAACATGCCTTGAATTTCGTCGCGAAAAGGTTGCGGCAGCATCTCGGCGCGCAAATAAGCTGTGTTCACCGCGTTGGCCTCATCCAGCACGAGCTGTTTGCGAGCATCAAAACGGGAAGCCGCCATGCCGAAAGTGATAGCCAGCGTGAAGGCCAGCAAGCCGAGAGTCGCGCCGACCATTGCGCCTACCGGCGCCGCCTGTTCTTTGCCGGAGCGCTCAAGCCGGAATTTCCCCAGCCGAAACCCCAACTCAATGCAGACCAGCGCCAGAAATACCGTCGTGATGAACAACGCCCACAAGGGCAGATAATCGAGGTACGTGATGGACATACGCCGTTTCCCTTCCTCCACACGGGCTCTTACTTTTGTTCCCGTGGCTCCACGCCTTCTTCTATTTGAAACGAAACCGCCGCCGCCTGGTCGAGCCAGCTTCCAGCCAGGGCCTGATAGACGGCGACGATGCTCTTGTGCAATTCTGATTTGGTTTGTGCATAATCCAGCTGTGTGGCAAAAAGCGCCCGGTCGGCGTCCAACACTTCGAGATAGCTGGTCACGCCTTCATCGTAACGCAACCTGGCCAGCCGCGCATAGGTCGTGAGCGCAACGACACGATTACCCTCGGCATCGAGCTGCTCGCCGGTACGGGTGCGATCGGTAAGTGCATCCTCGGCTTCACGAAAGGCATTGCGCACGGCTTGCACGTAACCATACAGAGCCTGCTTCTGTGCGCCTTCGGCGGCCTTGACTTCTCCCCGGATCTCGCCCCAGCGAAAAATCGATTGCGAGACCTGGCCACCAACGTCCCAGACGCGTGCATTTGATTTGAACAGTGCAGAGAGGTCGCCGCTGGCGAAGCCGAACAAACCCGAGAGCGAGATGGAGGGAAAATAAAGCGACTTCGCCACCCCGATGCGGGCATTGGCGGCGCGCAGTTGCTCTTCGGCAAAGCGAACGTCAGGTCGTCGTTCCAGGAGGCTGGAGGGCATGCCGACTGGAATCTCCGGCAGTGCCAGGCTGTCGAGAACTTTGCCGCGTGCCACCGGTCCCGGATTGCGTCCGATTAAAAAGTTGATCGTGTTTTCGAAAAAGACGACGTTCTTTTCAAAAAACGGAATTTGAGACATCGCCAGCCAGTATTCGGACTCGGCCTGGCTATATTCCAAATCCGAGAGGTCGCCCTTTTCGCGCCTTTGTTGAAACAGGTCGAGAGATGACCGGCGCAAAGCCGCCGTTTGTCTGGCAATCTCGAGCTGCCGATCAAGCGCAAGCAGATCGAGGTACGAAGTCGCGATGAGTGAAGTCGTGGTCAGCACCACGCCGCGTCGCGCTTCTTCCGTGGCCAGCAGGTCGGCTCGCGCAGCTTCAGTGGCGCGGCGAATCCTGCCAAAAAGATCAATCTCCCAATCGGTGGAAAGATTCACCTGAAAATAATTGCGCGTGGGCCGCTGCGCGTCGGCGCCCTCGCCGGGAAAGCCGAACTGCCCGCGCAACCCGGTTCCGCCGGCGTTGAACTTGGGAAAGAAATCCGATTTCGTGACGCCATAGCGGCCCATCAGTTCTTCGACGCGCGCCGCAGCGATCTGGACGTCCGTGTTCTCCTGCAGCCCGGCAACGATGAGATGGGTCAGCACGGTGTCGCCGAACAAATGCCACCACGCCGTGTCCGCCAGCGCTGTGGTGGTGTCCGCATAAAACGTAGTGTCTGGATTTTGCCAGGTGCCGGGGCTTTCGAGCGCCGGCCGGTGGTAATTGGGACCCACGGCGCATCCCACCGCCAGCGCGGCAAAAAGCGCAGGAATGAGTTTTTTCATCATGAATATCCTGCCTCGTTTGATCAGGGTAGACCAACGCAATTGTCTCTCCATCAAAATTCGAGCTTTGGACTCCATTCCGAATTGGTTGAACGATCTCGTAATACACTCCCAATTGGTGCAGCTCTCTGGGAAGCGCATCCAAAAGCCAAAGTCCAACGCTCAAGTCTCTGTTTTGGATTTTGAACTTTGTATTTTGGAATTAGAAATAATACCTCATCGTCATCACCGTCCCCATCGACCGGACGGGCTTCTCCAAGTTGCTTGGCTTGGCGCTTTGAAAATAAGATTCCAGGCCAAGGCTGAAATCTTTTCTGCCGGTGTATGAGATGCGCAGCACGCCGTTGTGTGCCGTATCATCCAGGTCGCCGCCCAATTCCGCAACCGAAGCCTGGCGGAATCCGATCACAAAACCCAGGGGAATGCCGTGCTTGGCATACAAATCCAGGCTGGCGGCGCCGCCCAAATCCAAGTACCATTGATTGCCTGCTCTGAGGGTCATCGATTCCCCGTAGCTTCCTTCCACTGAAAAAGTGAGGCCCACGAGCTGGCTCACGCCATAAGCCCAGCGCAAACCGCCGCCGCCGCGCACCGAGGGCGTGGCATTCACCAATTTATTGTCCGGATCAAGGCCTCCTACAGCTATGATGTTTTCGATATACTGCGCCAGATTGATCGTGGTAAAACTGTTGTCCATCACGTTTATCGTTCCGGAAAGCAGCATGCGGTCATTGCGCCAAAGCCGGAACAACCATCCGAGCTTGTAACCGGCGGCAGCGGTGATGCCTTGAAACAACAAGGATTGTGTTTCCGTGCCCAGCCGGCTGAGGGCCTGAACTTGTACGTTCACGGCCAGCCACTTTTTAACAGCGTGCTGATACTCGAATTCGAGGACGGCAAACAGCAAATCGCCCTTCAGCCCGCCCACCGTTTGTCCGGCAATCACGACGGGGGGGGAGGAGAGCTCGACGCTTTGGGCATAGCCCAAGGCGTTGCGGATGTACGTTTGAATAAACGGCCCGGGCACATAATCACTCGGCACAAAAGTGTGCGGGCCCAACTGCGGCAGCTTGACGGTTGCTTGAGCACTTGCTTGCTGCATGCCACCGGCGGTCTGATCGTTCTGCGCGCTCGCCGCAATGGCGGAAATCATCAGGAATAGATACGTTGTCATGGCAGCCGGTTTATGCGCACGAGTTTCTCTTCGTTTGTTCATGGCGGCTTCGTTCCAAGCGTTCCAATGCGGGTGGGCATCCAAAAATTTCTGCGCCAACGGATAAGCAGCGACCAACTAATTCATGCTGAGTCCGTTCGTCGGCTCTAACAGGTTGCTGAAAAACTCTCAAATTGCTCGGATTTGTCATTCCCGCGAAAGCGGGAATTCATGAATTTATTGGATTTTCTGGATGCCCGCCTTCGCGGGCATGACATTCAAAAGAGTTTTTCTGCATCCTGCTAAATCCGTTGGAGAATCTTTATGTCACTATTTACGAAGATCCTGTCAGTTCTTACCCAGCGGCCAGAGCAGGCCCGCCATCAGTTGCAATCCCGAAGAACGGAACCTTTCCGGCAGCGCACTCGCTTCGGGATTTTCTTCTGACTTGCTGAGATTAGCCAGGCTTTGGGAGTATCGCAGCTCAAGCGTGAGCAGGGGCGAACCCAATGGCAACATCGCGCCAAAGCCGAAATTCACGGCCACGTCAACATCCTGAAAGAATTTTTTGAGGTCCTGTGCCGGCTCATCCGTATTCAAGTTCGACAATTCGGCATGCGATAAAATACCGAAATCCAACCCACTGGTGACGTATGTTTTGCCGTTGCCGGAAACAACTTTGAGCAGAACGGGCAAACTGTAATAATCGAGTTTCACTTGCAGACTGTCGCGCGGCTCGTCCTGATCCGGCACCTCGAAAGCTATTTTGGCGCCGCGTTGAAAGTATGCAGGCTGCAGACTCAACTTGACGTCTTTGGTGAGATTGAATTCGCCCACCACGCCAGCACTGAGACCGAGTCGGGTTCCGTAGCTGGCATTTTCAGGCGCATCGCCTTTCAGGCTGGCGCGATTCAAGCCGCCCCAAAAACCAAGAGCCGGCTGCGCTATTGCCGTACGGCCGTGCAGCAAAGGCAAGAATGCGAACAAGAGCGTAACGCCTTTTCTCATATGATCTTCCAGAATTTTGGTTTCATCAAAGAAGAATGTAACCTTCTGCCGGTCGCGAAATTGCGGAAAACGTGTGCAATACTCTTCAAGAACCCAAGCAAGTGGTACGGCCTCCATGCCACGCGGCCGCCCGTCTTCAAAATTAAAATTCTTGCCTTAGTGCCCATGGCCGCTCACGGCCGCACCGTGCGCAGGCGCAGGAGTCACCGCGGCTGCGGCTGCGGATGATTTCTTGCGCACGAAGTACTTCTCCACCATCACGTACAGCATTGGAATCAAAAAGATTCCCAATGCCGTGGCAACGAGCAAGCCGGCAAACACCGCCATTCCCATCACTTTGCGGGCCTCAGCCCCGGCGCCGGCGGCGCGCACCAGCGGCAAGACGCCCAGAATGAATGCAAACGAGGTCATCAGAATCGGACGGAGGCGAAGCTTGGCAGACTCCATCGCCGCGTCGATCACCGACATACCCTTCTCCTTTTGCATCTTGGCAAACTCGACGATCAGAATCGAGTTCTTTGCCGCCAGGCCGATCAGTGTCACAAAACCGATCTGCGCGAAAACGTTGTTGACGTAACTGGGACTGAAGAAGCGCGACAGCCACAGTCCCAACATGGCACCGAAGATCGCGAACGGCGTGCCGAGCAGAACGCTGATGGGCAGAGACCAGCTTTCATATTGCGCCGACAGCAGCAGGAACACAAACAGCAAGGCGAAAATGAAAACCAAAGCCCCGGTGCCGGCGGCTTTGATTTCCTGATATGACATGTTCGCCCAATCGTAGCTCCAGCCGGCGGGCAGCACTTCCGCCGCCACTTCTTGCAACGCCGTAAGCGCTTGGTCCGAGCTATAACCCGGTGCGGGCACGCCGGTCAACTCTGCCGAACGGAAGAGATTGAACCGGTTGGTGTATTCCGGGCCGGAGATCGGCTTCATGGTTACCAGCGTGCTGAGCGGCACCATCGCGCCGTTGCTGCTGCGCACAAAGAACTGGCCGAGATCCCAAGTTTCGTTGCGGTATTCGCCTTCGGCCGAGAGATAAACTTTATACACGCGGCCGAAGCGGTTGAAGTCGTTGATGTAGTTTGCGCCCAGCAGCGATCCCAAAGTGGTATTGACGTCGGCAATGCTGACGCCCTGCTTCAACACCTTGTCGCGATCGACATCGGCAAAAACCTGCGGCACGCCCGAGCGGTAGAATGTGGCAATCCTGCCGATTTCCGGCCGCTGGCGCGCTGCGTCGACAAAGCGCTCCACTTGCGCAGCGAGATCCTGCGGCGAGTTGCCGCTGCGATCCTGCAACAAGAACGTAAAACCCGCGCCCGTGCCCAGGCCTTGGATCGCCGGCGGGCCGAAAGTATAAATGATGGCTTCGGGAATCTCACGCGCGCAGCGCGCGTTCAACGCCGCCACCAGCTCGAAAGATCTTTCTTTTATGTCTTTCCTTTCCTCCCAGGGTTTCAGCGAGACAAAGAAACCGCCAACATTGGGCCCGACCACTTGTGTGATGATGCTGTATCCGGCAATAGTGGTGTAATTGTCGATGCCCGGGGTTTCCGACAGAATTGCCTCGATCTTCCGGCACACTTCATCCGTGCGCTGCAGCGAGCTGGCGTCGGGCAATTGCACATTGATGAGGAAGTAGCCATTGTCCTCCTCCGGCACGAAGCCGGTGGGCACCCTCTGCAGAAGAAACACCAGCACCACCACCAGCACGCCGATGAACACCATGCTGCGCCCGATCTTGCGCACCAGAATGCCGGTAAACGAAAGATAACCGCCGGTGAATTTGTCGAAGACTTTGTTGAACCAATTATAGAAAGGCTGCAGCGGCGATCTCTTCGCCTCGCCCTTGCCTTTGAGCAGCATGGCAGCGAGCGCCGGGCTGAGCGTCAACGCGTTAAAGGCTGAGAAGATCACCGAGATGGCAATGGTGATGGCGAATTGTTGATACAAGCGTCCGGTGATGCCGCCAATGAAACCCACAGGCACGAACACCGCCGCCAGAATCAGCGCGATCGCCACCACCGGGCCCGACACTTCCTCCATGGCTTTCAGCGTTGCTTCCTTGGGCGTCATGCCGTGCTCGATGTGATGCATTACCGCTTCCACCACCACGATGGCGTCATCGACGACAATGCCGATGGCGAGCACCATGCCCAGCAGCGAGAGGGTGTTGATGGAAAATCCCAGCATGGGAAAAACGATGAAGGTCGCAATCAACGAGACCGGCACGGTGAGCAGCGGAATAAGCGTGGCACGCCAATTCTGCAAAAAGACGAACACCACCAAAATCACCAGCAGCACCGCTTCAAACAAGGTGTGCACGATTTCGTTGATTCCCTCTTCCACGGCGAGTGTGGTGTCGAGGGAAATCTCGTGCACCATGTCGGGCGGGAAGCTTTGCGCCAATTCGTTCATCGTGGCCTTGATGTTCTTGGCGACGTCGAGCGCGTTGGAACCGGGCAATTGATACACCGCGATGACGGCGGCCGGCCGACCGTTGTTCCGGCCAATCTGGTTGTAGAGCAGGGTTCCCAGCTCGATTCTGGCGACGTCCCGCAGCCGCACCTGTGAGCCGTCGGCATTGGTGCGCAGCACCATGCGGCCGAATTCCTCCTCATTGAGCAAGCGGCCTTGTGTGCGCACGGTGTAAGTGAAATCCGTTCCTGCCGGCGCCGGCGGGGCGCCGATTTGGCCGGCCGGGCTGATCACGTTTTGCTCCTGCGTGGTGCGCACAATGTCCGGCACCGTCAATCCGAGCTTGGCAATCACATCGGGCTTCACCCAGATGCGCATAGCATAGTCGCTGCCGCCGAAGAGCTTGACGTCGCCCACGCCGGTGATGCGGCTGAGGCGGTCGTTAATGTTGATCGAGGCGTAATTGCTGAGGAAGTTGTTGTCGTAGGTGCCTTGCGGCGATTTCAATGTCACCAGCAGCAGCGGGAAGACGAGCGACTTCTTGACGGTCACGCCGTAATTTTTCACCGCACCCGGCAAAGAGGCCTGCGCCTGGGACACGCGGTTCTGCGTGAGCACATTGGACATGTCGAGATCCGAGCCGATGTCGAACGACACTTGCAAGGTGAGCGTGCCGTCGTTGGCATTGATGGATTTCAAGTAGATCATGTTCTCCACACCGTTCACTTGCTGCTCCAGCGGCGTGGCCACGGATTGCTCGACGTCGAGCGAGGAGGCGCCCACGTAGGTGGTGGTGACGTTGATCATCGGCGGCACGATGTCGGGAAATTGCGAGATCGGCAGGCGCTGCATCACGATCAAGCCAACGAGAATCATGACGATGGAAATCACCATCGCCACGATCGGGCGATTGACGAAAAATTTTGCCATGGATTAACGTCCTCCGTTACCTGCGGTGGAATCCGCAGAAATCTCGGTGGGCGCGACCACCATGTCCGGACGGATTCTTTGCAGACCCTCGACAATGACTTTCTCGCCGGCATTCACGCCCTGCTCAATCACCGTGAAAGCGCCGGCCTTGGGCCCGAGCACAACGCGGCGCATCACGACCTTGTTTCCCTCACCGACGACATAGAGCAAATACTGTCCTTGCAATTCGGTGAGCGCACGGCCCGGCACCACCACCGCGCCTTTGCGCTGGTCCACCACCGTCATGATTCTCGCAAACTGGCCCGGCCGCACGAGCCGCTCTGGATTCGGGAAAGAAGCTTCGAATTGCAGGGTTCCAGTTGCCGCATCGATTTGCCGCTGCGCGAAGCTGACGTGGCCTTTGTAAGGATAGCGGGAACCGTCGGCGAGAACCATTTCCAGCTCGCGCTTTTGCCGCTGCGCGGCTTGCTGGGCCTCTGTTTGCAACTGACGGACAAGCTCGAGGTATTCTTGCTCGGTGATGGAGAAACGGACGTGAATGGAATCCACGCGCGAGATGGTGTTGAGAATAACGGGATTGGGCGGGCGGCCGACGAAATCGCCGACGCGCGCGGCGGAGATGCCGATCAACCCATCGATGGGTGCGGTGATGTGAGCATATCCCAAATTGATTTCGGTCAGGCGCAGCGAGGCTTGCGCCGCCTCCACTTCTCCCTTTCTCGCGCCATATTCGGCAAGCGCAGTCTCGAGATCACGCTGGCTCACGGCGCCGGCTGCGGCGAGCGGCCGGTAGCGATTCACATCGGATTCCGCCCGGGCGAGCAAGGTTCGCGCTTCCGCCAATTTTCCTTTCGATTCAGCAACAGTTTGATCGAGCTCGCTGGTATCGATGGTGTAGAGCAGCGCGCCTTTTTTGACTTCCGTGCCTTCCCTGAAATGAATACCCTGCAACCAGCCGTTCACCCGCGCCCGGATTTCGATATCGACCGCGCCCAAAGTCTGGCCAACCCATTCCCTGGTAATGGGCACATCTCTTTGCGCCACGGCAACGACCTTCACCTCGGTTGGCGCAGCGGTGGTCGTAGGCTCTTTCTCTCCGCACCCAACGGCGCTGATCGTGGCAAGCATCGCCGCGAGAATTGGAATCCAATTCACCCAGCGCCTATTCTCATTCGATTTCACTGAACCTCCTCCTGGGCTGGGCCCGAAAAGGTTAACAGGATTGCAATAATCGTTTCAATTCTGTAATGCGAAAAAAATGCCAAAACCAAGAAACAAAAAGATCAAGATATTAGCAACTGTTAATCAACAGTTTGTACGGATTCATGCTATACCCTGATTTCACGAAAATTGCACCACAAGACTAAATACCGACCTTCGGTCTAAGCAACGTCCTTTGACATCGCCCTGCAAGATGGCAGAGCCGCCGCTGACACTGACACCGGAGCCGCCGGTACCAAACCAAAGGCTGGTGCCGTAAAATTGATTGATTTCTGTGCACAGACGACGGCCGCTGAAATTTCTGCGTCTCATTTGGTAATGGTCACGGCTTCTTTGAGCGCGACTTCCACCAGCGTTCCTGCCGGCACCTCGATATGATTTCCACGCGAGAGCAAGGCCACGCCGGCACCAACCGCCGCACCGGCTCCGGCATCACCGGCGGCCGCGCCAATCAATGCGCCGGCGCCCACCTTGCGGGCTGCACCACCGCGACCACCTTCGGCACCAGCATCTTCGGTTACAATCGGCACCATTTGGTTGTTGATGCTCAAATCGGAGAAGGTCACCATCAAGCGCTGCACCCCAACGCGTCTGCCACCGCTTGATTCCAATACTTTGCCGTACACTTCCGTGCCCTTAGGCGCCGCGACCACGCCGTTGACCACCAAATCGGTTTCCAGCGCTGCTTTGAATTTGCTGCCAGTTTGATGACTGGCAGTGCTGACCGTCTCAGTGGTTTTGATCGTGAGCTTGGTACCGGCCGGTACCGTCACGCTTCCCGAGGCTGGCGCTGCTGCGGCTGCAGCCGTTGCGGCCGGTTGCTGAGCCGCCGCCGTGGCCTCGCGCGGGGAGAACGTGAGGCTGGTAATATCGCCAACTGCCAGGTCCTGAAGTTTGCCACCTGCTTCGAACTTGATGATACTCTCCGTGCCACCTTTGAATGTTCCCTGTAAAACACGGCCATCTTTCAGCACCACGGTGTCGGCCAGGGCCAGCGTGCTCCATGGCATCAGGGCAACGGCGGTCACTAAAACGCTACGCTTTGTCATGAGATACCTCCTGATTAAGATCAATTTACGATTGCCGATTTGTGATTTTCGATTGACGATTTACAAGAATTCATCTGTTTTTACAATGTTAAATTGAATCTGCGCCATCTCAATCTGTCATGCTGTAAGCATCTTCCCTAGGTCTTGGCGCAGGCTTCTTGGGAAGATTCATACGGAA
>JBOHQX010000342.1:0-9130 GCA_050732395.1 bacterium
CCTGTAGGGGCGACCCGGCGGGTCGCCCCAACAATGAGGCAACGCACCCGCAACGCAGCATCGTCCCAACAACGCCGGGTCAACCTGCAATGCCAGGGTGCATCTACAATACTGGAACTCAATTTTCGGTCAAAAAATTCTTCCAAAATCGCTTCTTGTCCTCAGGGGAAATGTTGTTGCGATTCTCCTGATCATATTCCCAATTCGCGGGGTTGTTCATGATATACTGCCGAATCCTGTACAACGCACGTTCGTTTCGAATGATGTGTTCGAAATAACCGCGTTGCCATTTGAAATGGTGCAGGCCGGCCTTGCGGATTTTTTTGGTGGCGATTGATTGAAATTGGGCCATGATCGCACCCAATGACCCAGGTTTCAATACCGGGGCGACCGGTGGATGCAGCACCCCAACCTCCGCTAGCTGAACCATATTCACCGCCTGATTTGAATCGGTTGTCGCAACTGCATGGGTTTCATCTGCAGTGGCGACCCACCGGGTCGCCACTGTCTCCTCCGCATGAATCGCCTCTATCTCCTCGTTTGGTGCAATTGTGGTGACGACATTAGGTTGTTGATCCGTGGTGCCGGCCAGGGCGACCGGCCCGGTCGCCCCTACGATTTCAATTTGGTGGGTGATGACCAAGATGCTGTGCATATGATTTGGCATCACCTCGAACACATCCAATTCGACGTTTTCTCGGATCTCGCCGGTTTTCAACCATTCGGCTACGACGATTTTCCCGAATTGGCTGAGATGCATCTGCCCGTCGATCACTTCCCCCAAAACGCATTCGCGATTATGGGTGCAGATCGTAATGAAATACGCCCCGGCTTGGGAATAATCGTATCCTTTTAAACGAATGGACCGACGGTGATGGATTCTAGGATCGTATGACATGTGCTTTCCCCTCATTTTAATGGTTCATGGTGAGGGCGACCCGCCGGGTCGCCCCTACAAATTAGGCTGCCAATGCTTCATTGAATTCATCAATCAATGCATCCATTTCCGCGCCGAACAACTGGTGCATTTTGCCGATGCCGCCTTTGGCGTCGAACGGCGCGTAATCCAAATCTTCGCGGTCCAAATGCACCGAGCTGAGGACGTGCTCTTTCATCATGCGCAGCCAATCCATTTGAGCTTCGGTAAATTGCCTGGCGCCCACGTTTTTGGCAAAAACCCATTTTTGAAAATTGCGATTGACGACATTCTCAAATGCCGTCAAATTTGCATCAATGCCGGTTACTTTACGAATCAAAGCCACTAACACGATCAACTCTTCTTTCGCGGATTTGCCGTCGACCTTCTCCAACTGCTCGTATGCCTCCCACACGCGTACCGGCGCGAGATGAGGGCGATTGGCTTTGAGCGTTTCCAGCACGTCCTTGATCATGTGATATGTCACTTCACGGCGACGATACGGCTGGTTGTAAAAAATGCTCAGTGCCGTAATCTCGTCTTTGTGCGCCGCAATGAAGCTGGCAAAGTCATTGATCAGCTTTTCGGCATTCACTTTCACTTGTTGATGCCAGCCCACGTTGATGAGACGATCGAGATTGGCGTAATCAATAACCTGCTCGTGGCTGCGGCGAACGTTTTCAATGTAGGTGTTGAGATCGCCGGTAAACGTTTGCGCCGCCTGCCGGATCAAATCATCCTGCGCGGCCGCGATCTGCGCCGGCGTGGGCGTTTGCTCGAGGGGTAAGGCGAATTTCTCCTTCGCCGTCATTTCGAGCTGGTCGGGATCGTAACAATCGAGCAATTCGTGCACGGCTTGATTGATTGATTTGCCCCTGGCCAGTTCCTGAAATTTCTGACGTTCATCCGGCGTGAGCGCTTTTTCCAACCGCGTCAAGCGGTTGGCGAGCGAGGTGAGCGTGTCTTCATCTCTGGCGCCGAGCATGACGCCGTAGAGCAAATCTTCCAGCGCCACGCCGGGCTTGCGCTCCAACGGCCGGCTGTCGGTCTTGAGCGATTTCGTCACGCCGACCGCATCGACGATGACGAAATGCGTCTTATTGGAAATCACCGAGGGCGTCACTTTCAGCAAATCGTCTTTGCCGTAAATGCGCGTGCCGCGCCCCTTCATTTGCTCGAAATAATTTTTCGATTTCACGTCGCGCATGAACAACAGACACTCGAGCGGCTTGACGTCGGTGCCCGTGGCGATCATGTCGACGGTCACGGCAATGCGAGGGTTGTAGTCGTTGCGAAACGAGGCGAGCACGGATTTGGGATCCTCGCTGGAGCGATGGCATTCGTCGATAATGATGAAATCGAAAAATTCGACCGGAACTTTGGTATCGTATTCCACCGTTCTTTCAGCGCCGCTTTCGCGAATTTCAGCAGCCGATAAATGAAGGTGATCGCGGTGAACGTCTTGCCGCTCCCCGTTGCCATTTGAATGAGAGCGCGGGGTTTGTTTTCCCGAAAAGAAGCTTCTAGTTTGGTGATGGCCAGAGATTGGCAATCGCGCAGGCCGGTTGTGATCAATGGCGGAATATGCCGGAATCGCCCTCGCAGCGATTCGCTGTGCTTCAGCCATTCTCGAAAAGTTTCTGGACGGTGAAAAATAAAAACCGGCCGCGAGCGCGGCTTGGGATCGCGAAAATCGGTGAAGCGCGTGACCACGCCGGTGCTTTCGTAGACGAACGGCAGCGGTTGATGATTGGCGATCCATTTCAATTTGCTGCGCGAATAAGCTTCCGTCTGCGTTTCGTGGATGGTGAGGCGATGGCCTTCGTCCTCGCGCTTGGCTTCGACGACGCCGGCAGGTTTGCGATCGACAAAGAGAATGTAATCGGCGGGGCCGGTATCGGTGGGATACTCTTTCACCGCCACGCCGAGACTGGCGCCGGGATTGAATTTGCCGATCTCCTGAACCGCCCATCCTGCGGCCTGCAGCATCCGGTCAATGTTGTCGCGCGCGATTTGTTCAGGGTTTTGGTTCATGCTGTGATTCCCTCAATTGTAAAACCCTATCCCTCCTCGGAAGAATCACACTAAGAAAATGAAGGTAAAGTTGCAAGAGAGAATTTTTGAGCAATTCAGTGGACGATGATTGTTGTTCTGGTGAAGAGCCTATGCGAAAACCCGCAATGTCAACCCGCAGAGCCCTTGGTTGTCTCAAGTACCGTGCCAATTTCAGGCTTGGGTGCCGACTCCACCAAGATGCTTTCAGCACGACAGATTGGGGTTTTCAGATCGGCTCTATGCTTTTCAAACGCTTGTCGTGCTATCATGTGAGGATTCAGACAACCTCAATTGCTCAGGAGTCGCTTCAAGGGACGTGCGTTGCGTGAGTCCGGCCCGGCAATTGGGGCAAAACGACCACTCGGCTTTGACCGGGTACTGGCATTGCGGGCAATACGTGGTGGAGAGATCGAAGCCGCAATGCGGGCAGAATGTGCCGCCGCCGTTCAATTGATTTTCGCGGAGCAGCTCGGATTGCAGCTCGGCTACGGCGCGGCTGGCGCCGATTTCCGCCGCTCCGGCAGCCGCGATTCTTCCGGCGATTTGCGTGAGCTCGGTCTGGCTTTTTTGCGCCAGCTCGTTCATGTGCGCATTCAATTTGGCCGTGCGCTGCTGGTTCCAGTTGTTCTCGATGGGGCCATCGAACAATAACATTATAATTATGGATACGGCAAAAGCGATTGCCGCCGGCAGGGCCATTTTCCGGATCAGCTTTTTTTTGCTCATGGGTTTCTCCGCCTTCAACTGTGCAACGTGTTTTTGTTCAAATCAAAATATAGAATTGGAGCCAGTGCCAGGGTTATGAAAGATCCGACGCCGAAAAATACCAATGCAACAAAGCCGAAGCTGCCAAGAGCTTGAATGATCCAGTAGTGCGCCAGGGAGCGCCAGATGGGCAGCAGGCTGATTTGGCTTTGCGCAAAATAAATCAATTTCCTTGAATTTCAATTGCTGATAGTGTTTTAGAATGACGATTTCGCGCAGCAGCGGGCTGAGCTTCCCCAACGCGCGTGCGATCGTAGCTTTCAAATCTGCATGCTCGCTTTGGACGTCCGGCTCTTCGGAACGTGGATTCATCGGCTCATCATGATGCGGGATTTCAGAGATCTCGAAATAGCGATAGGCATAGCGTTTTTTCGACATTTCGCTTCTGGCGATATTCAAGGCAATGGTATAGAGCCACCCTCTGAAATTGCCGCCAGCTTGATCGAATAAATGTGCGGCAAACCAAACCCTGGTAAAGGTCTCCTGCAATAAATCTTGCGCGATTTGTTTGTTCCCGGTATAATGATTCACTACCTTATTGAGAATCCCTCACCAATCTTCTTATCCCACTCACTGACGGAGGAAGGATGGCTAGCCAACTCGCGCGCACGTTTCGATTGTACGATTTGATCATGATCGTCATTGGCACTGTTATCGGTTCGGGAATTTTCATCGTTCCGGCGGTTGTGTTGCGGCAGACCGAGGGATATGTCGGCGTGGCTTTGCTGGTGTGGTTGGTGGCCGGCGCCCTGTCTCTGCTGGGTGCGCTCACGTTTGGCGAATTGGGGGCGATGTTGCCACATGCCGGTGGGCTGTACGTTTATATTCGTGATGCGTTCGGCGCACTGCCGGCCTTTTTGTACGGCTGGACGCTATTCTTCATCATGGGCAGCGGTTCGGTCGCGACACTGGCCGTGGCATTTTCTGCATATTTGAATCAAATCATTCCGCTGTCGCCCCTCGTGGCGCGGGTCGTGTCCATGGTCATGATTCTCATCGTCGCTCTCATCAACATTCGCGGCGCGCGTAAAAGCGCAAGCGTGCAAAACTGGACGACCGGCTTCAAAGCGGGTGCGATATTGATCATGAGCGCGGCTTTGCTTGCTACCGGCACCGGCCTTTCTTCGCTCAGCGCCCAACTATGGCCGGCCTCATTCAACCTGAGTTTGCTATCAGGCATCGGACTGGCGATGATCGGCGTGCTCTGGGCCTACGAAGGGTGGCAGTATCTCACTTTCTCCGCCGGAGAAACGCTGGATCCACAACGCACCTTCGCACGCGGCATGATTATCGGCACGGCGGCATTGATCGGAATTTATTTGTTTGCGAATTTCGCGTATCTCGCGGCGTTGGGTCCGCAAGCGGCGGCGCAATCCGAGCGTGTCGCCGCCGAAGCCGTGAGCGCCATTTTCGGACCGGCCGCAGGCAAGCTGATCGCAGCCGCGATTCTGGTTTCGATGTTCAGCGCGGCCAATGGCGTCACGTTGACCGCTTCACGCGTTTATTACGCCATGGCTGCTGACGGCGTGTTTTTTCGCCGCCTTGGCGAAGTGCATGCACGTTTCGGCACGCCGGCATTGGCCGTGGCCTGGAGTTCGCTGTTGGCGATCGTCATGGCCGCCACCGGCACGTTCGAACAATTGCTCACGTATGTTGTTTTTGCCGGCTGGATGTTTTATGCACTCGGCGCCGCGGGTATTTTCGTCTATCGCCGCCGCCATCCGGATTGGCCGCGACCGTTTCGCGTGCCGGGCTATCCGTTCACGCCGGTACTTTTCATGCTCTCCGCACTGGCCATCGTCGCCAACACTATAATTTCGCAACCGGGACGCGCCCTGGTTGGCCTCGCCGTGGTCTTCCTCGGAGCACCGGCATTTTTTTTCTGGCGCAGGTTGCGACCGCAGCAAATCGTGAGCGTCACCGACGCTTCCGCGCATTCGGTTTGAGCCTCTCCGGTTTGTGATTTCATTTTCGATCTGGAGAAATCCTGAGAACTTGTATTTGCTATTCCTGGGTAGATGCTTCAATCCCCAGCTTAAAAAGTTAATAGAATTAACATTTTATATAAGGTCGGAGATTATGATACGATTTGGCTGTAAATTTCTTGACAGTTTCAAGAAATCTTTCTACTATCTTGAAAGCGGAATAGACTATGCTATTATTTGACAAATGATGGCAGAATGAAAGGAAAGGTCATGAAAACTAAAGTCGGTACGATACTCGACAAAGCGATTGTCCAGAAATTGAAAGAGCAGGCGGCAAAAGAAAGCCGCTCCATGAACGAGATTATCTATGACGCCTTGATCCACTATTTTCAAAACCGTCAAAGGAAATCCGAGGTACGGCGCACTGCCGTGGAGCGATTGTGCTCGCGGCCTTTTCGGCTTACTTTGCCCGAGTTGAATGAAATCATAGAAGAAGACTATTTTGAACAATGAACCTGAACGATCTCCCCTCTGGCGAGATGGTCGTCGTCGACGCTAACATTTTACTCTATGCAGTGCAACAGGTCTCACCGCAATGCAAGCGGCTGTTGGAGCGCTGCGCGGATGATGAGATCACCGCCATGCTTCCCGTCAACTTGTTAGCGGAAATCATGCACCATTTGATGACGGCTGAAGCTCGTGAGAACGGCTGGATCAAAGGTCCCAATCCCGCACGCCAATTGGCGGCGCAGCCTGATTTGGTGAAAAAACTGATGCGCTACGAGGAATTCGTACGCGATATTCTGACCATCGGTTTCCAGTTGGAACCCTTAACGCATGAAGACTTTCTCACGGCGATGACAGTGCAAAGGCGCTTCGGTTTGTTGACCAAGGATGCCCTATCCGTCGCCTTAGCTCTGCGCCTGCGTGTGAAGTCCTTCGCCTCGGCAGACAAGGCCTTTACTCAAGTCCAGGGCCTCCTGGTCTATGCTCCTGATGATTTGCCCGATTAGGAGAGAGAGCTCGATATGAAACACGCGCGAACTGGAAACTCATGTCAATCGTGGTTGAAGACCACTGCTGTTAATCCGCCGGAATCGCTGTGGAGCTTTGGCGTCACACAGAGGAAAGCTAGCGCACGACTTCCCGCAACAGCACACCCTCCACAGTCGCAGGATATGGAATCTTGAGCATCTTCGCCAGCGTCGGCGCCACGTCCACGGAATGCACTTCGCGAGTGAGTCGGCCGCCGCGTATGTTCATGCCGAAGAAAATGACGGGCACGTGCGTGTCGTAGCGGTACGGCGAGCCGTGGGACGTGCCGGTGGAGCTGGAAGTGATCAGACAATTCTCGCAAAAGCGAATTTGAAAATCCTCGCCGCGCGGCGCAAAATAGCTGCGCCGAAAAAGATCAAGATAGGGACGATCGAGCGTATAATTCCCCAGCAGCTCGCGCCGGAAATACACGTCTGCAATGCCATCAACCTGCAGCAATTCCGCACGGACTTTGCTCTCCAAGGCTAAACTATCCACGCCGTGTTTCGCAGCCGCGGCATAATTCAAAAATGCATTTTGTTCAACCAGCGCTTCATCCGCGCCGCTCTCTTGCTGCAACTTCACCACGCGGCTTTCAATCTGCGGCTTGAGGTCGCGGTCGAATATGATGCGCCTGGCATTCTCCTTTTTTATTTGTGTCAAATACTCCGGCAACGGCAAAACGGCGTGGTCGGCGCTCAAAGCAACGAGGTATTTTCCTTTTCCGACTGTCTGATCGATGAATTTCAAAAACTCGCCGAGCGCTAGATCTACTCGCAACAAATGATCATGCATCTCATGGCTGTCCGGGCCGAAAGCATGACCGACATAATCCGTGCACGACAAACCCACCGCGAGTAAATCCGTGTGCCTGCGCTGTCCCAGTTTCTCGGCGCGAATGGCGGCAGTTGCGAAATCGAGAATAAGCATGTCACCCCAAGGCGAGGTCAGCATTTGCCTGTTTTTCCGTTCCGGCAAAAACGTGTGGGGAAAGGTCGTGGTTTCGCCCCAAACGAATTCGCCCGCCATTTCATCGGGACCGGATTTGGCGTAAGCGTTTTCCTCTTTCAGCTTCGTCCAGACAGCCGGCACATGCGTGCCCACCCAATTCGAATCATTGAATTGTTTTACCCAATCGGGCAGGTTTTTAACATAATAATCCGAGGTCACCATGTGGCCGGATTTGCTATTGTACCAGAACACACCGTCTGGATGCTGGCCTCCCATCAACACTGCCGAACGATCTTTCACCGCCACAGAAACCACTTTGGATTGCGGCGAGGCGGCCTTCAGCCAGTCGCCGAGCGCAGTCACGATCAAGTTCCTGGGTGAAGACTCTCCGCCCTCTCCCGCCAGCGATTTTGCGTTTGTATCAGTGACACAATAGACTTGTCGTCGCGTGCCGCGGTCGCGCCATTCGTTGGCCAGAATGCCGTGCGTGTGCGGATACGAGCCTGTTGCAAGCGAGGCATGACCGGGCCCGGTTTCAGTGGAGGCATAATTCAAATCGGCGTTGCTACAAATCAATCCGTCGCGCGATAACCGCTTGAGCCCGCCCGTAAACTCATTGGCAAAACGATCAAAATAGTCCGGACGCATCTGATCCATGGAAATGAGAATGACCAAAGCGGGAGAATCTGCGGGGCGAGCCCATGCCAGCAATAGCATCATACTGCAACCAAAAACGAGCAGCGTTATCCAGCGTGACCTCATAGATTTCCATCCCGATGGCACTTGAGTGCTTTTAGGCATAAGTCCGTTTTCGTTGCGGTTCTTTTTTCGTTGCGAGCCGGGTTTGATGCAAAATCCAGGTAAAAAATCCCAGTCAGGGCTGCTGCCGCTGCAGCAATGCATCGACCGACCATTTTCCTCCGCCTACGAAGGCAAAAAGCAATGCGACGAGAAAATATAGCGCCGCCATTTCGAAACGCATATCGGAGGTCAGGTGGCGATAAACCGCCACCAGCATCATGATGGTGATGACCGGCGCGATCCAGCGTGTGTACAAACCCAGCAGGAGAAACAACGCACCTATGGATTCGGTCAGCGCTGCCATTACGGCCAAAAAACCGGGTATGGGAAACCCCAATTTCTCGACGGTGTCAATAAAGGCCCAGGGCTCGGCATGGATTATATAGTTGAAGCACCCCACCAACTTTTTCCAGCCGTGGAAATACAATAGCATCGCTGCGCTGCCCATGCGCAGCGACGTCAAGGCGATATCGTTCAGGATGTTCATATAGGCGCTTCAAGAATCAAAAAATTCATAAGCCCCCACGGATTGAAGAAACCCGCGGAAAAAACCATCTTCTGTGGGATTCTTGGAACGAGTTGCATACTGCCCGTTTCGCCGGAAGCGTGGTGAGAATTCATTATCGCCCGCATCCGCGGCATGGCGAAGAGGTGGAAGTTTTTTTGTCGTACAAATGCAGTG
>JBOHQX010000343.1:0-64766 GCA_050732395.1 bacterium
GCGCTACTACGAGCGGTTCGTAGTAGCGCCTTCAGGCGCCCACCCCTATTGGAAGTAGAAAAATTCCAGGCAATGCTTTTTGGCATGAGCTGAAATCTACCCGAAGGCAATACGAAGCACAAACTCCAAGGGCGCTAGCACGAAACTTAAAATATATCCCATTTCTCGCCATAATTCTTGATCGGGTAGTTCTTCCAAATTTCAACCAACCAATCCCGCCCTTTTTCCTCCAAATACCAACTGAAGCTCGACCATTCCCATTCGCTCATGCGCTTGACATAGCCATGCTTCACGGGATTATAGTGAAGGTAATTCAGCGTGGCATAAAAATGCGCTTCACCGCGAATCATGCGGTCGCTGAATTGATACCAGACGGTGCGCCGTCCGGTTTGATGATCTTCCAAATTCCATTGGCGCGCGGTGGCACCGTGTAGACCGTTGAACAAAAGAGACAATTTGGCAAATACGGGCACATAGGCCATGGTGTGATAGTGATTGGGCAGAAATACCCAACCTGCGGTTTCAAGCTCAAAGTCGGCAAATTTTTCAAATACCTTGTTTTGAAATTCAGTACGCCGTTTTGCTTCGGCCATAATGTGCCGGTGCTCGAAGTTTGCTGCGGTGAGCAGGTAATATGATTTTTTTTTCACTGGATGCGGCGGAGCGTGCAAGTGATGGTTTGTGTCTGCACGCTGTTTTAAGATGGAATCACATTGCTCTGAGGTGAAGCGGCGGTATTCGTACGGCATGAGGATCCCCTTTTTTGTTTGCTGCTGCCTCTGGCGTAAGGAAGTGAGGGGATGGTACAAGGCATTTTGAGCCTGAAGGCTCTACTACAAGCGCTGAACGACGGGTGGGCGCCTGAAGGCGCTACTACGAGCAGGACGATGGCAATTTCAAAAAAATTTTCGAGGTAAAAGCCTTTCAGATGAACAGGTATCAGATTGCCAGATTTTCAAGACTCGGCGCGCGCCACCACACGGAAACCGATGCTGTCGACCCTGTAGCCCGGGACGAACCCGCTACGCCGCGAGCCCCGAAGCGCGCCTGCATTATTATACCAAGATGCGCCACGAAGAATTCGCCCAGTGCCTTCCCCCGGCCCGGCTGGATTTTGGATCACACCCTTTTTCTTGCATTCCGCATAGTATTTCTCGCTATACCAATCTTGGCACCACTCCCAAACATTGCCAACGAGGTCAAAAATTTCGTCTGGTGTCACGCCTTTGGGATAGCTGCCAACAATTGTCGGCCGGCTGATTTTTGACTCGTCATAATTGGCATGTTCCAGGGTGGGCTCACCTGAACCCCAGGCATATTTTCGCCCTTCTTTGCCGCGTGCGGCAAACTCCCATTCTGCCTCCGTTGGCAGACGTACGATTTGCTTCTGACCCTCCGCACTCAGCCCTGCGCCCTCCGCCGTTAACCAAGCGCAAAACGCCTCCGCCTCAAACCATGAAACACCAACCACCGGTTGATTGGGAAGATTGAAACCATCATTGTCCCAGTAACGCGGCTGTTCCCAATTTCTCTCTTGCCGATATTGCCAACCTTCCGTGCTCCACCATTTTGGCTCTTGATAGCCGTTGGCTTTCATGAATGCTTCGAATTGTGCATTGGTGATGGGATATTTGCTGATTCTGTAAGGTGAAAGCTCAACTTCGTGTGGCGGCTTTTCGTCTTCTTTATCACCTCCCATCACGAATTTGCCGCCGGGCAATGCGACAAAAACCGGCGGCAGCGTGCATACGCCTTCGCGCGGGTCGCCGAGCTTACCCAAAACGAACCCGGCATCGGCGCGCTCGCGTGCGGGTAGCAGGCCTTGCTCCAGAATCGTCACCAACCGTCCGCGCAAACGGTTCAGAAACTCCACACCGCCTTCCGGCAAATCATCTTGCGCGATGCGGGTTACGCCGACTTCCAACGCGAAATAGGCGGACCACAACACACCGCCACGCTTTTTCGTCGGCGCGCGGCGGCGTTTGCAATGGACAGAGCGTATAAGCCGCATCGATGACCGGACCATCATTACCGTCGTTGTACAGCAGCTCTTCCACGCCCAGTTGCGCCGTGAGTCGCCAGTAATCGCCTTCCGGCAGCAGCTTGAGCAGCTCACGTTTGAAATCCCGCACGCCTTTGGCGAGATGACAGCCGGCAAAATACTCCTGAAACGTGCGATGGGGAAACGCATACACGCTCCCGCTCGCACCGCCGCGGCCGATGAGCAAGCCGGCCGATTGATCCACGAAATCGAGAAACTCGCCGGCCGCCACTAATGGTTTGGGCAGGCTCGAAAAATGCCGCGTGAGAATGGTAACGGCCTCGGCTTGCGGTATGTCGGCGGCTTCCTGCCCCTGCTGTGCTTTCTGCGCTGAATAGCCCAACTCGCGCAGCGCGCGATCGATTTCTTTGTTGCTCTGCAAACCGATTCGGTCGAAGAGCGAAATCTTGCCGGCCTTGTGCTCCTGCCAACGGCGCAGCAACAGTGCACTGGCGCTTTTGTAGAGCTTCACGCGCTGGCGCGGCAGCTCCACGTTGTGGGTGTGCACGTTGGCCAGCGTGGTGAGCAGCAACGGATTGCGCACCATGTCCGCCGGCAGCCGCTGCACGGCCTCTTTCAGATCATCTTTCTTGACGGCGGCTTGCTCCGGCTTGAATTGTTCGATCTGCACGAGCGAATCATACCAGTGCTCGATGAAGGCCGGCATTTGTTGATCATCAAGAGGCGCGAGCAATACGGTTTTGCAGGCTTGCAGGCATGCCGGGCCTTCGTAGGAACGCACGCGGCAGGTGACGAGAAAGCGATTGCCGGCGTTGGCGGCGCAAAAATCTTCCACGGCCATACGCACCAGCGGCCGCTGCGTGAACGGCGCTTCATCCAAACCGTCGAACACGATCAAACAGTGACCACGGCTTATCGCCGTGCGCATGTCGCGGGCAAAATCCGCCGCCTCGTAATCGATGAGATGCTCGGCGAGGTGTTCGTGCACGATGCGGCTGAATTCGCGCCGGCGCGCCTCGGCGTTCAGGCTCAGACTATTTGCGGCGCCTTTTTTCTCGAGCGAAATCGCCAGCTCGCGCAAAAGCACGCGCACTGGCAGAAGCGGCCCGTGCGGCCAGTCGTCCGGCAGGATGCTTTCCGGTCGTTGGAGCTTTTCGGCAAGCGTGAACATGAGGTGATTGAGAAAAGAGGTTTTGCCCGAGCCGGGATCGCCAAGAATCACCAGCGCTTCGTGGCGGCCGGCCGCCTCCAGCGCAGTGAGCGGCCGCACTTCTTCTTGTTCCGCTCGCGACAAGCGGCGCGCCAATTCCAGCGTTTCACCCGCCATGGGCTTACCGGTTTTGTCTAAGAGGTCAGTGGTATTAAGGCCAATGTATACCTGGTTAAGCGTGAGCCGAGCATTCGCGTGCGGATCGCTCTCTTCGGCAATCGCTGCGAGCGGCAGCAAATTGCAGTAGTTTTGCAGATTTTTGAGATAACGCCGCTGCAAAACTTCAACGCTTTCGGGGGGTGCGGGTGTTCTGTCAACGGGTGGCTGCGTAGGCTGGCGGTCGGACTTTTGATAGTTCAACAGAAACTGCATCAAATCCTGGCGCACAGCCTTCTCAAAATCTTCAGGCGTTTGATAGGTTCTGTAATAACCAGGGTGATTGGCCTTCGGGCCGAATTGGGTGAAAAAGGCCTCCACTTTTTCCAGCGCTTGTTTCTGATCTGGTCTCAATTCAAAATAGTTGACTGACTGTTTGCTGCGATAGAAAAGAATTCGCGGCGACCCGTGCTGTTGCCAAAGCTCGTAGGCGCGTGTAAATTCTTCAATAGTTCCCGATCGAAATTCTTCGCCGGTTTGAGAATCAACTGCACCGCTTGGCGTGCCGAAACGTTGCCATAGAATCCCGATGAAAATATCCCAATTGTCCGGGGTCAATTGATCAAAGGTTACGGCCTGCGCCCGGCCCATGTCCGGCGAGACGTGGGTGTCGTAGCCGAGAACTTCAAACTGGATACCTTGCGCATGCGCAGCGCCACTACCGGTTTTATTGAGCTCCACAACGGCTGTGTGAACATACGCGCGCTCTTTTGCGACATCGGCGGGGGAGGCGAGGAAGATGTACAGTTTTTGGAAATTTTTTTGATCAGTCATATTAATCCCCAAAACAAACCGCCCGGGCGCTCGCAGCGCCCGGGCGGTTTGTTTAGTTTATTTGGGCTTGTTGATCGATTCGCTATCCGCTCGAATTTGAGGACTTCGTAGCCCGAGACGAAGGAATAATCCGCGAGTACCAGGCTCAGGGCTTCCATTCGACAAGCTCTTGCAGGCGTTGCGTCAGTTCACGGCGTGCGCTATCGGCTGCTTCCCAATCCATGTAATCTTCCCATTCCTCGAAGTTTTTCTGTGCAGAGGCGTGCACGCTGGCTTCGAATTCTGCAAAATTTCGTTTGTGCTCTTGCTGAAATTTTTGACACTGGCTGTCGTAATAGGCCAGCTTCAATTGCAAATCCTGGCGGAGGAGGCCCAGTGGATCGTCTGCCGCAACCCAGCTCGGCGTTTTAATGGTGATTTCCTGGGGCGTACTTGATCTCCATTGTTGCTGTAAATTAAGGCTATCAAAGCATAAATGCAATCATGGAGATTTCGCCCCAAGCACGGCCAGCATCAAGACGGTAACGAGGGTAATTGCAGCCAATCAATCGATTTGCTCTCCGTGCGATCGTCCAGACGATTCTCAATTCAACGACCGGCCTTTCAATGTTCTCGTCGGCCAAAAACTTCGTCCTTAAGCCGGCTCTGATAGCAACACCTCATCTGTGCTCAGGGCGGTCGCGGCGTATGCCGCGGCTGCTTGAATGTCTTCACGTATTAAGCGAGGATAGTCCGTCAGAATTTCGTCGTGGGAAATGTTTTGTGCCAGTTTGTTTAAGATGGCTTCCACGGTGATGCGTGTGCCCTTGATCACGGGTTTTCCCAGCATGACCTCAGGATTAATCTCAATGCGGCCTAAAAGGGACGTAGCCATTTCTTGACTCCTGGTTATCTCGTCGAGGTTGTTAGAGGCTTCGGAGACAGAAACCGCCCGGGCGCTGAGAGCGCCCGGGCGGCGGTAAAGAGATCTATTTCTTCATTGGCATTACACCCAAGATCTTCTTCATCCCCGCCTCATCAACATTCAACAACCCTACCGCCGGCAGTCTCGGCGTAAGCTCGGCCCAATTCGGATCGCCTGCAAAGACTTTCTTGAAAAGCGGCAAAGATTCATCAATGCGCCCAGCATTGACCAGCGAGGTCGCCGTCCAATAGATCATTTCGAGATTATCAGGCACCATCTTCTGCGCCGCACCGTATTCGGCCAAGGCTTTCTCCATGTCGTTGTGCTCGACCGCGAGATCGCCGGCATTCATGTGCTGATAGGCGCGATGCACGTGCACCAGTCGTCGCAGTTCTTGCAGCGGCTCGGGATGATCTTCGACACGCAACTCCATCACGCGATCGACCCACGGCCGGCCGGTATTGGTGCCGCTCACGATTAGGATCGCGGCCGATTGCTTGCCGCGAATGTCACCGCCGACGCCTTGCGCGGCATCCATGGCCGCAAGCATTTTGTCGGCGAGGTCGCCCGGCGTTTTTTGATAGGCTTCCGCCATTGCCGGCCAGACTTTTTCATTCAACATTAGATTGGCTTGCACGGAAAAACTTTCCCCAACGTAGTGTCCGGCTGCGGGAATGCATTTACTGCCGGTATGCGCGGCGACGTTGCCCTTGGCGTCAATCATCGCCACTTGGCGCACCGCCTCGCCCGCATCTGAGGCGATAATCGCCGCGAGCGACTGCTTCGCTGTTTTGCCGGCACGCATCAATTGCAAGCCCAGCGGACCGTACGCCGGGTCGATAAAAGATTGTGTTGCGACTGCACCCACACCAGCCTCCGCCCAAGTGACCAGTGAGCCCACCGAAAACCAATGCGACTGCACCGCCACGCCCATTTGCCCCGTCTGCGGATCGCGTGCTACAATGGAATAAGTATGCACTGGCCGGGAATTGTTTTGAGAGAAAGCAACAGTGGCGAGGCCTACACTCGCGAGCAAGCACAAGCAGGATCGCAATGCCATGAGTTCACCCTCCTTCCGATAAATGCACCAATGGTCAACTTTGTACCGAGAAAGGCAAAGATGTTTTTTTCCAACGGATAGAAACAACCCAACGGATTTCTTATCCGTTGGATTGTTTCTATCCGTTGGAGATTGTTTTCGAATCCGTGCTGACTCCAATCATTCCACATCCGTCATCAGTTTTGCACGCGCAACGACTTGACAAACTCATCAAAGCTCGGGCGCCAATGTGTGATCGTCGCCGAAGGGCCGGTGGCTTTGAAGAACCATGGGCCGTTGGCGGTTTCCACGATGGCGGCGAGCATGGCGTAATCCGGCTTTTCATCGACGGGGCCGCCCATGGCCATGGGCGATTGCGGTTTGAGATATGTGCCCGTGACGTGGGTGACGGTTACCGCCAGGCCGTTTATGTCGATTTTTTGCGTGTTTGCGCGATCGAGTGTGGCGCTGCCGTCGGTCTGTTTGAATTGGCTATACCACCTGTCCAAATTGGCTTGCACTGAGCCACCGGTGCCCGAGAAAAAGAATACGGCCATTTCCGCGTCTTCATGGCTCTCCGCGCCGGGCCAGCTAAATTCGGCCTTGCGCATCTGGCTTCTGGGCTGCTGGGTGATCCAGCCTGAAGGAACGGTGTACACCAGCTCGCCGGTTGGCGAAGCTTGCGTCGTGGCCGCAGGTTGAGAGTTTTCCTGCTGCTTTTCTTCTTTTGAGCTGCAGCCGGCCAAAATCAACAGTAGAGCTGCTCCCATGATGTTTATAGAGCGCGTCATCTTTCACTCCTTGTGTTATGCGATTACGCTTTCATATTCAGCGAAACGAATCAATGACGAGTTGAATGGAAAAAACAATTACGGTGACAATGACGAAGCCGCGAATCCAATCATGTCCTTTTTTGACGGCAAAGCGTGTTGCCAGCCAGCCGCCGAGGGCGTTGCCCAGGCCGAGCGCGCCGCCGAGCACGTAATGAACCTGCTGATGATACATGAAAACGGCCAGCGCGGCGAGGGTAAAGATAAAGACCACGAATACTTTGACCGCGTTGATCGCCACCAAATCGAACCCTTCGAGCAGCATCAATAGAATGATTAAGAACCCAACGCCGGCCTGAATGAAACCGCCGAACAATCCCACTCCAAAAAAGCCGAAGGCAAATAGCCCTCCTCGCCACCACGTCATCGGCCGCCGTTGTGCACGCAGGCGTTTTGTGGGATCGAGAATCATGATGAGCAACACGCCGATCATGATGCCGGCGAGCAAGCGCTTGAACAGATCATCAGGGACATCGATTGCAAGCTGCGCGCCAATGATGGAACCGGCAATCGCAGGCAGTGCGGCGAGCAGGCTCACGCGCCAGGGAAAAACATTTTGCTGGTGAAAGCCAAAGATGGCCGCGACGTTTTGGATTAAAATACCGATGCGATTCGTGCCGTTGGCGACGGCAGTGGGCAGGCCGAGAAAAATCAGCACCGGCAGCGTCAACAGCGAGCCGCCGCCGGCGAGAATGTTGATGAAGCCACAAACGATACCAACCAGAAACAGAACGAGAAGTTGCACCGGAAGAGGCATGTGGTCGGGGCTTGTCCGTATATTCGGATTTTCACATCAAACCCAAGATGCGCGGGTCGTCGATGATCTTCACTTCCTGCTTATAAGGCACAAATCCCGCGCGCTGATAAAATGCCAAGGCCTGGGGATGATCGAGCGTACAGGTATGCAGCCAAAACCGCTGCGGCTGCCTCATCCAGACCTGCTCGTGCATTTCGTCTATCAATAAAGTACCCAAGCCTTTGCCGATGAATTCCGGCATCAAGCCGAAATAGGCCAGTTCTACCTCGGGTGTTTGCCGCCAGTCCAACTCGGCATATCCGGCGGGCACGCCGCCGGCGTAGAGAACATATACCTCCACTTGCGGATGTTGAATGATCTGCTGCAGCGCCTCATCGCCCATTTGACGCCGTTCGTACCACAGCCAGGGCTGACCGACGGTATTGTAGAGAAAGCGATAAAAAGAAACCGTCGGCTGCAGTGCACGCATGATCAGGACGTTTTCAGCGTGAATTTTCCTGGGAGCACGTGCGGGTTTCTTGCTTGTCTCGAGGAAGGTAATGGTGACTCGAATTTTGATGGCAGGGTCATCCAGGGTTGCTGTCATCTTGCTCTCTTTGTAACTTTTCAGCGTTGTTGGGCCACGGAACCACCCGGAATTGCATCGAAAGGAATCATGAGTGTCAACCGATACATTTTTCCACGCGTTTCTGTAGCACTCTTATAGCCGAATAGCCACCGTCCTTTTGAAATGCCAGTTCACAAGCTTTCCGGAGGATACAGAAGATGAGATAAAGTAAAGCGCCAAATGTATTTATATTACTGTTAATGACTCCGGCATAACAGTCAAAAATTGTCAATAAAACTCGTTGATTACGCTCATGATATGTATTATCTTAGCCGGATGCAACCCTTTTTTGATTTGCAAATGACGAAATCACGTTCTTCTTTTTGAAATTTCTTGCTGCTCTGAGTTTAGTCTAAGAATCTAGTTTGATGGGCCGTCACTTTGCATCTTAGAGCTTCTTTTCACACGCTCGGTTGCCGCTTGAACCAGGCCGAAACCGCACTCATCAGCAATCGCTTTCGCGCACAGGGCTATGAGATTGTCGATGCCGCCGCAGCGAGCGACGTGTGCGTGATCAATTCCTGCACGGTGACGGCAGGCGCGGACAGCAAGTGCCGGCAATTGGTGCGCCAGGTGTTGCGCCGGAACCCGGGGACATACGTAGCCGTGGTGGGATGTTATGCACAAGTCGCTGCGGAGGCGTTGAAAAAAATCGACGGGATTGATTTGATCGTCGGCACCCATGACAAGCTGCATGTGCTCGATTTTATCGACGATCCGATCAAGCTGCCCGAGCCGCGGGTCGTGCGCAGCTGTATGACCAAAGCGCCGTTCACGATTGCGGCTTCGGATTTGGCCGCGCCCTCTACCCGCGCCAGCTTGAAAATTCAAGACGGCTGCGATTTCATGTGCAGCTTTTGCATCATTCCCTTCGCGCGCGGCCGCGCCCGGTCGCGGGCATTTTGGGATATTCAACGCGAAGCATTGCAATTGGTCGAGGCGGGACACCAGGAGATCGTGCTCACCGGTGTGAATCTCGGCACGTATCAGTTCGAAGAAAAAAATCTTCTCGACATCGTCAAGATGTTGCTGACGATTCGCGGATTGGAACGTGTTCGCATCAGCAGCATAGAGCCCACCACGATTCCTGAAGAATTGATCGAGCTGATGGCCGATTCGACCGTACTATGCCCGCACCTTCATATTCCGGTGCAAAGCGGTGACGATGGGGTCTTGACAGCGATGAAACGGTCGTACACCCGCAGCAACTTTGAGAAATTCATCAGTTTTGTAAACAAGCGTGTGCCCCATGCCATGATTGCCACCGACCTGATGGTCGGTTTTCCAGGTGAAACCGTCGCAGCTTTCCAAGCCAGTTGTGATCTCTTGATGCACTCTCCGCTGGCTTATGCGCATGTGTTTACATATTCTGAACGCAGCGGAACAGCGGCCACGAAGCTGGACGGCAGAGTTCCAGTGGGTGAAAGGAAAGCACGCAGCGCACATTTGCAGGAGCTGTCGAAAAGAAAGAAAAGCGAATTTTATGCAAAGTTTTTAGGAAGAACCTTGCGTGTTCTGATCGAGGAGCAGGATGAAGATAGGAGCTGGCCGGGCTTTTCGGACAACTATGTAAAAGTCGCGATATCTGAACAAGGGTTGTCTGCCAATCAACTCGTGCCGGTTCATATGTATGCGCTCGGATCGGATTGTGTTGCCGGGCGAGTAGATCAAAGCCTGCTCCTGACACAACGCGATTATTCGTCCACGCATTGATGAACGTGGAGAAATAGCTCAATGTCAGTTCAATCGAAGCGAAAATTGACGCCGCAAGAATATCTTACGCTGGAGCGCAAGGCTGAATCCAATATTGATCGTGGAAGTCTTGTCGCCTTCAACCGAAGCCTGCGATCGCGGCAGAAAATTCGAGCATTATCAATCAATGACTCTTGCGGCAATAACTTGGCAAAACCGAAGTAAGGCGCTTCCAAGTAACATGTCATGCAGGAGGCAACTTTTTCAGCACAAGCAGCTCAATATCAAAAAGATCCTTCCAGGATGACATTATAATGTTACTTGCCGTACTAACTCTGTCAACCGGCGTCGGGCGCTGAATAGTCACCAATACAGATCAATCGGAAACTTCAAGGAACATGAAGTATGTTGGATAAAGCTGCAACCACTCCGTCGCATTTTATTCGTGACGCGATTAAAGAAGACTTGCGCACCAACCGCTTTGGCGGCAAAGTGATCACGCGCTTTCCGCCCGAGCCCAACGGCTATTTGCACATCGGCCACGCGAAAGCGATTTGCCTCGACTTTGGCATGGCGACGGAATTCGGCGGCCGTTGTCATTTGCGTTTTGATGACACCAATCCCACGAAAGAAGAGCAGGAATACGTCGATTCGATCATGGCCGACGTACGCTGGCTCGGCTTCGATTGGGGCCGGCATTTGTATTATGCTTCAGATTATTTCGAGCAGCTATATCAGTACGCCGTACAATTGATCAAAGCCGGCCAGGCGTACGTGGACGATTTGAGCGCAGACCAAATCCGCGCGTATCGCGGCACGTTGACCGAGCCGGGGAAAAACAGCCCGCATCGCGATCGTTCCGTCGCGGAGAATCTCGATTTGTTCGCACGCATGCGTGCGGGCGAGTTTGCGGACGGCAGCAAGACTTTGCGCGCGAAGATCGACATGGCTTCGCCGAACGTAAACCTGCGCGATCCGGTGATGTATCGCATTCGCAAGGCCGAGCATCATCGCACCGGCGACAAGTGGTGCATTTATCCCATGTATGACTGGGCGCATGGCCAGAGCGACGCCATCGAAGGCATTACCCATTCGCTGTGCACTTTGGAATACGAAGATCATCGACCGTTGTACGATTGGTACCTGGATCAACTCGGCATCTTTCATCCGCAGCAAATCGAATTCGCGCGCCTGAATTTGACCTACACCGTGATGAGCAAGCGCAAGCTGCTCACCCTGGTGCAGAATGGTCACGTTACCGGCTGGGATGATCCGCGCATGCCCACGTTGGCGGGTTTGCGCCGGCGCGGTTATACGCCCGAAGCCATCCGGGATTTCTGCGAGCGCATCGGCGTGGCGAAGAGCAACAGCACGGTTGATATTTCCCTGCTCGAGCATTGCCTGCGCGAGGATTTGAATCGCCGCGCGCCGCGGGTCATGGCGGTGCTGCGCCCGCTCAAGCTCGTGATTGAAAACTATCCCGAGGGCAAGGTCGAAGAATTGGACGCCGTCAACAATCCCGAGGATTCAAGCCAGGGCGTGCGCAAAGTTCCGTTCTCGCGCGTGTTGTACATCGAGCAGGACGATTTCCGCGAGCAGCCGCCGAAAAAATATTTTCGCCTGTTTCCGGGCAACGAGGTACGCCTGCGCTATGCCTACATCATTAAATGCACCGGCGTGGTGAAGGATGAGAACGGCGAAGTGGTGGAGGTGCGCTGCACGTACGATCCGGCCACCAAAAGCGGCGGGCCCACGGCGGAGATGCGCAAAGTGAAAGGCACGATTCACTGGCTTTCCGCGGCGCACGCGCTGCCGGCGGAAATACGGCTGTATGAGCATCTGTTCATCAAGCCGGATCCGGAAGATGCGGCCGCGGACCAGGATTTTGCCGTGAACCTCAATCCGGATTCTTTGGTCACGTTGCGCTCCTCATTTGTCGAGCCGAGCTTGAAAAATGCCGTCCCCGGCAAGACTCATCAATTCGAGCGGCAGGGCTACTTTTGCGTGGATGCGGCCGACTCAGCTCCGAACCGGCTGGTCTTCAATCGCACGGTGACGCTGCGCGATACCTGGGCGAAGATCGAGAAGGCAGAAAATAAGGGATAAACTTTTGTTGTTGTCCGGTTCTCCAATGACGTGAAAATTCCCAGTTGTATGTCGCTAAAACGAGTATTCGATTCTTGCACGGTATGAATGCCCAGAAAGAGGCCTCGCCCATACAATTTGAGTCGATCGATTGGACGACTTGGGTGCCGCAGCAACGCGCAACTTTGGTATTCGTGATTCGCGACGGGCACATCTTGTTGATTCACAAAAAACGGGGACTGGGCGCAGGAAAAATCAACGGGCCGGGCGGGCGCATCGATCCGGGCGAAAGCTCGCGCCAATGCGCCGTGCGCGAAGTGCAGGAAGAATTGTGCGTCACGCCCATTGGCATCGAGCCGCGCGGCGTACTTTCCTTTCAATTTGTCGAAGGCTTGTCCATTCATTGTGAAGTTTTTGTCGCGAGCGGTTGTCTAGGTGAGCCGCGCGAGACGGAGGAAGCTACACCACGATGGACGCCCGTGGCTGCCATTCCCTTTGATCGAATGTGGGCGGACGACCGCATCTGGCTGCCCTTGCTGCTGGCGGGCAAGCGTTTTGATGGCCGGTTTTTGTTTGACGGGGAGCAATTGCTGGCGCATGAACTGAAAGTGACACCCGACGAGGATCATTTTTGAGAATCACACGCACAGAACTTCGATTAGCCGCTCGCGCTGCAATCTTTCGCCAGGGAGAAAAACTGTTTAACCAGGGGGCGGTCAAAGTCTTTGCGCACGATGACAGGATGGTGCGCGGCGCGGTGCACGACTACATCGATCGCAAAGTCACCGTCAGGCAACAGGCCAACTCGCAATTAAGCAGCTCGTGCACGTGTTACACGTTCGAGGCGCCCTGTGCACACGTCATCGCATTGCTGCTGGCGCACCTCGGAGAAGAGGAAGCCCGGACCAGACCTGCCCACGAGCGCCCGTCCTGGGAAAGTTACCTGCAAAACCTGCAGCAATTACAGGCGCACAATACCAATACGCCGGCGGTCAAAGCGCATCGCGTGATCTTTTTCATTGAACTGCGGCCGTCGCGCTGGACGTTGCGCCCGCTGCGTGTGTACATCAAGAAAAGCGGCGAGCTCGGCCATCGTGCGCCCATGCATTTCAATCTGCAAGTGGAATACAATCACCACGAAGCGGCGCCCGTGGAGGAACGCGCGATCAATTACCTGTTGCAACGCCAGCGCGTGGAGAAGCATCGCTATCATCACTCCTTTTATTCCTACGAGACGATTTCGGAGTTCGACTTCGAATACGGCGAAGAGATTGGATATATTCTGGATTTGCTCGCGGACAGCGAGTTGTATTTGCACAACGGCAGCGATGCCCAGCCCAAATTGCGCATGGTGTCTTCCTCGAGTAAACTGGCGTTTCGCTTGGAACAGGAAGTGACGGCCACGGGGCCGGAGATGTATCGGTTTTTTCCCGAACTGCAACGCGGCGACCGGCGCGACGCCGTGAATGAAAGCTATCGCGTGCTGGCTTCGCGGCCATTCTGGCTCTTGCGTGAAGATACCCTTTACCGGGTGGAAAGCTCCTTGCCCGCCGCTTTCGCCTTGCCGTTTACGGCACCGAGCTACCGCGTGCAAATCCCCGCGGATCAAATCGGCGGTTTTCTAAAGGGGTTCAGCCCGCACCTCAAGCACAACCTCGAGATCTCCCTGCCTGAGAATTTCGTGCTGCAGACGGCGCGTGAGCTAGCGGCGAGGCGATTGTACATGGTGGAGCATGAACGTTCGCTGCGCCTGGAGTTGAAGTTCGTATACGGCGAAGTCGAAGTGGCGAGTACCGCCGCGCAGGAAATGGACGTCGCGAGCAACGGCAGCTCGAATATATTGTGGCGCGTCGACCGCGACCATGCGGCCGAAACGGCAGCGCGCGACGCCCTCCTCGCAGCCGGCTTGAAGCTGGATGACAGCAGCGGGCTTTATTCACCGCGCCAGGAACCCGTGCTCTGGGTCTTCGAAGAATTGCCCAAGCTGGCAGCCGCCGGGTTCGAGATTTTCGGCGAAGAGAGCCTCAAGCATCACCGTGTCAACCGCGCGCTGCCCAACGTCCGGCTGGCCGTGTCTTCGGGCATCGATTGGTTCGATCTCAACATGGAGATTGATTTCGGCGGCGTGTTGTTGTCCGTTACGGAATTGCGGCAGGCGCTCAAGCAGCAAAACCGGTTTGTGAAGCTCGCCGACGGCAGCCTGGCGCGCGTGCCGGAAGAATGGGAGAAGCGCTTCCGCCATTTTTTCAATTTTGCGCAAATCAATGCGGGCCGCGCACAGGTCGCTTCCGCCCACGCATTGTTGATCGATGCACTCTTCGACACCGCGCATGACAAGCGCTATGACGAAGAGTTTCGCGAGCATCTTGAGAAGCTATCGGATTTCAAAGGTATCCAGGAAGTTGCAGTGCCGAGAAGTTTTCGCGGCGAATTACGCCCGTACCAACGCGCGGGCTTGAGCTGGCTGGCGTTTTTGCATAATTACGGCTTGAACGGCTGTCTGGCCGACGACATGGGCTTGGGCAAAACCATTCAAGCGCTGGCGTGTTTGCTGCGCGAAAAGGAAATGAACGGCGTCCACGCAAAAAGCAAAAGGAAAAAAGCAAACAGCGAGATCGAATCCGGAGCTGGGAGCGATTCCTCTCCTGCTGCCGGGCGGCATACGAGCCTGATCGTGGCACCGCTCTCCGTTCTTTTCAATTGGGAGAATGAACGCGCGCGCTTCGCACCCGATTTGAACATGTTTGTCCATCACGGGCTCGAGCGTGAACGCAGCACCGTGCATTTTTGCGATTACGATCTCGTGCTCACTACGTATGCCACCATGCGCAACGACGTGGAGTTTCTCAAGGATTTTCGCTTTCATTATCTCATTCTCGACGAATCGCAGAACATCAAGAATCCCATCTCACAAACCGCCAAAGCCGCGTCGATTTTACAGAGCAATCATCGCCTAGTGCTGACGGGCACGCCCGTGGAAAACAACACCATGGAGTTGTGGTCGCAGTTTTCATTCCTGAATCCCGGTATGCTCGGCTCGCTGCATTATTTCCGCACCGCCTTCACCCTGCCGATCGAGCGCTTCGGCGATGAAGAATCCGCCGGGTTGCTGAAAAAAATGATCTCACCGTTTTTGTTGCGCCGCACCAAGGAACAAGTGGCGCGTGAATTGCCGTCCAAGAACGAGCAGATTTTTTATTGCCCGATGGAAGGCGCACAGAAGAAGCTCTACGAGCAAATGCGCGATCACTACCGCGCCGAGATCATGAATCTGATCTCGGACGTGGGTATGGACAAATCGCGTTTCAAAGTCCTGCAGGGCTTGACCAAATTGCGGCAGATCGCCTGCCATCCGGCGTTGATTGAGGAAGGCGGCAAGGTCGAATCCGGAAAATTCGAAGCTTTTATGGAATTGGTGCGCGAGGTCGTCGCCGAAGGCCACAAAATCCTGGTTTTTTCACAGTTCGTGCGGATGCTCAAAATCATGGCGGCGCAATTGAAATCCGAAGGTTTTCTCTTCGAAATGTTGACCGGCCAAACGCGCAACCGGGAGGCGTGCGTGGGGAGATTCCAAGAGGATCCCAGAATCAAGATTTTCCTCATCAGTCTGAAAGCGGGGGGATTGGGCCTGAATTTGACCGCCGCCGACTACGTCATTCTCTACGATCCGTGGTGGAATCCCGCAACGGAGCGGCAAGCCGTCGATCGCGCCCATCGCATCGGCCAGGACAAAAGCGTGTTCGTCTACAAGATGATTGCACATGAAACCGTGGAAGAAAAAATTCTCGAATTGCAAAAGCGCAAAGATGCTTTGGTTTCTCAGATCATCAGCGCCGACACCGGCTTGTTCAAACATTTGACGGCGGATGATATTCGAGGATTGTTCAGTTAATTGTGACAAAATCTTAAAGTTCCGGCTTGTCAAAGAATAAATCTTGCAATTGAAGCTGCAGCTTCGTTTATTTCGACTCGATTTTTAGAACTGCTTACACTACCGGTTAAGGAAAATTGGGTAGTGTCAGCGGCCAAACCCCTACCTATTCACTTTATTGAATCATGCTCGACAAGGAGGTCTTTAGCATGTTCTCGTCACCAAATCGCCCCTTCGATCTCATTGAAGTCCTGCCGCCATCCTCCGCCGCGCTGCGGGAATATCTCAAGCAGATTCTCGAAGACTCCACCAAGTGGCATGCGGCCATCGAAAGCCTGAACGCCGAAAACGGCACGTATCGCATCGTGCTGGAAGGCAGGTTGCGCGACGCCGAAGCCTCACGCTCGTAATCTGAGCCCTCCATGAAGACGTGTGCGAAAGCACTGGAGTTTTGCTTCAGTGCTTTTTTATCTCCACCGGTGCCTGGACAAAATTTCTCTTGACACAGATTTCAGAATTTTGCTTCATATTGCCGCATAAAGTGGTCCCCTCGGGGCCGTTTGATGCGGGCTATGTTCTTGACCATGACCGGGAACAAGCCTGACAATCCGCAGAGTCATGTTACCAGAATTATTCCACGCGATCGGAAAAAGGAGGAAAAATGGATTTCAAAAAATTCAGCCTCGTGACGCTGGCCGTCTTCGTTGCGACCGCCGTCTGGGACTTTCTCTTTCATGGGCTGTTTTTGAGCCAGAGTTACTATCAGGCAAATGCGGCAACCTTCGTCCAAAGCCAGGAATTCAATATCTGGCTCCCAGTCGGCGAATTGATCCAAGCGGCCTTGCTGGTGTATCTGTGGTCGCGCGTCATGGGGAGCTTTGGAGCCGGGGTAAAGGGAGGCGTGCAGTTCGGAATACTGGCGCAGTTGTTTCTCAGCATGCCTGCCGCCATGTACAACCACATGTTCATCAACGGTTTTCCATATGCACTGTCGTGGTGGTGGGTGGTCGGGGCATTGATACTCGGGGTTATTCAGGGCGGGATAGCAGGTGCCATGTACAAACCAGCGATGGCGGGTAAGACGGCTTAACGCAGCATGCCGGTGAGGCAGTCTGCGCCCCGCTGTGGGCTTCCCAACGGATAGATTAAGTCCAACGGATTAAACCACGACCAACGGATCTTATTTACAAATCCGTTGGTCGCTTTTCCATCTGTTGGCACTGTGATGCTTTTAGATTTTATTCTGGTTTTGTATGTCTTATGGCTCACCGTACTTCCCGCCACAACGATCCCCACGAGTCACGCAACAGCGTTGCGATCGCAGTCCAATCCTCCGAGCTCACACCGCCATTCGCGGCTCTGGTATCGCGCACGTTCATGGCTGCGGTGCGCAAGCGGGCATATTCCATGAGCCGCACGGCAGGCATTTGATAAAGCTCGGCCGCGGCATTTGCCAGTGCCAATTCGAGATCGCCGGGCTGATGTTGCGCCCGCTCACGATGCACGATCCACCATTCCAATTCGAGCTCTGCTTCGCGCGCCACGTCAAAAGGCGTTACACTCACCTTGCGAATGGCGGCGTAATAGTCGATCAAATTCGGCAACGCCTTTACATAATCAGTGCGATTGCGCCCGTCCTTGAAGACGAAAGCGGCTTTGGCGGCATCAAACGCGACGAGATATGAACGCAGGAAAGGCAAATTGAATTGCGAACGGAGCAATTCCGCAAGCTGAAAGAATAATTTCAGCGGTTCGCGATCATAATACGAACGCCACATGACGGTATCGAGACGGGCGACTTCCTCCGCATCAAACTCGCGCAAATCGGTACGGCGTGGAAAGTAGAGGTCGATTGCGACCCAAGCGAGCAGCACGGTGAGGCCGGCGACGAGCACGGTCCGTTTGTTCAAATGAAATTTGAGCATCGCGGCATCCGGTCATTCAAAATTTCTTCTTTACAATCAAAGAAAAATTGTCCAACGGATTGAAAAACGACCAACGGACTTGAAAATGAAATCCGTTGGTCGTTTTTCAATCCGTTGGACACATCCTTTCCTGTCGGGTTGTTGCCGGGTAAAGGCCGCTTTTGAATCCACATTGACGTATTGCACTTTGAGGCCTTGACACGTTCGCCACAACCGATTCAAGATGCGCGCTATTTCTTTTCCGGCGTTTTCATTTCCACTACCAATGCACGGGCTTCCGTAGTACCGAAAAAGCTTCTTTTGAGTTTAATAGTTTTGCCTTCAATATGCCTGAATGGTTACCCTTTTTCGTTGCGCGTCTCTTTTCGTTGCAAAATTCAGGTGGCAACTATATTGACAATGTTGAGTTAGCCCTCAAAGCCGCTGTTGTCTGTCATGCTGTAAGCATCTTCCCAAGAAGGCTGCACTAAAACCTAGGGAAGATGCTTACAGCATGACAGATTGAGATGGCGCGGATTTAACTTAACTTTGTCAAGCTATTATTAAAACGTTGAGTTCGATATTTTGCACCAACTTTTTTATTGTCACAGGACGAACCTTTTTAAGCACTGGAATGGCTTTTCGTTTAGGTCTTGTGCTAGGCCCTCAAAAAGTTTCCTCCTGACAGGGGGGAGTGTGCCCAACTTAACGTTGTAGCACTATTCAGAAAACTCCTTCTCATACAGACAAGTCACATGTCTTGCAGGAGGCATCTTCTTCAGCACAAGCACCGTGCTCAATATCAAAGGGATCCTTCCGGGATGACATCTGAATGTTGCTTGCCGTTTGCAACATTGCTCTCACTGCAACAGCAGCATTTTGCGGATCTGACTAAAGCCCTTGGCTTCGAGCCTGTAAAAATAGAGGCCCGAGGGCGCATTTTGCGCGTTCCAGGTGAAAGTGTGATTGCCGGCTGCGAGTTTGCTGTCGACCAAAGTCGCCACTTTCTGGCCGAGGAGGCTGTAGACTTCCAGCGTTACGTTCACATTGGTGGGCAATGAGAACGCAATGGCAGTCGAGGGATTGAACGGATTGGGGTAGTTTTGCTCGAGCGCAAAGATTGTAGGAACTTCCCCTGTGCGGGTATTGATCGCAGCAGCGCCCAATGGTATGTTGGACCTGGCGTATGCATGATACAAAAACGTGGTGGGTGCGGCGCCGCCGCCGATGAAGTTGTTCCCGGTATTGCCGTCGGATTGATATAGGAAGCGCAGGCTGTCGCCCACTTGATCCGCCAAAGAAGCCCACAAATCTTCAGATTGCGGTGTATTGGTGACGTTCACAGCAACGCCCCAGGTTTTACCGCCGTCCTTGGATCCCACTGCGTAAAGGTCCGTGAAATGCGCGCTTTCGATATCCAAATCATTCGGCCGGAAAGCCGCAAACATCAGATACAAATTGCCCTCGGCGTCCACCCCTGCTTGCGGTTGCTTCAACAAAGCGCCATCGGCATTGATTTGATCGAAGCTGCCGCCCGCGACGAAAACCAGGCTATCATCCTCAGCACCGGAGATTTGCGAGAAACGCGCCACTGGCGAAATGCCGGTCGCAGCGCTCCAGTGCAAAATGGGATCTTCCGTGCTTTCATATAAATCGAGGCCTTCGCCACCTGAGCCCGGCCGGGCGAGATAATTTTCCCAGAACAAATGCAAGTTGCCGGCGCCGTCATATAAAACCTCAACCGTCCCCGCACCGCGCAGAGCCTCGGTGCCAGGCGGCAGGGTGTGCGGATGATTGGTTACATTCTTATAAGCCCAGGTTGCGCCGTTGTCTGCGCTGGTCCAGAGATGAATATCGCCGCCGACTTCGCAAACAGCGATGGCAACATTGTCGCCGAAGGCGTCGATCGCCTGATCGTCGGCGCTGAAAGCCGGCTTGCGCGCGGTCGTGTCCGGCCAGAGGAAGGCGTGCTGCCAGGTCTGGCCGCGATCGCGAGAGACATTGACCTGTTTGATGAAAGTCACTCCGTTTATGGTGGCATTCGTAGTCGAGCAAATAATGATATTGTCCTGGCCATCGATGACGAAGCGCGGCCATTGTACGGCCGCCGACGTGGCGCCGTTGGTGAGGTATGAGCCCCAAACGCCAGCGCCTTTCGCGGAATCCACGTTGACTTCATTGCCGCTTTGAGATACGGCTACACTCCGCCCGTCGTGCAACGCCGCGATGCTCGACCAGCCTCGCCGCCCTTGCTCGACTTTGGCCATCGGCGACCAGGTCGTGCCGTCGAAAAAAGAAAAGTATGTGCCGCGATCAATCAGATCAGGAGAAGCTGCGCCCATGCGTCCAACCGCGAGCGTGCCATCGCCATAATCATGAAGATTGGTCAGGACGCCTCCGTTTGAGCCATAGTCAAAGAAGGATTCCATTAATTTTACGCCTGGGCCTGTGGCCAGCGTAGATTGGCCATGAAACGGCTTGACCTCATAACGAACTTTGGCCAGGAATTCGTCGCCGTGCACAACCGCCGCGATTTTGACCCTGTCGAGGCGAATTTCTTGCTTTTTCTTGCCTTCTCCTGCAGAAGAAACGGCGATACCGCAGGAGAGAATGAATAGCACGACAGACAATTTCCTCATGGGAACACTCCTGTTGTAATTTTGATTTATGACTGACGCTTTGCCATTCGACGACTTTTCAATTTGACGCCATCGTGAGAAGGCTGGCCGGTTGCGGATTTTCCGCGTTACTCGAATTCAAAATGTCAGTCAGAGTGATCACTGCGCAGGATTCCTTCACAACATTGGTGGTTATCATCCAATTGAGGACCGTGCCTAGCATTGGGAAGATTCTTACAGATTGACAAATAATGTATTGCATGCTGACTTGATACTACAAACAAAAAGCCCCGTCTGGCAAAAGCCAAGCCGGGGCCTGTGGCATTGCACAACTGGATGACTCTGTTTCGGATCGGGTCAAATGGCCTTTTTGTAATTCGTAAAACGTAAAGCGCAAATCTTGAGCATTTGACCTTATTTCATCAGTATCATCTTGCGTATCTGTGAAAAGTTCGCTGCTTCCAGCTTGTAAAAGTAGATACCCGAAGGCTCGTTTTGTGCGTCCCAGTTGATAGTGTGGTTGCCGGCCGCCAGCTTACCGTTCACCAGCGTCGCCACTTTCTGCCCGATCATATTGTAGACCTCCAGCTTCACTTGCTCGCTGACGCGCAGCGAGAATTGGATGGCAGTGGAAGGATTGAATGGGTTCGGGTAGTTTTGTCGCAGCGCAAACGTGTTGGGTACCTCGCCGGGACGTTCGGCGACGCTCGTGAGATTCAATGTGGCGTTCAAGTAATAGATTGGCGTGCGCTCCAACCCGGCGGTGGCGGTATTAATACTCTGTGGAATGAGGTATGTCAGATGCACGGTTCCATTGGAGGCACCAGCGGTCGCCCATGGCGCCATCTTCACCATGAGCTCAATGGCAGCACTGTTCGAGACGTTTGCGGGCGCACCAAAGCCTTGGGCTGTCCGCGCTTTGGCGGCGACGTAAATGTCAGGAACACCACCAACGCCGGCATCGATGTATTGCACGTAAACATTGCCGTTCGCATCCTTCGCCAAATGGTATTCTTGATCCTGCACCCCGCCGGCATCATCCGACACGTAGGTCCACGTAAGCGTATCGATCTCGGCGATGGCCTGGCCAGCCCAGGTGGCACCGCCGTCTCCCGACCAGATGACGCCGGTAACGACGCTGCCGCTGTTGGTATCGCCGAATGCGGTGACAAAATATGGAACGCTATTCACCACAATCGCGTCATGATCGAAGGTGGTGTAGACATTGTAACTTTCCAACCCTTGAATGCTGGAAATCGGGACAGTAACCGGAGCCGACCAAGTCGCACCGCCGTCCGCGGTTTTTATATAGGTCGTCTCAAAATCATCATCACCCTTGACGACAGCGAGCGCCATGCCGTAACCGATACCATCCACGCCATAGCTAACGGAGAATTCATCGATACCATTGATCTCGACCTCACTCGTATCGACCATGATCGATTTGAGCTGGAAGGATTCGCCGCCATCGGTTGATTCAAACAGCCCTTGCTCGGTTGAAGCATTGGAAGCTGGAATATTGAAGTCCGTGAAAACGCCAAAATTGGCATTGCCGGCTTCATTATTCTCGTACATGTACGGAATCAAGAATTGTCGCGCGTTGATTTCGCTGCGCGGAATCTCTGCTGCTGTCGGAATGCCCAGGCCGAAAAGGACATCGTAAGAATTCACCAGACGCCCCCACTGGTTGAGCAAAGTGGCATCCAAGATTGGGAATATCAGTACCGGACGCCCGGTGAAATTCGGATCGTTCGGATCCGTCTGCCCATCGGGGTTCAACAGAGTGATGCCCGGATACCTGCCCTGCGCTGGCAGCCCAGCATTCATGTCGCCCAAACCCGGGCTAAATGTCAGTCCGCCGTCCGTCGAGGCGTTGTAGTAAATGAAGCCACTGCCCCTTTGAGTGGTGGCAAAACCGCGGTGAACGATTACGATGGCGGTGGAGGTGGGATCGTAGGCGATCTGATTGCGGTTATTTCCGAGAAATGCCAGGACGTTGGCCATCGAGTCGACCAGAACGCTGGCAGCCGAGGCCTTTGCCAATAGAAGCGGATCCAGAGGTTGCGCCTGATGGAAGACCGGCTCTTCCTTCAGTCCCAGCAATTTTCTTTTTTGTAAGGTTTCCCTTTTAGATTGCACCAGCGCACGAATCTGTTGCTTTCTCTTCGCGATATCGTTTTTGGGCACTCCCGCCTGCATTGTGCTCCCAACCAGTGACAAGCCCAGAAATACAGCGAACAACGCGATAGCTCTTTTCATGACTACCCTCGCTTAAGAAACGGTTAAAGGATGAAGTTGAGGCGCCAAACCACCTTCTCGTTTTGCGGTGTATGGTTTGAACGCAATCTCTGGGATAGTATTAAAATGAGCGCGTGGGGTGATCACCTCCTTTCAAGCTATGAGGTCCTGATTATTTCATGGATCGACTAAACCGGATCCTGCCGCCGAGCGCCAACACGCAAACGATCGAGCGGCAATGCCGATTTCGGCATTTTCCCGGGGGAACACAGCGGCGGTCTCATTGAATCTCGCCAAAATCTCTCAGCAGCTTGCGCGCAGCTTCGATGGCTTCAGTGTCACTCATATGATAAAACGGGAACCCGAAAACTGCAACCTTAAAATCATTACCGAGATACTTCATGCCCACGACCTTCCCTTGAAACGAGGAGGTGCCGTTGGGGGACACAAAGGTATAAATAGGCTCTGCGCCGACTACGTTGGCACGAACCGTAAACGCATCAATTGGCGAGAGTCCAGGCCTGTTGGGAATGGGATTCCTGGCCACCACCAGATTCAAGTTGGGATGGCCGGATAGGCCGGCCGCTCCGGAGAAGTCAAGCGCTGCACCGGAAGTCTGTTCGGTCGAAGCGATCTTTAAGAAATTCCAAATGAAATCGGCATTTGTCGGCGGCGTGGGTTGGGCTGGATCAAAGCTCGGTACCGGCGTGGTACCCGCCAGCAAATTGATACCGCGCCATCCCACCAGCCAGAAATTACCGCTTAAACTAAGGTATTCGGTTATGAGTTGAACTTGGCGGGGCAAAGTCGTAAGGTTTGCTTCATCGCTCACCCACAAGACCGTGGAAAACTCTCCCATTCCGGTTTTGGGCGTGGGATTGCCTTGCGTCAAGATATCCCAGATCTGATAGGGCGCACCGACCGCCGTTAGAATCTGATTATAGAAGGCTTTGACATTCGCATCACCGGTGGCCGGTGGCCTGCCTGCGAATTGGCCGTTGCCGTCATCTACCACCAAAACACCAGAGTTAAAAGCCGGGACCACAATTTCATATTCAAAATTGCTGATGTCGCCTTCCACGCCGCCAAGATCGCGGTATTGCACTTCAAAAGTGTGAGAGCCGGGCGCTACGTCGGTCAATTCCAGAGTGGAGACTACCGTGGAATAATCCGTCCACGCACCTCCATCGATGCGATAGCGGCTGCCGGTGGAGGCACCGCCAGCATAGTTAAAAAGAGGGGACCAGGAAAGCTGTACGGTATTGCCCGAAGCATAAGAAAAAGCCGAATTGTCCTCAAAAAATGGCCGATTGTTTTGTTGTGCATTCAACACGACTTCTGGCTTGACCGCGGCGGAAACCACAAGCGGAAAGGAAGTTGGTGTTTCATCTACCGCCAGAGCAGCATCGCGCACCTGCGCATTAAAAATATGTTGGCCCTCCGGCAGAAGACCAAACGGTGAGTCCTGGCTAAACGCGATGACGCCGCTGGACAGCCAGTCCGACCACGCGCCGCCGTCGAGGTTATACCGGTAGGAAAATGCCAGTCCGTTATCGATATCCTCACCCTGCATCGTAAAAATCGCGCCGCGGCCAAAAGTAGCGCCGGGGGCGGGATTGCCGGCAATCGACAATATTGTGTTCGGCGGCGAATTGGTGGCTGTAAAGGTGAGCGTGGCCGGTGTGGGATCGACTGCATCTCTGTCGTCCACTGCCGCCACGGAAATGCTGTGCTGCTCGTCCTGGTTGGCAGCGTTGAACGCAAAGGTCGAATCCGTTCCGGTCACGAAGATGCTGTTGCCATCGACCGTCAGGTTGTAACCTTTGATGATCCCATCGTTGTCCACGCCGACCCAGGCGATTCTGACGGAATAGCTGTAGGTGCTGCTTGCCTTCGGGCCCGAAGTGATACGGGTATCAGGCGGGGTGTTCTCTTTGAGCGCAGAGTCGCTCGGCTCGGTGAGGCCGCAACTTTGCAATGCCGCGATCCCTAAGCTACACAAAACCTGGGGCAGAATGCGGCGTGTAGAATTTGAAAACTTCATTCCCTTCTCCCTAATTCTCATGTTTGATGTCACGCGTTGGAAATTGGTCGTTGGTCGTTTGTTGTTTGTTGTTTGTCGTTGCTGAGAATCTTGGGTCAACGACCAACGACTAACAACTAAAACTGAAACGCCAGCGAAAACCGGTGTGGCTGGGTCAGAAAGCTACTGCTGTCGGTCATGTCGCCTTGATCGGCGTAGGCATAGTCGAGGCGCAGCGAATTCTTCTCAGCAATGGGCATCATCACGCCGAAGCCCACGGAGAACGCATCGGTATCATAGTTGAAATTGTAGCCGCCTCGCAGGGAAAAGCGCTCATTGAAGGTGAGCTCGGCCCCGGCATTCAATCTTTCCTTGTTGTCGCCCGGATGCTCGAATTGCCCGCCCAGGTTGCCCTTGAGATTTTCGCCCAAATCCATACCCAGCATGGTTTCTAAATCCGCGAAGACACCGGTCTTAAAAGTGATCGGTAAAGGCGCAGTATCGAAACCGCGCGTCTGTACCACGCCGCCGGTGTTGATGGAAGTGCGATAATCCGAATAGGAGCCCTTAAAATCCGTATCTGGCCCGAAATTCTGTATGACCATGCCCAAACGCAGGGAGCGAAAATCGGTTTGATATTGCAAACCGGCGTCGAAGCTGACGCCGTCGGACGCATAGCCCGCCAATTCTTCGCGAATATAGTTGGCCTTTACACCGAACGTGAAGCGGTTGCTCACCTGGCGGGAATAGGCAAGGCTCACGGCCATATCGGAGGAGGTAAATAATTCCCCCGTACCTTCGGGTTGAAAAGGCGTGCGCACGGCCAAATCATCCATGTGCAACACACTGACATTGACGGCAAAGACGCCGGCCGTTGCGGAAAGCGGCAGCACGAAGGCGACGTTGTCGTAATTGATGTCTGCGGGCATGTTGATATGCGTGAACAGCACCTCGCGGTTTGTAGCCCAGCCCAAGCCGGAGGGATTCCAATACACGGCAGAAGCGTCCACGGCGCCGGCGACAAAAGCATTGCCCATGCCGATACCGCGCACGCCGACTGGAATTTTCAAGAACTGAAACGAGGTCGTGCCCACGCGTTCGATGCTGTAAACGGCCACGGGCAGGAGGAGTAAAGCGAGAATATGAGTAGGGTATCTTTTCATTTTTCATTTCTCCGGAAGTAATCAGTGATCAGTAATCAGTAATCAGTGTTCAGGCTGATTACTGAACACTGATTACTGATCACTGTTTACCGGCTATTTCACCACCACGAATTTGCCGACTTTTTCCTGGCCGCCGCCAGAGACACGATAGATATAGATGCCCGCAACGACTTCCTGGTTCAAGCGAGTTTGCAAGTCCCAAACCGCTACGCCGCTGCCGTCGTTGTGAGCCAGTGTCTGCACCAGATCACCGGCTAAAGTGAAAATTTGGATGGTGGCTTGACCGGGCAAATTCACGAATTGAATAACTTTTGGAAAAGTGCGGTTGCCCTCGGCGTCGAAACGGCCAAACTGCTCGAACTCCGAGCTGCCCACGTAGGGGTTCGGCACCACGTACACGTTATCGAGCGTTGGCTGAGTGGCCGAATTCGCCACGGCGGTCCTTTGGCGGGTTACGCCGAGTGAGTTTTCCAGCACACTCACGCCGCCGGACACACGATCGGCATCCGGGTGATTAATGCCGTCCCCGTTGTCACCATTGTCATAGGCGGTCACGACATATTTGGTTTGCACCAAGGGCTGCACGCCTTGATCGAGAAACTCGTACCGGCCTTGCGTGTTTTTGGACGGCAGTCCGCGATCAAAGCCCACGCCATTGATGGCGTCATAATCGGCGAGCACGGTAAAGTTCACGCCGTCCAGCGAACGCCAAATGCGATACCCGTCAAAATCCAAGGTTTTGGAAATGGGGTCAATGGAACGCTCAGCACGATCGTCCCAGGTAATACGCGCAGCACGATCCAGCGCCTCCACGGTGAAATTTGGAGCATCAGGCGCTTGTGGGCCGCGAAAATCATTTTGAAACAGGGCCAGCGCCTGGCGGGAGTTCTGCGCGATCAGTGCAATGTTTTCATTCCTGGATAGTCCGGCACGCCCGCCATTGATGATTGCCAGCGTCACCGGCAGCGTTTCTCCCGGTGCTACGTCGCCCAAGGGACCAAAGGAAAACAGGAAGCGCCAATCGCCGTTGACAAATTGGTCCGGGTCACGCTCGCCGCTGGACATTTTTGTGTATTTTTGCACGTTATCATTGGGATCGCCGCCGGAAATACGTTCAAAATTCAAATAAGAAAAGCCGGCGCCGGGACGCGGGGTCTCCAGCACGCGGATACCAAAAAACTGCGCCTCCATGTCCGCACCATCGTCGTCTCCGCCGATCGCCGTACCCAAAGAATCGATGAAGAACGTAATGTCGTCTTCAGAGCCGGGCTGGCCCTGCGACTCGATTTGGGCGTCAAAATCAAAAAAGGTTGCCAGCCAAACGTCGTTCAAAACCGAGTTGCCAATATTGGTAACGAGATATTCGAGAATGATGAAATCGTCACGGAAGGTCTCCGGCCATTGATAGGTATGTTGCACGATGCGTAAGCCCAGGGGCGTGAAACCGTCCACGTCCGCGTCGCGCAAGCAACTCCGGCAGGTGTCGGCATATGCAGTATACCACTCTTGCGCCCCTCTGGCCGTGGTGTCTTCATCTTCCTTCCCGTCGCCGTCGTCGTCGAGGGAGCCGGGCACAACGTCGCCGTCCATATCCGGATCGGCTTCATCGATCAAACCGTCGAAGTCATTATCGAGAAAATCACTGGCCATGTCGCCCACCGGATCTTCATCAATGTGGGGCTCAGGATCATAATTGAACACGCCATCATTATTGGCGTCGGCATTCGGCCCGTCGTAGTCATTGCTGGCATTGCCGTCGCCATTCAAATCGTCCGCGATGGTCCAATCGCCGTCATCATCATTTTCCTTGAACGCATCGTCAGTACTTTGATAAAGCCAGGTTGACAACGGCCCTACTTCTTGCGTGCCATTGTCGCCGTCGGTGACCGTGGTTACGATCGGAATTCCGTCCCGGATTGCGCCGACCCAGAGGCCGCCGGAAAACAAGAAACGGGTGCCCGTGCCGCCGGGATATTCCAATTTGGAATCGCGTTGTGAAGAGGAGGGATGAAAAGGCGTGGGCGCGCCGGGAGGCCGGTCGTCCGGATTGCCCAGTTCTCCCCAGTTTGCCATCATCAACCATTGCAGGCCCTTGTCGTGTACGGCAAAGCGTATAGGAGCGATTGCGTTGGGCTTGAACAGACCCAGGTCAACGGGCTGCGACACCTGCTTTTTCTTGGTTTTTCGTTCCCGGCTAAATGCGTTGGGTGCCGTCCCTGCCATTACCAGCATGATCGCCGGCAGCGCCACGCTGACAAATCTTACAAGTTTCATGAATACTCCTTCCCTAACTTTAATACTGGCCAAGCGCTGCAAGCGACCGGCCAGCCAACAGAATTAGAATTCAAAATTTAAACCCAGCCGCACAATACGGCCATTATTCCAGGCGTTCGGGATCGGTACCGAATTATTATAACCGCCATAGTTGCGTGAACGCGAAGTGCCGGCATTGGTGAATCCTATAAAGTCTCGATGTGTATCCACGCTGCCGCCGTCATCCGGACCAATGGCATTGCGGCGATTCAGGAGATTCTGCACTTCAAAAATCAATCCCGCGCGCGTGCCCGAGGTGAGATCAAAGAAACGCCGGGCGCGCAGATCGACCAAATACGTCCAAGGATAACGCTGGGTGTTTGTTTGCTCAAGCATAGCAGCATTCGATAGCGAGCTGGGCGTATAGGGCTGGCCACTGCCAAATTGCGCCAGCACGTTAACGTTGAAATTCTCGAGCAGGTTGAAATTGCCCAAGCGCGGGCCTTGGCCGTCGCCATAGTGATAATCCAAATTGACCACGAAACGATGGCGCTGATCCCAATCCGATGGAAATTCCACGCCATCGATGACGTCGAGCGTGGCATAGGTATCGCGCGGATCGGAGTGCGTCGCTTTGGCGACTTGGAAAGTGTAGGTGGCGTCGCCGGAGAAATAACGGCCGGCGCGTTGATTCATCTGCAGTTCCAAGCCTTTGACCGTGCCATAGGTATCATTGAAATAGGTATAGAAAGTATTGCCGGCCGTGTCGAACTCTTGCCGGATTTGGATGAGATTATCAATATCCTTGAAGAAACCGGTGATGGAAAACAGGGTGTTCAATCCAAACTGATGCCGGATGCCAAATTCATATTGAATGGTTTGTTCCGGGTCCAAATCGGGATTACCGATAATGGAATTCGGGCTGTCCAAAAGCTGATTGACCTGCGTATAAACATCGGTCAATTGCGGGCGCTGATAAAAATGGCCGTAGCTAAAGTAGAACATATCGCGCTCCGTCACCGGGAAGGAGAAACCGACACGGGGTAGGACGCTCCATTTTACGTTCGGTGTCGTGTAACGCGGCACACCCACGGAAGTATCCGGAGTGGCAACCTGCTCGCCGGTGTCGAATCGTTCGACGCGCATGCCTAAATTCACGATGGCGGTACTGAATTCCATCTTATCCTGGATGTACCCGGCTTGCCAATTCGGAAAAACGGAGTAGGAATTACCGAACAACCCTCGGCCGTCATAGGGACCCAACAACTGCCGGCTGCTGTTGCGTAGCTCGAAATAGTTGGCTTCCAATCCGCTTTTGATTTGATGATTTTGCGTCACCTGGCTGGTCAAATCAAGCTTGAGAGAATAATTCAATGAAGAGCGCTTGTCGAAAGCGGCGCGATCGTTAAACCGATATACGCCGTTGATGTTTTGACCGCGGAAAGGATGGCTCGAACCCTGAAGTTGCCACACCTGGTTCGAGTTTTTGGCGGCGGGATCGTTATTCAGATCGTACAAGCCATTGCCATTGAAATCTTCGAACTGTTCTCCCCGATCGTAGTTGCGATTGCCATTCGCATCCTGAAATACCTCTGCGGGCGTGCCAAAACCACGATAGGGCTCGATCAAGAATGGCAGGTCTGCCAGTGGCACACCGGTGGCGACGATCGCGTCGTAGTCCCGCACCCACGCGTCCAATTCGTCGAAACTGGAGCGCGAGCGGCCGTCTTTGCCGAGCTTGGGCAGTGTGCCGGTGAATGTATAAAAGCGGCCCACTTTAACTTCGTAGAACGTTCTGGCATTGAGCGTGTGCGTCCAATTCAAGTTCAGTTGGTTGGCGCGAAATTCGGTGCGGGCGATGTTGTCGTAGCCTTTCCAGTCATAGCCCTGCAAATCTTCATCCACCCGGCCGTCGCCGTCGTCATCAATGGCGTTCAGGGCTTCTTCATCGCTGCGGCCGTCGCCGTCGTTGTCGAGACCCCAGGCAAAATCGCCGCGATAGTAATTCTGGTCGAGAACGTTGTCTTCGTCGATGCGGCCGTCGTTGTCGTCGTCAATTCCGTTCATCTGTTCCTCATCACGCTGGCCGTCGCCGTCCTGGTCGATTAAGTCACTAATGCCCAATTCATGTGACTTCGCCACCAACTCTCGCACGTCGCGGCCGAATTGAAAGGTCCAACCCTGCGTGTTGTTAGCGTTGCCGCGATAACCGAAAGTCAATTTCTTGTTGGGGGCTAGCTGCCACAACAATTTGGTGTCCCAGTTTTGGAACACGTTCTCGCGATTATCACCGATGCCTAACAAGCTGTGAAAAATGGTTTCATTGCGCAAAAACGTCGAGGTGTTGATTTGGGTGGTTTCTTTAAGCGGCGATTTGGCGTTAATGTCCGTTATCGCATTTTCGTGATAATTGGCGCGATCGGACATGCGCGTTTCGCCTTGTGCATACAACGTCATGTATCCCGGAATCTTCAGACCGATCGAGGGCAGCACATAAGTTGTGATCGGCTCGGGACCGCCAATGCTGCCTTCGTACCAATCAAAGTTCTGGGCGCTTTCACCCATTTGGGTATCACCGAGATGGTCGGTTTGATAAAAAACGTGGCCATTATACTGATCTTTTTTGCCCTCCTGAGTATTCAACAGGATGACACCGGACTGCGCATTGCCGTATTCCGCGTTGAAGCCGCCGGAGATGATTTGCAGCTCACTCAACGCGGAGCGGCCGACGGTCAAGCCGATGGTGCGTGTTTGCGGATCTTCCACGCTCACGCCATCCACCAAATAAGCGGTTTCACCGGCGCGGCCCCCGCGAATGTGCAAGTTGTTGCCGCTACCCTGTGCTCCCGCATTTAAGGCAACGGCATCATTGACGGTTGTAATCGGCAGTGATTGAATTTGCTCGTCGGTGGAGACTTTAACGGAAGCGGTTATGTCTTTTTGAATCAATGGCCGGTCTGCCACCACCTCCACCACCTCGCCCAACTGCAGAGTCTCCGAGGGCAAAGAGAAATTAACTGTGGTCGTAAGATCGGCAAAAGCGCGAACGCCCTTTTCGATCAAATTTGTATATCCGATGATCGAAGCCCGGATTTCATATGTTCCGGGTTGGACATTCAGAATAAAGTATTCCCCATCGAGATTCGTGGCCGCCCCCATGGTCGTGCCCACAATGATCACATTCGCGCCCGGCAGCGGCAGCCCAGTCTCGCGATCGATGACTTTTCCGGCAATTTTTCCGGTGGTACCGGCCAGCGCCCACGTCGCCCAAAGCAGAACGACGAAGATGCTGCCCAGACTTCGCTTTGTCGTTGGGATCATACCAACTCCTCCGTAAACTTGAGTTCGTTACAGCGCGGAATTTCAGGACAAGGGGCGATGGCAATTCAGGCTGTGTGAAAACCGGCTCGAACAGCTCGGGCCGAGCAAAGCGATGCCACGTTGATCCTGCCACCCTTAGGCTTCGCTCAACGCGGCTCAAAGTTACTGTTTTCACAAAGTCAGCATGATGCCGCCTTCACCAGGACACTGCAGTCAATTTCTGCAAGCGGCGTCTTTTACTGAGATGAATGGGGAAAAACTCTCAAAGCCAAGCGAGGTAAGATAGCTTCCAGATATTAACCTACCGAATTTATTTTAGCAAAACGTTTTTTTGCAAACACCATACCAATAGAGTCATTCGACCTAAAGACGAGTGTAACAAGGCGTTAGCCCGAGTAGGCCAGCATAAGTGTTTAGAATTGTGAGAACAAGCCCTACTGAGAGGGTAAATGAAAGCATTGCGCTAACGGCGTCCTGCGGTTTGACCCAAGAAGGGTGCAAAACCTTTCCTATCGAATTGGAAAGAATTTGCATAGACGGGAAAATCTAGCTTTATATAAGTGGATTCTTTTCGAAAAAAGCAAAAGCTTTCTTACGCATTACGTTTTGCGCCTCCGGTACGGAGTGATGCGTGATGCGTAAATCGTAAAGGATCTGTCAGTATTTCAGCCAATAAGCGAGATTTTAGAGTGGGCCCTGTAGGATTCGAACCTACGACCAACGGATTATGAGTCCGTCGCTCTAACCGACTGAGCTAAGGGCCCGGGAGGGGAAGACTAAAAACAAAAAGAAAAAGGCAAATTAAGGAGAGGGGGCGAGTTCCGCTCAATTCGTAAATCGCAGATCGTCAATCGCCAATCGGAAATCAAGTTTCTGTAATTTCCGATTCGCGAATGCCTCTTAACTCAAGAATGCCTCCATCAACCTTGTCCTCGCAAACGCTGCAACTCCGCGCGAAGCTGCGCGAGCTCAGCCTTGGCAGCGAGCCGGGCTTGTGCTTCTTTTTGCAGCAGTGTTTCGGCGGATTGGCGCGCCTTCATTTCGGTCTTGAGCGCAGTGCTGCCAGTCTTCACCTCGGCTTCACTTTCCTCGTGTGTGCACAAAAGTTGCTGCGTGCGCGGATCCCAGAATCTGAGCTGGCTTCCTTCATCCGCCACCTCCAGCCTCAAAACTTCGCTTAGCAGCCGAGACTTGGAACCGCCGATCGGAATGTATTGCCCGGCAATCAAGCGATAGCCTTGCAGGCGCGGCCAGAGGTATTCGCCGAAAGGATCAAACAAGAAGTATTCTTTTACACCAAGATAGGCGTAAACTTCCTTCTTTTTGAACTGATCCGCTTTGCCTGTCTTTTTGGAGGTGAACTCGATGATCAAATCGGGCGCTTTGCCTTCGCGCTCGACTGCATACACACGCCGGTCTTCCTTGCTCACACCGCGCACGACGAAAATGTCCGGCGTCACACGGCTGAGCTGGTCATTTTCATCCAAAAAATAGACGAAGACGTTGCCAATGACAAATATCTGCGGTTCGTCGCGAAAATACTCTTGCAAAGCATTTAATGCTTCTACGATCAGCATCACGTGCTTGGAAGTTTCCCCCATGGGTTTGCCATCACTTTCTGGCAAATGATCGACGCTATACAGCGCGGCTGAAGGTTCAAGATTCTTGACTGCTGTCGCCTTCACTCAACCTCGCGCACTTTATCCCCTTGTCGATCGATTCATGACGTGGGCTGTTATTATTACAAATATACAAAGCCAATAAAAGGAAAGCAAGTTTGGTGATAATGGTGAACGGTGAATGGTGAACGGTGAACGGTGAATTGTCAATTGACAGTTCACCGTTCACCGTTGACAATTTCCAGCTCACAATTTATCGCCCCAGCTCTCGAGCTTTCTCGGTATTCTCCCACGTGAACCCTTCGCCCTCGCGACCAAAGTGGCCATACGCGGCGGTCGCTTGATAAATCGGCCGGCGCAGCTTGAAATACTCGATGATGCCGGTCGGCGTCAAATCCCAATGCTTTCGTACCAGCTTTTCCAGCTCGTCGTTGGCCAATTTGCCCGTACCGAAGGTGTCCAGGCAAATCGAAACCGGCTCGGCGACGCCGATGGCATAGGCGACTTGAATCTCACAGCGCTCGGCTAATCCGGCGGCCACAATATTTTTTGCTACGTGACGCGCCGCATACGCCGCAGAACGATCCACCTTCGTGGGATCTTTTCCGGAAAACGCACCGCCACCATGACGGCCAAATCCGCCGTAGGTATCGACAATGATTTTGCGGCCCGTCAAACCGGCATCGCCCTGCGGTCCGCCGATCACGAAACGGCCGGTCGGGTTGATATGGAAGGTGATCTTACGGTCATCAATCATATCCCCCGGCACCACGGGTTTGATCACCTTTTCAATCACATCGGCGCGCAACTGTTCCTGCGCAACTTCTGGATGATGTTGTGTGGACACCACGATGGTTTCCACCGCCTTGGGCTTGCCATTGGTGTAACGCACTGAAACCTGAGCCTTGCCATCGGGCCGCAAATATGGAATCACGCCCTGTTTGCGTACATCGGACAGGCGCCGCGTCAGCTTGTGCGCCAGCAAGATCGGCATGGGCATCAGTTCCTTGGTTTCGTTGGTGGCGTAGCCGAACATCATGCCCTGATCGCCTGCACCGAGTCGGTCTACACCCATCGCGATATCTGGCGATTGTTTGTCGATGGACGTCAGGACCGCGCAGGTCTCACAATCAAAACCATAAGCTGCGTCGATATATCCGATTTTTTTGATGGTGTTACGGACGATTTCAGGCACATGCACGTAGCAATCTGTGGTGATTTCGCCGCCCACCAACGTGAGCCCGGTGGTCACGAAGGTTTCGCATGCCACCCTCGCCTTCGGGTCTTGTGCGAATATGGCGTCGAGCACAGCATCGGAGATCTGATCCGCAATTTTGTCGGGATGGCCTTCGGTGACCGATTCCGAGGTGAAGAGCATGGAGGACATGGTTGCTCCTGATGATGATGATGGGATGGTAGTTTTCAAATTTTATTAGTCGGCCATTCTCCAATAACCGTTCACAAATCAGAATTGACCATTCACCGTTCACAATTGTGATTTGTGAACGAAATTACTTTTTCATTAGCTCTTAAATTGCTCCAACCGCTCTTTAAGCAAATTGATTTTGCGCACCGGTGTAGGATCGACTCCGCTCAAAATGGCGACATACACACTCACCAGATCACCCAGAAAGATCAAGGAGAATAGCCGCGCCAGTCGCGACTGCCCTTCGCTCCACGCTTCAATCACTGGTACGGAGGTTTTCTCGATGAGCTCACGGGTAATTTCCATTCTTTTTTGAACGCGTGGGTGATCCTGGCGGTCGCGTAAATAAATCACCTGCAAGCCGTGATCGGACTGGAGGCGCTGTCCCCAGCCCATCAATTCATTGTGGTTCATTTCCGGAAAAACGTTGTGCCAGGAGAGGATTTCCGCGTTTTCACAGAATTGTTCTTTCCAGCGCCACGCGGCAATTTCGAATAGCCCATGGGCGGCATACACGATCGGCAGTCTATCCGTTAATGCGGCGGCAATGTACTTTGCCAGATTGTGCTGCTCGTCAAATTGCGGACCCCAGGATTGGCCAAGTTTTTCCAATATCGTGTTGGTTTCTGCCACCTGCGCCGCAGGATCGGCAATCCGCTGTAAACGATGCAATACCACCAGCAAAGGCACGGTCAAATGCGCCAGAGCCGCGCGTGGTGGAAATCCCGGCGGCAACGAATACACGGGCCATCCATTTTTTTGCGCCAGCTCGCCGACTTTTCCGCCGGAAGTGATGCAAACGATTCTTGCGCTACGCTTCTGTGCCAGCATCAGCGCCGCCAGCGACTCTTCCGTGTTGCCGGAATAGCTGGAAACGACCACGAGGGAATTCGTATCAACCCAGGACGGTAGATCGTACGAACGACAGACGATCATCGGCACGGCCAGTTCTTCCAAGGTCACGCCGCGCACGACGTCGCCGCTGATGGCCGAGCCACCCATGCCGGCGACCACGATGCCGTTGGGTCGGAATCCCGGCAAGTTGAAACCATTTTTCTGCGCTGAAGCCAACGCGTCTTCAAAATGGCGGGGCATGGCCAAGACCCGCTCCAACATGGAGGACTTGTCGATGGCCGCGATGCGTTCCGAGGTCAAGGAATTCATTTTCAATTTCAATGTATGCAAATAAAGTAAAAAGATATTGAAAGACAAAATGATTGACAACAAGATGATAAAAACTGTTTTGTCGTCAATCATTTTGTCTATTTATGTATTCACCCCAAAACGATACGCGCGCGGCACGAAATTTTCATCGTTCAACAGATTGAGGTTCTCTCCTGATTGCGCCAGCACGAATAGGCCTTGCTGATACGCATAACGGTCAATGCCTTGATCAATGCTCATGCCTGCAACCGCGCCGTATAAAGTCAGGCTGCGATAGCGCTCGAAAAATTCTAGAAACCTCGACAGCTTTTCCAGCAGCACATTGATGTCCTGCTGGCGCAAGCGTAACTTGACTTCGACGACGACGACATGCTGTGGGCCAAGGCCGAGCACGTCGACTTCCATCATGCGGCTGCCATGGCGATACCATACGCGAGAGTGGAACTCATTCAATTTGATGCCGCGCTCGGCGAAAAGAGGCCCTGCCGCCGGCTTGACAGCGCTTTCCGCAAACAATCCCAACGAATCCGTGATACCTGACAACTGCTTGCCCCATTCACGCAGCTTGATATCTGTTTCTTTGAACTGGGCGACATTTTCTTGGAACTTTCGATCCGTATCCTGGAATTTCTTGTCGGTTTCCTTGAAACCGTGATAAATCAGTTCTTCGAGCTTTTTGAGTGTTGTCATGTTGTGTCCCCTTGTCAAATTTTGGATTTTGCCCCAGAGTAAAAGATAAGACTTCTATACTTCACAGTTTCACGTGGTGTAAACGACGCCATTGACCACACTGTTTCGCTGATGCTCAAAATCAGTGGTGCTTTGCACGCCATAAAAAGCTAAATCATCAAATCCTTAAATCGTCTCCGCATGAATGGTCGCACGAAGTTTTGTATTTCCTGGGCGGAGGAGAAAGCCATGACGTTTTTCACCAATTCCCTGGCTTCATTGAAGTTGATACTGCGAATGATTCTCTTGATTTCCGGCGCCTCGACCGGGCTGACGCTGAGCTGGTCGATTTCCATGCCGACCAGCAAAACCGTCGCCAGGCGGTCCGCCGCCATTTCGCCGCACATGCCGACCAGAACGCCGCGGCTATGCGCCGCGGTAATTACGTCTCGGATCAAACGCAGCAGCGCGGGATGCAGGTGATTCAGCAAATGCGCGATACGCTCATTGCCGCGGTCGGCGGCAAGGGTGTATTGCATCAAATCATTCGTGCCAATGCTGATAAAGTCCACGCGCTCGGAGATGTGATCGGCGAGCACGGCCGCGGAGGGCACTTCGATCATGACGCCGATTTCGGTTTCGTTCCCGAATGGCTTGCCGGCCTTTTTCAATTCGCGCTTGGATTGTTCAATCAGCGCCAGTGCTTCATCCAACTCTTGCACGCCAGAGATCATCGGCAGCATAATCTTGACGTTGCCGAGGGTATTCGCGCGCAATATTGCTTTGAGCTGATCTTTAAACAGATGCGGCATTTCCAGGCAAATGCGAATTGCCCGCCAGCCCAGGAACGGGTTCGTCTCCGGCGGAATTTTAATGCACTTCGGGCTTTTATCGCCGCCCAAGTCCATTGTGCGAATGATCACGGGCTGGGGCTGCAACTCCGAAGCGATGCGATAGTATTCTTGATATTGCACGTCTTCCGAGGGCGGCTCGTTGCGTTCGAGATACAAATATTCCGTGCGCAACAAACCCACACCATGCGCGCCGTTGGCTTGCACCATCTTTACTTCGTCGGCAAATTCCAAATTGGCGGAAAGCTCAACGTCGCGGCCGTCACGCGTGCGTGAGGGCAGCTCCCGCAAATGTCTCAGGCGATTCTTCTTTTGCACCCAGACGCTGTGCTTGCGCTGATAGCGCGCCAGCGTATCTTCGTCCGGATTGAGCAACACCAACCCTTCGTGGCCGTCGATGATCACGCGGTCATCGACTTTGCTGCGCTTGGTGATTTCGCGCAGGCCCACAACGGCGGGCAGGCCGTAGGAATGCAGCATGATCGCGGCGTGAGAAGTTTTGCCACCCAAATCCGTGGCAAAACCGCGAATACGATGGCGGTTCAGCAACAAAGCCGCCGACGGGGTAAGATCGCTCGCCACAACCACCGCTGCCCCCTCGAGCTGATTGAGATAATCGCGCCGGTCACCCAGCAGATTACGCACGACGCGGCGGTCAACGTCTTCCAAATCCACGCGGCGATCCATCAGAAAACCGCCGCTTTGCGTCAAGCGATCAGCGTACATCGACATCAAGTGATGAAAGGCGAACTCGGCATTGATGCTTTGCGTGGAAATGGACTGCTCAACCTGCCCCAGGAAATCCGGGTCTTCCAGGATCATGTGATGCACTTCAAAAATCTGCGCGGCGGCATCGCCGATCTGTTCATGCGCGACGATTTGATCGTGCGACAATTCGTCTTTCGTTTTTTCCAGGGCGCGATGAAGCCGCTCGATTTCGGCAGGAATTTCTTCCGGTGCCAACGTACGCCGCTCGACGACCGGCAATGTGCCGGAAAGCATGAACACACGGCCGATCGCGATGCCGGGGGAAACGGGTACGCCCTGCAGTATCACCTCGGCTTTAGGCTCGAATTTCTTCATGGGCCGCGCTGTCCTATTCCACTTCTCCGAACCTGTCTTCGAACAGCTTGGCGATGGCATCGACCGCCTTTTGCTCATCCTCACCTTTGGCGGAGATCGTAACCTCGCTGCCCAGATTGGCCGCCAGCATCATCACGCCCATGATACTTTTGCCGTTTATGATTTGTCCTTCGCGCGCCAGGTGAATGTCAGAACGAAAGGAAGCCGCGGTTTTCACCAACATAGCCGCCGGTCGGGCATGGACACCGAGCTTGTTCTTGACGACGATTTTCTTTTCCACCATGCAGCAGTTGATTGTAGTAGTTGTTCCTACGGCATCTAATCGCCCTTACTCTTACTGATACTCTTACTCCCACTCATACTCTTACTCGCTCTTGGATTTGAAAGGCGAGTAAGAGTATGAGTAGGAGTAAGAGTAAGAGTAAGAGTAAGAGCAGGAGTACAAGCGAAGCTGCAAAGCGACTTTCAAGCACGGCGTTGCAGAATCATTTCAATAAAAAAATGAAACTCCTCAGCGTTGCCGAGGCGTCCCGACTCGGAAAGATGGGCGTGTGCACATTTCATGTGGTAGCGGACCGCTTCTTCCGCAGCGACGAGCGCCCCGGTCGCGCGAAAAATCTTCTGCGCCGCGAGAATGTCGCCGTCAGTCACCTCGGTGTTCCTGAAAATATCTCGCAACTCACGACGCTGCTGGGCGTGGCCGTGTTCATTGGCATACACGTACAGAAACGTTCTCTTGTGGCGACGCACGTCGCTGCCGAAATCTTTACCGAGAATGGCTTGCTCGACCGTGATGTCCAGCAGGTCGTCCTGTATTTGAAAAGCCAGCCCCACGTGCTCGGCAAAGTGCTTTAGGATTGACGCTTGGCGCTCCGAAGCGCCACCCAGCCTTGCCCCCATTTGGGCGCAGATCGCCAGCAAACGCGCCGTCTTTTTCAGAATCATGGTTTGGTAACGCTGCAAATTCACGCCGTCATCCTGCTCGAAATCGCGATCAAGCGCCTGGCCTTCGCAGATTTCGATGATGCCGTCCGTGAACAGACGGCACAACTCCGGCAGATGCGGGCCCTCCGTTTCGAGCAGGCTTTTGTAAGCGAGCACGACCAGAGCATCACCCGCTAAAATCGCAACATCGTTTCCCCATTTGCGGTGCACTGTTGGCCGTCCCCTCCGCGTATCGTCGCGATCCATGATGTCGTCGTGCACGAGGGTGAAATTGTGCATCAATTCGACGGCGGCAGCGGCCGGCAGGGCGCTTTGCGCTTCACCGCCATGCGCTGCGCAGCACATCAACAAGAGCACGGGGCGCAGGCGCTTCCCGGTGCCCTCCAGCGCGTATTGCACCGGGTCATAGAGGCTTTGGGGTTGTACTCGACCGGCGCCATTAGCATGGCGCCTGAGAAAGGAAGCGAGATATGAATTGACAAGATCTTTGTAATCTGCAAATTTGCTAGGCTGGTTGAACACAGATGATCCTTTGCCACACCTCGAACCGGTTTGCTCAGTCTTCCGAGAACATCAAGGTACCGGCGCTGACACAAAGCGCACAAAACGAGTGAATTGGTATCTGAATTTGGCCGCAGGTTTTTTTTGCGTAACACCCACACACGATTAGGCCAGGCATAAAACCAGGATGAACATTGTACATATTTGGGGTTTGATAAGCAAGAAAAAGTTCGGCGCCCATGCGGGTACGAGAGCCGGACGCGCGGTGAAAACAATTGTTAACAGGTTTTAAACTCAGGATTGCCAGCCTTTCTTCGCAAAGACTGGTGATGGATGGTATTGATAAAACATGCCACTGAACGATCCAGCAATGCCAGAAGTGTAACAGGGATTCTAACAAGGCGATTCCATGGAAGCCGTAAAAATACTGGACGGCAAATACGAAATTCTCGAAGAAATCAAGCGTGGCGGGTTTGGCGTCATCTCCTTTGGCCGCGATTTGTTGTTTGACAAGCCCATTGCGGTCAAGGCAATTTCGCCGAACTTTATCGGCGAGGCCGAATATGTTGATCTTTTTCAAGCGGAAGCGCTCGCGATTGCCCGGCTGAATCATCACAACATCATTCGCATTTACGACATCAAGCGCGACGCTAGCGGGCAGTTTTATATCATCATGGAATACGTCGACGGCGTCGATTTGCGCCAATTTCTTAAGGCCCATCGCCGGGAAGACTCCGGCCTGCCGCCACACTTATGCGCGGCGCTCATCGCCGAAGTTTGCGCCGGCCTGGATTATGCTCATACTCGCCGCGACCCCGATACCCACCAACCTTTGCATCTCGTGCATCAGGATATCTCGCCGGGCAATATCATGATCAACCGTCTCGGCGAAGTGAAGATCATCGATTTCGGCCTCGCAGGAGCGCGGCGCCGCAGCCAAGGACTGGAGCGCGGCAAAAACGAAATCCTGGTTCAAGGGAAGGTGGGGTACCTCGCACCGGAGCAAATTGAGCATGTGCGTCTCGACCACCGCGTGGACATCTTTGCACTCGGCATCGTGCTCTATGAACTGCTGACCGGCAAGCGCCTTTTTGCCGACCAGAAAATGGAAATCGCCCTGGAAAAACTTCGTTCCGGCCACTGGGATTTGTCGACTTTGCCGCATGCGGGCGTGTCCGATCTTCTGATCCAGATCGTTGCTCGCGCGCTGCAAAAAGAGCCGGCGCACCGTTTTCAGTCTGCGAACCATATGTATCTCGAGCTCATGAATTATCTTGCGGAGCAAGCTCCGGCAATGGAATACGCGCTGGAACTCGGCACGCTGGTGCAGAAAATTGCCCCCGAAAGAGTCTTCCGGACGACGCCTCCGCTGCCCAGCACTCCCGCATTCGTCGCCGCCGATTTCGCGCCGGGCTCGGGCAGCGCGGCGATTGCACCCACGGCCGAGGAAATCAAGCTCCCAGGCGAGCCGCAGGCTCTGGAAACAGAATTGATTCTCGAGCTCAACGAGGAGAACACCAATTTGTTCTCCTCCGGCTCCGACAATGGGGCAGATGAAAAAAATGAACCGCCGGTGGAAGTGGAAGTGACCCCGCAGGCCGATAACGATTTCACGCCTTTTAGCGGCCCGGCGGCGCCGCCTCAGGGGGCATTTTATCGTGTCATTGACGAGGAAGAAGAAGAGGGCGAGGTTCGTACGATCATTGACGTCGTGCGGCTCTCCGCGCGCGCGCATCGCCAAACCATTTTGCGCGCCAGCGGCGGCGTGCTCGGGGCTTTATTGCTGTTTGTGATCACAGATATTTTCACGCGTTGGACCACGCTGGGTGCCGGCATTTATGACTATCTGTTCCCACCCGCCATCCGTATCGTCTCCTTTCCACCGAATGCGCAAGTTTATCTCGACGATAAGCCGCTGCCTAAAACTACGCCGCTCGCCATCGACGACATCTCGCCTGGCGTCCACAAACTCACTCTGACTCTGCCGCGCTTCGAGCCCATCGTGCGTTCCATCCAAGTGATGCGCAAAGGGCAAGTCGCCGTCGTGGGTGAAAGTAAGCGTGAGGGCGATCATCCCTATGTTTTCCGCTTCAAAATGACGTTGGAGATCACCTCGCAACCGCCTGGCGCGGAAGTGTATTTGAACGGGATCCCCTACGCGCAGCCCACACCGTGCCACGCCGTGATCGAAGTGGGCGACCCCTTGAAAATCGCATTGCGCAAACCGGGCTTGATGGCGCTCGAAGGCTTCACGCTCAATACACTGGAAGGCGCCGAGATTATCGAAGATCACCGGCTGTGGAAATTCGAACGCATCGAAGGCCAGCGCGAGCATTTTGCCGTCACCGGGTTTTTTGCGAAACAAATCAAGATCAACTCCACGCCCAGCCTGGCGGAAATTTTCATCGACGGTGGGGAGAATTCGGTTGGCGTCACCGGCTATGCCACGGAGCTGCTTTTGCCCATGGGCGCGCACTCGATCACGCTGCTAAAAGCCGAATACCTCCCGAAAACGATCGCGATCACGATCGACGAGGCTTCACCGGCAGAGTACAATGAAATGCTCTCGCGCGTCGTGCGCATCTTTGCCAAGCAGGCCGATGACGCCAGCGACAATGACATCGGCGCGCAAGTGACCGAGCTGGTTTATGGCGAGCGGCGCACACGCTTACAGGTGAAAACCCCGTGCGAGCTCACCTTGCTGCCGCTCACCTATACGATCACTTTGACAAAAGAAGGCTACGGCCCGCATACCTTGACGATTCCGCCGGGCACCAACATGGCGATTGCGCGCATGATACCCGGCAGCGTGGACGTCGAAATCATGGTACTCGACGGGCAGAGCGAGGGGCCGCTCGCCGGCGCCGAAATCAGTTGCCAGGATACGACCGCCGGCGTGGGAGAGAAGTTTTTTGGCCGCACCGATGCGGATGGCGTTGCCGCCAACGCGCTCGCGCCCGGGATTTATAACATTCGCATCGCGAAAGCAGGCTTTCACACCGCGACCCAGGAATACCAAATCACCACCGGCGGCCAGTCCGCGCTGGTTATTAAACTATCACCTCAGCAGTGAAGATCATCCTGCCTTCCCTTGGGAAGGAGACCAAGATGTCGAAAATCATTTTAAAGAAAAAAGCGGAAGTGCTGTCCGAATTCGCCTGGCCGGAAACGAGTACGACCTGCAGCATCGGGTCCGGCGGCGGTAATGACGTGGTCGTTGCGGACAAATCCGTGTCGCTGAATCATCTGCAAATCGAACGGCGCGGCACGCAGCATTTCGTGCGTGATCTCAAAAGCGCATATGGCACTTTTGTCAACGGCATCAAAATAAACGCCGTGACGGAAGTTGGAGACGGCGACACCATCAGTCTGGGTGAGCACACTTTATTGTTTCGAAACTCGGCCAGCGCGCCGCGCGAAACACAGCATCACGCCGGCGGCAGCTTCGATTCTTTGAATGAGGGCAAGGAAGTTGTTCTCAACTCCGTCCACAATAATCCTGTTCATGCTTCGACCCAGGAATTCGGCATGAGTGTGGTAGAGCCCAGCGACGACGAACGATTGCGCCGGCTGCAGCCGCATGAAGAAGTCGAGCTTGACAGCCTGGAAAGGGAGCTTGCGGAAGTCATTGAACAGGCGGCGCCGGAAGACAAAGCGCGGCCGGCGGAGAAGGACGCTGCCGGGAAATCGCCCTATTACTTACTCGCCATCCACGGCCCTTACCTTGGCAAGAAATTCCAATTGAATTTTGCCGAAACCAAAATCGGGCGGGAGGCGCGCCTGAATGACATCATCATTCGCGAGAACCGCCGCGGCGAAATCGATCCCAGTATTTCGCGCCGCCATGCCACGATTTCGCACCGCAACAACCACTTTTATCTCAGTGACAAACGCAGCAAGAGCCGCACGTATTTGAATCAGGACCGCCTGACCGAAACTGACGAGCTGTTGCTGGCACCCGGTGACGAGATCGAAATCGTCAGCGACCAACAGAGCACGATCTTTCGTTTCGTGGCCGAAGGCAACTGGGATTTTTCCTTTCCGCAAAAGACCGGCGCGTGGTGGCTGCGCTACCGCGGACAGGCGCTCGCCGTCGGCGGCGTGGCAATTACGTTGTTGGGTCTATTGGTCGGTGCTTATGCCTGGTATCATCGCACCATCGCGACTGACGCACCGCCAACTTTGAAGCTCGAGTATCATCACTTTGCCAAGGTCGGCGCTGGCGGCGAAGAGGAAGCTTCCGCGGAGAGCCGGAACGTGCTTTCCGAGTATGCGCCTCTGCCGGTGTTGTTGCACTTGAACGACGATGCTTACACGGATATCGTGTTCATCCACTCCGACGGCACACTCAGCGCGTTGAGCGGTAAGACCCGGCGGCGCATGTGGCGCATCAGCACGATCGTTCTGGACCGTCATTATCCAGCGGCTGCGGCAGATCTCAACGGCAACGGCAAAACAGACATTGTCGCCCTCACCGCGGACGGACATATGGTGGCGATCGACGGACTGCACGGCGCAGAGATTTGGACCAGTCCGTTCATTGCACACGAGCTCATCGGTCCGCCGGTGGTGGGCAATCTGGACGGCGATGACCGGCCCGACGTCGCGGTGGTGAGCGTGCAGGGCAAGCTGTTGATCGGCTATGCGCGTTTGCAGGAGCCGGAATGGGTGGAAATCGACGTGGGCGTGATTGTGCAAGCGCCATTGTCGTGTGCCGATCTTGATCGCGACGGCGACGAAGAAATCCTGGTGGGAACTGAGCGCGGGCTGGTGCTGATTTACGACGGCAACGAGCGGCGTTTGAATGGCAGCGTGAACGTGAATTTGAGCCTCAACAAGCTTCGCGGCCGCTTCGACGAGAGTAATCAAATCCGGCATCCCGTCAGTGCGGCGGATTTCAACGGTGACGGCCAGCTCGATCTGCTCGTTTCCAGCCGGCAGGGCAATTTGCTGTGCGTTGATTTGTCCAACAAGACCGCGGACGGCGCGATCAAAGCCCGCGAGCTATGGTGGAACAATCTCGCTGCCATGCCCGACTCCCTGGGCGATTTTTCCTATCCGTTCGTGCTTGGAGACGTCGATGCCGACGGGCTGCCGGACGTCATCGCGACGGATGACCAGGGCACGATTTCGGCATTTCGCGGTCTGGGGCGCGACGGGCAAAGGCAGCCCGCGTTGTGGCAGGCCAGGGGAACTGCATTGGCACAACCGCCTGCGCTTTTTGATTTCGACCACGACGGACGTGTAGAAGTCGTCGCGATTGAAAACAATGGTTGGCTCAAGGTTCTGCACGGCAAAACCGGCGACATTTTTTGGCAGCAACGCGGCGCCACGGTCGTGCCGCGTGCAGCGCCTTTACTCGCCGATCTGAGCAACACGGCCGCGATCGATATTCTGCTGGTGAGCGCGGACGGGTTGGTGCACACGTTTCGCAGCAATCGTCGCGTTCCTGCGGGCACCGTTGTTTGGGGACAGCAGTACGGCGACGCCACGAATCTCTCGAAATTGACCGTCACTCGATTCGCTACGGGCTTGTGGACCACCCTGATGATCACCAGCGTCACGGCCATCATCGCCATCAATGCCACCAACTTCTGGCTTCGCTGGCGCCGACAGTCGTTTGCAAAGGGAGCTCATGCATGAGGAGCTTAAAGATGTCAATGATTGCGCTGGCATTCACTCTGACAGCATGCGCTGGAACTCGCGAGCTGGTCACCACAAAAGAGAATCCCGCGTGTGACACTACGATCGAAGGCAATTATTACAATGAAGAGTTTTGGACTGGCAAAATTCCTGCGCTGGTTACGAAAAAGAACGGAGAATTAATTGTTTGGGAGGGCGCGATTGTAAGCATCGATGATAAAGGTATTCGCTTTGACCCCAGGCGCGAAAGCCCGTTCTATGATCCTCCGGAAAAGCTATACACTTTTGACGAAATCGTTTGCGCCGTGGATGAACGGAGAAAAACAGTTTATGGCACCGTGCCAGAAAAAAATCGTAAAGTTTGGCTTCTGGAATTGCAGGTTGCCTCTGCCAGCCAACCGGATGCCAGGTCGTTCAAGATTTGCCTTGTACCTAATGAAAAATTCTCGTATTGCCTCGCGCCGGATGAATACGTGCTCAAAAAAATACAATTCAAAATGGGTGCAGATTTTATTGACGAAGCCGTCAATTTTCCAAAACTCAGCTTCCGAGTTGCAGCGGGAATGGCCAATTACTTGGGCGATCTGTATCTTGACTATGATCAGCCCGATCAACCAGGCGTATTTGTTTTGCCGTTTCGAATAAAATCGCGGCCGAATCAATTTGGAGCGATGCAGTTTGGATTGATTGGTGCGTTGCTTTACCAAGCCTCCCTTCCATACAAAACCGGAATTCATACCTTGAGAGTAAAATCAAAAGATAGCTTTTCTTCAGCGACCGGTTTGACCGTAAGACCATCGCCGCTGCAGGGTTCAGCGCGACGTCCTCAGACAAAGTCTCCTAATCGGAATTAAAAGCTGAAAATGGCAAAAAAAACTTGTACATTAGCTGATGAATTTCGGGTTTTGAATTTTTGAGACCAGGTCATGGAAATTGTGATCGCGGGCGCGACGGACTGTGGCACCGTGCGCAAAACTAATGAAGATTTTTTTTATTACTCGTTGAAGCAAAGGCTGGTCGTGGTGTGCGACGGTATGGGCGGGCACCAGAGCGGTGCAGTGGCCAGCCGTATCGCAGGCGAAACGATGCGCGACATTTTTTTCTATTCGGATCTCGCCGAACTGCGCTTCTTTTGCAGCGACCAACAAGAGCGCATGCCGGAAATCGCGCTGCGTTTGCTGGCGGGCGCGCGTTTGGCCAACCGGCGCTTGTTCATTATGGCCGAACAGGATCCCGGCATGCGCGGCATGGGCACGACGCTGGTCGCCATGGCCTTTAACGACACCACGGCCTGTGCGGTGCACGTCGGCGACAGCCGCGCGTATCAACTCAAGCAAAAGGCGCTGCAGCAATTGACCGATGATCATAGCTGGGTGAATGAGCTGCTGCAAGATCACGAGATCCGCGCCGAGGAAGTGCAGCACTTCAGCAAGAAAAACGTCCTGACGCGCGCGCTGGGCACGCATGCTGCCACCAAAATAGATCTGCAATGGTTCCCGTTGAACGGCGCGGAGAAATTTCTGCTGTGCACCGACGGCCTGCACAACGCCCTTGTGCCTGAAGCGATTCTGCAAAATCTGCAGAGCAGCAATGAAGCGGCGCTGGTGCAGGATGCCGAGCGTTTGGTCCAGCGTGCCAAACAAGCCAATGGCTCCGATAATATCACCGCCGCTCTCGCGTTGGTGAAACCGACGCGCGCGATCACGGTGCGCAGCAAACATGTCAAAATGACGATCGCGGAAGAGCCGGAGCCTTTGCTTACCGCCGAAGAACGGTTCATTAAACGCCAATACTTCGGCGTGAGCGAAAAAAAGACGCCGCCCTCACCCGCCCGGCGCATGGCCGTCCGCGTTTTTCCCATGGCGGCGACGGTCGTGGCATTGGCGGCGTTGGGATATTTCCTGAATCCATTCGGCGATACCGTGGAACAGGAAACAACGGAACCGTCTCCCCAGTCCACGGCCGCGAGCCTGCCACAAACTGCCGTGCAAGCGCAACAGGAAACCCTCCTTCTCGCGCCGGCTCCAAATGACGAGATCGCAGCAGATTCCGGCGAATCGGTGCCGGCAACGCCGGCGAGCGCGGATTCAGCACGCATGACGCCTCTTGCTTTCGATTCGGTGGCAACCATTGCGGGCCAGAATCCTCCAGCAGGCGCGGCCATGCAAGAGGAGGCGCAACCGGAGACGCTCTCTCGAGTTGAGCATGAGCCACCGGCTGCAGTTCCTGAAACCGCGGCGCAGGATTCTCTTTCGCCGAATGCGGGCACGATGGCCGATCCCGCGCCAGTGCCCATGAACGAGAACGTGGACCCTGCTCCTGAAAGCCTGGTGCCGCAAAGCGGCGGGCGAATTTTTCTGCCCGGACTGGATGGGGCGAGCTACGGCGGCGCGGAAATTTTTGTGAACGATCTTCAGGTGGGCCCCGTACGGCCACTGGCCGAAACCGGCTTCCTTTTACCGCCCGGCGTCTACACGATTGCGGTGAAAGACAGCGCCGGCCAGATTCTCCATCAAAAAACCAACGTGAGCGTGTCCAAGGGCGACGTCAAAACACTGGAGTTTTGAAGGGCACGGCGCGGCGTCGCATCTGACATGAATCATTCGCACTCACAAGCAGATCGTGTTGCTTCCATCCTGCAAAGCTTGGGAGAAGCCTATCTCACGCGTGGACAATACGCCGAAGCCGTAACCAAGTTCACCCAATTGCTGCAGACCGGGCAGAGGGCGCCTGCGGTGCATCGCAGTTTTGCACTCGCTCTGGCCGGCATGAATCAATGGAACGAACCGGCGCGACAAGCCTTCCAACACGTCTTGCAGCTATTCCCGGACGATCGCGACCTGCTGCTCAAAATCTGCCGTGTGCTGTTGGCGCACAACGCACGCGAGGCCTTTGCACTCCAACTCTACAAAAGGGTGCTGACCCTCAATCCCGCTCCCAATCGGGAAACCCTGCATGCCCTCGTCCAACATTTCCTGAAAAACGAAGAGTTCGAGCCCGCTTTTGAAACCCTGAAACGCGTGGCGCTCTTGGAGAACGGCGACGCACCGCAGACGGTGACGCAGCTCGTGCACCTCGGCTGGCGTTTGGAAAAATACGCCGAAATCCGCACCGTGCTCGAATACCTCAACGGCCGCAACGAAAAAATGGCGAGTGTCCGGCATTGGCTGGCGCTGGAGAGTGCCTATGCCATCCATCGCGCAAACGCAGGTCAGGCCCTGGCCGTATCGTCTGAAGGGCAGGGCGAGGCCGGTCAAATTGCTGCGCCGCACAATTGGCAAACCATCGTGCAGGCTCTGTCTGCTTATGGCCGTGTAGAGTATGTCGCTGCGCTGCGCGAATTCAGCAGCTTGCGCCTGGCCTTGGCGCTGATTCAACAATCGCATCGGGTATGGGCCAAGCTGGGACTGGAAAATGAAGCGCCAGATGATACTGCATTCGCTCTCGAATTGGCGCAACGTTTTTCCTCACACCAGGTTGCCGCTTCAAGTGTATCTGCCGCGCGGCAAATTCTCGCGCTGAAGATCATCAATTTCGACAGACTGGCAACGGCAAGCGGCGCGGAGCTCGCCAATGCGTTGACGGAAAAATTCATCGATTTTTCAGTGAAATATCTGGTGAAAGCGGCGAATGCGACCTGTTATCGCCTGCGCGATGGTGTGGTGGCCTTCGCTGATTCACTTAAGCTGCTTGCCATTGCAGCGGTCGATCTGTTGCACAAGATCGAGCGCTATAACGTGACTGCCAAGCCGGCTACGCAGATTTGGGTGCAAACGGCAGTGCATGCGCGCACCGACGGCAACGGCGAGGTCGAGCTTTCCGCCTGGCGCATGTTATATGAAGTTTTGCACATGCTGGAAATCAAAACCGGGCTGAGCCGGCCCGCAATGGCTCCAGAAAAACAAAACAACAGCTTGATCGTTGCGCGTACCGTCTATGAAAAACGGATCGGTGACGAAGCGATGCCGGCGAAGTATTCCGGCCTGCGACACGCTACCATACCCTTTTTTCACGCCGAAATTTGCGAGGCAATCTGGCGCAATCCCCTGGAATACGTGCAGGAAAAAACGCCCCAACCCTTCGGAAAATACGCGGTGACGGAAAAGTTACGCGGCAGCCGCGCCGCGGGCACGTATCGCGCGCGCGACCGCGAGCTGGAACGCGTGGCCATCTTGAAAGCACTGAGCCCGCATAACAGTTATAAGCTCATTCAGGACCCGGCGTTGCGCGAACAGGTCACGGTCGCCGTGCGTCACCTTGGCCGTCTGGCCCTGCCCGGCGTCGCGATGATCTACGACATGGGCTGGCAAGAGGAAATCTTCTTTTTTGTAAGGGAATTCCTGGAGGGTAAATCGCTCGATGAAATATTGCACAGCGGCAGGTGCTTGTTGTTGCCGGAGGGATTGGCCCTCGGGATGCGCCTATGCCGTATATTGCATGCCAGCCATCGCGCCGGCGTTTATCACGGCAATCTCAAGCCGGGAAACATCTGGCTGTCGGCGAACGGTGAGGTGAAGGTTTCGGATTTTTTTGTTCCACTGTTTGTAGACCTGCCCGACCCCAACAATTTGCTCGACCCGGCAAACTGGCAATACAGCGCGCCCGAGCGTCGCAATGGCGCAACGCTGCACGCCACCAGTGATGTTTTCAGCTTCGGAGCCATTCTGTGCGAATCAATGAGCGGCAAGCTGCCGCTCACAGCCGAGGAAGGAGAAGCAGAGGCGTTTGCCCGAAGCGTGGCACCGGACGCGAAGAGGCCGCCGCTGCATCCTGTCCTTGCGGAAGTCATCGCACGCGCCTGCCACGCAGAGGCGCTTGAAAGATTTCAGAGCTTCGCCGAATTAGAAGCAGCGCTGCGCCGCGCCATGGAGCTGCTGCAAAAAGATCAGGAAATATCTTTTGACGAGATTGCGCGCCTGTCCCGCGAAAGGCGGTTGCTCGGTCGATAGAGCGCGCCTGCACGCGAGTTCAAAACTGAAGCCCAATTCGGGGTGGACCATTCACGCACGTCCACGGATTTTCGCAAACCACCAGCGCAGGCCCACAAACAAATAGCGCCAATCGTGAAAGAACTCCGGCGGCTTGCCTTCGAAAGCGTGGCCGACGAATTGAAATATCCAACCCAGCACGAAGAGCCCCAGCGCCGCTTTCCATAGATCAGCCACGAACAAAGCGGCTATGAACATTATAACTGAAACGGCAATCATCGGAATGCCGATGGTGTGACAAATTCGATTGACGGGATTTTGATGGCTTTGAGCGTATTTCCCAATCCATTCTTCCCAGGTTTTGCCGGCGAACATGAGCTCTCCTCCGTGACTTGTGAATTTCTCATGAGTGCTGCGCGGTAACTATGCTGCATCCCTTTCTGGCAGAAACACGGCGTCGATGCGGATCCGATTGCTCACAGCGATCAGCCTGCGAATGACAAGCTCTCACGTCATCTTCGGCCCGGCCGCGCGAATGGCTTCGGAAACCTCGGCCGCGAATTGTTCAAAGTTCTTGTGGAAAAGCCCGGCGAGAAATTTTGCCTTGTCATCGTAAGCATTGCCGTCCTTCCACGTCTGGCGTGGCTGCAAGACCTCGGCGGGAACGTCCGGGCAGGTTTTGGGGAGGTGCAAGCCGAAGAATGGATCCTGCTCCGTCGCCACTTGCGCGAGGCGGCCATCGAGCGCCGCGCTCACCATCGCGCGGGTGTACGCAATCTTCATGCGCTGCCCTTCGCCGAACGGCCCGCCGGTCCATCCGGTGTTGATCAGCCAGCAATGCACCCGGTGTTGCGCGATCTTTCCGCCGAGCATGTTGGCGTATACCGTGGGATGCAGCGCCATGAACGGCGCGCCGAAACAGGTGCTGAACGTGGCTTGCGGCTCTTTGCCCAGGCCTTTTTCTGTGCCCGCCACCTTCGCAGTGTAGCCCGAAAGGAAATGATACATCGCTTGTTCGGGCGTGAGCCGTGCGATCGGCGGCATCACGCCGAAGGCATCGGCGGTGAGCATGACGATGTTCTTCGGATGGCCACCCATGCCGCTCGGCTCGTGATTCGGAATGTAGCCGATTGGATACGCCGCGCGTGTGTTTTCCGTGAGCGAAGCATCGTCCAAATTCAAGCGGCGCGTGTAAGCGTCGTAGGTTACGTTTTCGAGAAGCGTGCCGAAGCGGCGCGTGGTTTCATAAATTTCCGGTTCGGCCGCTTTGGAGAGGCGGATCACTTTTGCATAGCAGCCGCCTTCGAAATTGAATACGCCGGCTTTGCTCCAGCCGTGCTCATCGTCACCGATCAGGCGACGGTGGGGATCGGCGGATAGCGTGGTCTTGCCCGTGCCCGACAATCCGAAGAATACCGCGACATCGTCGCTCCGGCCGATATTCGCCGAGCAATGCATGGACAGCACTTCCTGCAGCGGCAGCATGTAATTCAGGACGGTGAAGATCGATTTTTTGATCTCGCCGGCGTAACTGGTGCCCCCGATAATCACCAGGCGCTCCCCGAAATTCACAATGATGAAGACCTCGGAATTGGTGCCATCGATTTCGGGCACGGCGTGAAAACGTGGCATGTTGATCACCGTGAATTCGGGCTTGTGCTCGGCGAGCGACGCCCATCTGGGCCGCACGAACAAATTGCGCGAGAAGAGATTGTGCCACGCAGTTTCGGTGATGATGCGAATGGGCAAACGATATTGGGGATCCGCACCGGCGTAGCAATCCTGAATGAAAATTTCCTTGTTTTGAATGTACGCGAGCAGGCGCTGGCGCAGGGCCTCGAATTTTTCAGGTTCGAAAGCGCGGTTGACTTTGCCCCACCAGATATTTTTTTCGCTTGAAGGCTCTTTGACGATGTATTTGTCGTTGGGAGAGCGCCCGGTATGATGCCCGGTGCGCACCACCAACGGGCCGAGGTGAGCCGTGGTCCCTTCCCGCCGGCGAATCGCTTCGTCATAGAGCGCAGCCGAGGTCAGATTCCAGTACTGGTCGTTGACGTTGCGGATGCCATGCATTTCCAAGCCGTGTTTGCTGCGTGTGATATTGTAGGGCGACATTCACGCTTCTCCTCTGCTACTGGCCTCGTTCGTGGGAATCCACCGTCCGGGCACCCGGCCGGTGCTTTGAATAGTTACAAAAAAAGAAACTAAAGAGCAACTTCGATTTTATCTGGCCCCGAAAAAAGAACGGGCAATTCCACGCTGGTGGAATTGCCCGTTGCACGGCCTGTATGAAGGAATGCGGTGATGATTCAGATGATCGAGAACTCGATTCTAAGCTTGCTCGTATTGCAAATGCTCGCGCGCGGCAGAAATCGAAGGCGAGCGCGGCTTTCTTTTGTGATGCCGGCTGCGGCGCTTCGAGTTTTTGCGGATCAGCGCGGCCACCGCCAGGATCAACAATCCGCTGCAGCCCGCAATCCCCCAATACACCGCCGGACTCATGTCGCTGGCATTCTGATCCAATAGCTGCCATTCTCCATTGGCAAAAAACTCCACCTCCACGGGTGAAGAAACCTTGTCCACGCGCGAGCGAAATGCGAAATCTGCGTTTTTCCTGCCGTCCGACAACACGCCGTAGTTCCGGCTGCGCTCGGTCAATTCCTGAAACATCTCGTTGCGCAAAACCAATTGAGCCGGCTTCAACAGCAATGCATATCTGCAGGTGACATAGATGCGATTGGGTGACGGCGAGGAATTCTCGAAGCGATACGTGATCGCCGCGCTGTCGGCGTGCAGCATGCGTTCGTTGAGCATGACGGAGAGCTTTTGCTGCACATAGTGCACGATCGCGGTCTTGGATTCGTCGAATTCCAACTGGCTCATCTGCCCATCGCCGTCGCGATCGCGCAGCACGCGCGCCTGCTGCAGCAGGTGGGGATGAATCTCGAGCTCGAGGGTCAATGCCTTGTCGTGCATTTGAAAGTTGGAATACGTGTAGGTTTCGGGCTCCTCAGCGAAGAGATTGGACCCCGGCCAGAGCACCCAGCTTGCGCCGATGAATGCCATCTTTTTACAGAAATTGCTCATATTTGCATCCTTCAAATTTGATCTACGATTGACGATTTGCGATTCTCGATTTACGATGGATTCATCAACGTCTGAAATCGCAAATCGTCAATCGTTAATCGCAAAGCGCAAATCGTCAATCATTCTGAATGCTCCCCTTTTCATAGAGATTTTGACACTACCATGTATAAGTCACCCTGATTTCCCCAACCCGGCGGTTCTTCGGTCCAAAGGGCTGACATGCAAATGAATACAAATGCCGTGCCGATAGCCTTGTACACGTGCTCGCCAGCAGTATAATTTTTTTTTGTCACGGTTTCCGCAATGCCGTTTTTCGGGGATTTTTGAAGATTGAGGAAAGGTTGCGTAAAGAGGCAGAGTCTCCGCCCGGTTGGAGGAAGAAAATCACGCCGGACAATCTGCGACGCGAAGCGCCGACACATTTTCGTAACACGAAATCGTAGCCCCTTCACCAGAACTAGCCTGAAGAGCAAAGCGACCCGGCTGCCGAAATGAGATCATGATTCTGACAGCAAATGCAAACAGGCGAGCGCGGACGGTGTCAATGCGCTTTCGTGCGTAACGACAAATGAACGAATTTCGGCGGGAACCGCCGGCACCGCCAGCCAGTCGGCAACTTCGTCGGCCTCCGCAGCAGTCGCAATGCGTTCGGCAATATCACGTTTCGCCAGGCGCGTCCGGGTCAAGAACACCAGGTCAGGCTTTCGCGTGTTCAGATTTTCAACGAGCCCGCAGCACGCGTTCATGATCACCTCGGCAGCGGGCAGATTCAATTCGGTTTCCAATTCTTCGAAAATGGCGCCAAAAAAATCGGGCTGGCCATGGGTGAAATGTCGATCCGGATGGGCATGGCCCCCGACGATATCGAGCTTGCCCGGCTCTTCGCCGAGATGCTCGCCGCGGCGAATGATGAGCAGATAGCCGTCCGCAGTGATTACCAATGCGCTCACGCCCAAGCCGCGCGCCATCGCCCTTTCGCCAAAATTTTGCAACAACTCTTCCGCGTGTGCATTGCTGTAAATTTGATCGCGATAGCAGGTCCGCTCGAGATGCAGAGACAAGCAACTGTGATTGGCCGTGAAATCTTTCAGGCGAAAGAGCTCTCCATTGAATAAGTGCAGGTCGGCTCGTGCGGTCAATTTCTGCCAATAGGACTGTACGCGTTCGCCATGGGGAGGGGGGAAGATATGAACCTGGGCCGAATCATACGCTAAAACTTGTTCCGGCACCCATTTCCCCGAGCATAAGATGCTAAACGCGGAAGTGTTTTTCAAACAAAAACCTTGTGTGTTTTTGCCAGCTCGGCTGCGGCGGGGGTAATTTTCGCGCCGGCAGGCACCTTGATTCTTCTTTTCTGCAGAAGGGCGCGACGCACGTCATTCTCCGTGATCAATTTTATTTCAGGCTCGGTACGAGACGTTTCGGAAAAACCAACCAGATGAACGCGATCGCCGTTCTTCAAGCCGGAAGCGTTGGCCTCGTCGGTGTCGAGATGAAAATCGAGCACGAAAGTCTCGTGCACGCGAATGAGCACGTTGTCAAAAATCACCGTGCGCGCTTCGGAGCCTGCCGGCAGGGCTTGTGGCAGCGGCGCAACAATCACACGGTCGCGGTCTTTCACGCCGAATTTCCTGGCGTCCTCCGGGCTCATGTGAATGTGCCGTTGCGGGATAATGAGGCCTTCGCTCAACACCACTTCGCCTTTGGGGCCGACCAACCTCGCGCCCGGCGAGCCCTTTAAATCTCCGGAATATCGCACCGGCGGATCGACCCCCAAATGCACGGCATCGGAGCGCGAGATCTCCAACTGTGTTTGCCCGCGCGGAGGCCCGACGATGCGAATGTTCTCGATTCTCCCCTTCGGCCCGATCACCCTCAAAGTTTCTTGCGTCGCGAACTGGCCTTTCTGCGAAACGTCCCTGAGCTTGGTGAGCTGATGGGCGCTCCCGAAGAGTTTTTCAAGGTCGGCCGTGGAAATATGAAAGTGGCGATTGGAAACGCCGACAGGGATGGGGAATGGCATGATGGCGTAAATTTCTTTCCAATTTTTCGAATTTTGCTTTAAATCTGAAATTCCTGAATTGTCATCCCTTTGGGATCTTGGTTGACTCGAGCACAGCAACCCTTTCTGGCCTGGGTGCCGAATCCACCAAGCCGAAAGGCCCTTGCGGGATGTTTACAGCATGACAGAACGAGGTTTTCCGTTTGGCTCTTGGATCGCGTATCGAAATCTCGCGAGTGCATTGCAAAAGCGCAAGCAATATTTTTGCACCTTTATGAACGTGTCTATTGGCGATTCAATCAAAATCCGGAATACTATTAAAAGCAATTCTCGTGGGCGCGGCGTTTTTCACGTCATGAATTCCACCCAAATAAACCGAATCCCTTCCATATTTCGCATTGATCGTGTCAATTGCCCGGGACAACTTTTCGCGCTTGCGATCGTCAAAAAAGGACAGGTTGTGTAAATGCGCGGGCACAAGATCGAATAAAGTCACGCCCACCGCAAAAGGCTTGCCCTTGGGACAATCGCCCCACAATTGCTGCAGCGCTTCCAACAGAGTCATGGTATCCTGGCATTCGACCAAGCGCAGTTTGCCGCTCCATTCATCCTCACCCACGAATTTCACGAAAACCGAAATGCTGCCGGCCCAATAATTCATCTTGCGCAAACGCGCGGCGGCTTTATGCAGCAGCTTTTTAGCGACCGCATACGCACCTTCCATTTTTCGCAATTCCGGAGACAATACGTGCGAATGACCGACGGTGCGCCGGTGTGTTTCGAGCTCAGGAAGATCGTCCCCGCGTAGCCAATGCCAGAATCTTTCACCGACGATGCCGTTCCAGATTCCGATCATTTGCGACTTGGAAAGCGCGCAGAGCTGCTCCATAGAATAGATCGCGTGTTGATGCAGGCGTTTGAGCATGCGCTTGCCAATTCCGGGAAGGTCCTGCAGCTCCAGCTTGCATAAAATCTGCGGCAAGTCACCGGGTTGAATCACCACCAAGCCGTCAGGCTTTTGCATATCCGTTCCAACCTTTGCCAAAAAGCGATTGGGGGCGAGGCCGATGGAGCAGCGCAGCGTGTTACCCACACGCTCGCGGATCGTCTTTTTCATCAGTTGGGCGATCGCGCGGGCCCTGCTCACATGCTGCTCGCTACCCATGAGGCGGCATGCCATTTCATCGATGGACAATACCGCGGCTACTGGCAAGCACTCGGATATCGCCTCGACGATCTTGTGATGATATTCGACGTACACGCGATGCCGTGCTTCCACCAATTGAATACCCGGACAAAGCTTGCGCGCGTCGGCCACACCGGTGCCGGTTCTTACACCGAATTGCTTCGCTTCATAGCTCGCGGCGATGCAGCTTGTCGCGTCCGTCATCACCGGCACGACGGCCACAGGCCGGTCACGCAATTCCGGACGCAGCTCTTGTTCGATAGAAGCGAAATAGGAATTCAGATCGATGAAGAGCCAGCGCAGAGGGTGGGAGGATGATTGTGTTTCCACGGCACGAGACGTCTTGGTACTTGGATTGTAACGATTCAGGTGCTTTCCCCGATTGGCAAAACTATACTCGCCACCTTAAAGGCTTTTTTCGTTGCGGTTCTCTTTTCGTTGCAACAAGTGGATGGTCCCATTGCTTCAGTTGCGCCAGTTACCACGACCTGCCGCGAACACTCGCGACGGGATTGCTGGCATATTCATTCTCCTGGCTACGCGCCGCGATGCTCTGCTCCCAATTCGGCGGCAATGCCATTACGGCGCCGCATTTCTTGCACGCCCGCCGCTCGGGCGAGGAGTAAAAATTACGCATCACCATGGGGAACTGTTTGACGATGTCCTCGAGAAAGAAATATTCCTCGTACAAAAGATTGCCGCACTGCTCGCAGAAATACATGAACCCGTCTTTCTCGCCCGGCTGGCGGTGCTTTTCGACAATCAAGCCATAAGTGTTGGCAAAACGCTGCGGCGAATGGGGCACTTTGGGCGGAATCAGAAACATTTCGCCTTCACGCAAGTCGATGCTGGTGTGCCGGCCTTCATGATAGAGCCCGATTTTGATGTCGCCCTTGAGCTGGAAGAACAATTCCTCACTTTCGTTGTAATGGTAGTCTTTGCGTGCATTCGGGCCGCCGGAAATCATCACGATGAAATTATCATTGCCTTTGAACACGGTTTCATTCGTGACCGGTGGTATCAAGCGATGCTTGTTGTTCTCAATCCAGCCCATCAGGCTGAATGGTTCCAGCGGCTTTTGTACTTCACGAATCGGCATGGTCATTCTCCCGCATGAAAGATGAATTGCGATTGAAGATTTGCGATTTACGAAGGATTGATCAACTTAAAGTATTATGTTTTTATGAACTTCATTCCATCATAGCAATACACTTCAGCTCGATCGCGATCGGCGTCGGTAATGCATTCACCTCCACCGTGGTGCGGCACGGCTGGTTCGTGTTGAAATATTGGGTGTAGATGGCATTAAAGATCGAAAAATCCGCTTTCATATTGGTGAGAAAGACGGTCACATCGACAAGCTGATCCCAATTCGCTCCGGCCTCTTCGAGAATCATTCGGACGTTTTTGAAAACGGAGTGACATTGAGCGGCTATATCGTATGAAAGAACGTTGCCCTGCTCATCCAGCTCCACGCCTGGTATGTTCTTCGAACCTCGTTCTCGGGGGCCGATGCCGGACAAAAAGAGCAAATCGCCGGCGCGGCGGGCATGCGGATAAGCTCCCACGGGCTCGGGAGCGCCGGCAGAAAGAATAATCTTACCTTCTGCGCTCATTCAATTCGTCGTAGTTAATGGTTCCGTCGCCTCAATTTGTTCGGGCGTGGCCGGCGGAGGTAGTAGTTCAAATCCCAGAGCGGCTTCCGCTCTTTCCGCCATCATCACTAGGCGCGCCAAAATTCGCGCATAGAGCGAAAATAGCTTGTCCATCAGCTCTTGCGTAGCAGCAAAAGTCTTTTGAAAATCGTCAGCGGACGAGGGCTCGGAGAGGGCATATTGAGCCAGGCTCAGCCGGCCCTGGGCATGCTCGAACGGGTAATCGACCTCGGCTAGTTTGCCAACTATTTTGCGCACCAATCCATGAGCGGAAGCCACAACGCGATTGATGATGTGTTGGGTATCGCGATCATTCTTGATATCCTTCGCATGCTCGAGCATAAACGCCATTCGCATATACTCCTGGCGCAATTGCCTCAAATCTTCGAAAATGGACCCGAATTTCTCCAACGCGGGCAACAAAATCGTTGTCTCTTCGCGCATAGCTACCGCCTCTGCAAGGTTCGCGGAGAATTCCGGCAGATGAATCAAATTGAGCGCAGCAAGCAGGCGCAACCGCGCCTCGTTTTCAAACCTGCACAAAGCTTCGATTGCGGTGTTGGCCTCTTTCTCCGTTTGCGTTGCGATTGGGCTCGCCTCCGGTGTGTTCGAGACGCTCTTGGAGTTGCGGATATCCAATGAAGCCAATAGGGAGGCTTCGAGCCCACGCAACTCTTGAGATTCCGCCTGCTCATGGCTTGCGAAAGCTCGGACAGCATGTGAGGCTTGTGCGATGATTTCTGTGCGTGCTTGTTTGAGGTTTTGAACAGTTTCAGAGAAATTCGCTTTCGTTTGTAGATCATGTACGGCCACGATGAGCGGGCGCCAAAGCGACAGCACCTTCTGAAAGTATCGTGACAAAGCCTCTTTGCCTTGATCAATTTCCTGCTCGTGCCGTTTGAATTCGGCTTGCGAGATCAAATTGTTCGAGGAAAATGCGGCTCCCAACTGCTGTTGATAGTGTGCGCGCGTGGCCTGCTCGGAGATTTCCTCCAGACCCTGAAACAGCGCGGCGGCCGGCACATCGAGATGGAAAACTCCACGTGCCTGTTCATGGCGTGTACTTTCAATGCGATCTCGATCGGAGGGATGTGTATCCAGAAAACCGCTCTTGGTCGCGCGCAATAGCTCTTCGTCCTTGGCCGCGAAATCAACGGGTAACTGCTCAAGCCTGGCCGCGATCAAAGCGGGCAGGTTGTCGACCAGACGCCCATCCTTCCATAATTCGCCCAAATAAACACCAGCACTATATTGCGCAGCATTTAAATGCCGTAATCGCCGCAAGGTTGCAGCAAAGGTAACGCTGCCCACGATACGCGCTTCGTAACGGTCGGCATCATACTCCATTTGTCGCAGCATGAAAGAGCTGATGAAATGCCCAGCGATCATGAGTGCCCAAAGGATTTTGCGTGTGACCCAGACGAAAAAGCGCGCTATGTATAACATGATTGCAATGCGGAAATCGGTCTCCTGCGACCACTGCACGAGCTTTTCGTCGAGTGCGTCCCGCTCGTAGACCACGCGCGCAAACCAGAGGTTAATATTTCTGATCAGATAGGTCATGCGCATGCCCGTCCCTTGGGCGAAATGGCCGAATTCGTGCGCGAAAACGCCCGCGAGCTCATTCATGCGCATGCCATGCACCAACGGCATTCCGATCGTCAAGGCAAGATCATTTGTCCATAGGCTCGCCCAACCGCGCGCAAAGCTCGCGGAGGCATTGACCTCGCAATTGACGTGGATCCGACGAGGAACCGGCGCGCGCACAATCGCGCAAATCCTGGTGACAAAACCGAAGAGCAAGGCTTGCTTCTCCTGTGACAAGGCCATCGGCGGCGCTGGTTTCTGCAGGGGCGTAAACAGAGGTTTAATCATAAACAGAACGAGTACTCCACCCGCCACAATTGGTGTCAAATAAATCACCAATTGTCCGATACCGGCGCGGGAGAGAATCATAGTATGATGCACAGCATGATAACCAACACCGTAAGCAGCGCCGGCGATGAGGGTGACGTAAATCAACGGCAGAAAAACCATCGCGAGCGCCACAATGAACAGGCCGCCACGATAAAGCATAGCCACCCGAACTGGAGCGATCTCGCCTTCAAAGGCGGCCAGGATTTCACGGCCGCCGTCTGTCTCAAGATGAGATTGAAACATTTCTGATCCCTCAATGAATTTTGGATGATCTCATCTATGAAGACAACCCCTGGTCACAATTTCACACAAACATTCTTCGGCTCGGTGAAAAAGCGCAGCGCTTCCCACCCGCCTTCCCGGCCCGTGCCGGAGCTTTTCACTCCACCAAAGGGCGTACGCAAATCGCGCAGCATCCAGCAATTAACCCAAACGATACCCGCCTGGATTTGATTCGCTAACCGGTGCGCCCGGGTGAGATTTTCGGTCCAGATGATCGCAGCCAGGCCGTAGGCAGAGCCATTGGCATATTGCAGAACTTCTTCGTCCGAATCGAAGGGTATGAGCGTCACTACCGGACCGAAAATCTCTTCTTGATTGGTGCGGCAGTCATGGGGCAGGTTTTCGATAACCGTTGGTGCGACGAACCAGCCATTTTGACAACGGCCTTCCTTTCGAACCTGACAGCCGCCGCACAATATCTTTCCACCTTCCTCTTTTGCGAGCTTGATATAGAAAAGAATCTTTTCCAAATGCTGCTGCGAAACCACCGCACCAATCTCGGTGCCCTCATTCAACGGATCGCCGATTTTGAGCTGTTGTGCGCGTGCGACGAAATCATCACGGAATTTTGCATACAATGATCGTTCAATGAGCAAGCGCGAGCCGCACAGGCAAATCTGGCCTTGATTGGAAAAAGATGAACGAATCGTCGTCGCCAGCATTTCTTGGTAGCGACAATCGGCGAAAATGAGGTTCGGATTTTTGCCGCCCATTTCCAAAGAAAGCTTCTTGAACTTCGGTGCGGCCAGCCGTGCAATCTCCGCGCCCGTGTGTGTGCTGCCCGTGAATGAAATCGCCTTGATGGCCGGATGGCTGGTCATGGCTGCACCGGCTCTGTGGCCGTAGCCGTGCACGATATTCAAGACGCCGGCGGGTAAACCAGCTTCACCGCATAGCTCGCTCAAAATGTAAGCCGTCATCGGAGTGATTTCAGAAGGCTTGCCGAGCACACAATTTCCGGCGGCGAGTGCCGGTGCGATTTTCCAGGTGAAAAGATACAACGGCAAATTCCACGGTGAGATGCAGGCGACCACGCCGAGAGGCTGCCGCAGGGTGTAGTTGATGGCGCCGCTTTCCATCGCGTGCGCTTCGCTGGCAAAATGCATGGCGCCGCTCGCGAAAAAACGAAAATTACTCGAGGCCCGTGGAATGTCCACGCTGCGCGCCAGCGCCAACGACTTGCCGGTATCGACAGATTCGGCCAATGCCAGCTTCTCGAGATGATGATCGATCGAGTCGGCGATACGCATCAGAATCTTTGCACGCTGTTCGGCAGGCGTGGTTGACCATTCCGGGAAGGCTTTTTCCGCGGAAGCGACGGCAAGGCCCACGTCGCGCTCGTCGGAATCCGGCGTTTGGGCATAGACTTCGCCGGTGGCGGGATTGAAGGTACGAATATAATTGCCCGAAATCGGGGCGCTGAACTCGCCGGCAATGTAGTTTTTTATAATAACCATTTTCAACACGGAGACACAGAGCTTCACAAAGACTCACAGAGAAATGATGTTTTTAGTCATAGCCGTTGATCTTTCGCCGGATACCTTCTTTGAGCAATTCGACATTGAAATTGATCAAAAGCCCGATCCTTTTGTTGGCAAGTTTTAGATATGTCAACAACTGTTCTTCTCTTTGTGCACTTCGATACATGCCGCGATAATTCGACCCGTCAACTCATTTCGCTTTTCCCTCATCATTTTGTCCCCCCTTGTTTTTTTCTCTGTAATACAAAGTTGTAAAACGTTGCATTTTTAGCAAAGTTTTTGGTTGCGACTTTGCCAGCCTGAAGTCTTTGCGAATCTTTGCGAGGCTCTGCGTGAGTTTTTTTTGTTGCGGCTACGCCGCGCTGTGCTACTCTGTGAAACTCCGTATCTCTGTGTTGTTCTTTGCAGAATAATAGAACCCCAAATTGCGCTTAATTTCCTCCGGTAATTCCGGCAATTCCGAGCGTGGAATCAAAAATGTTGAAAGATCGAACAAATCCATGAAAACCTTGTATTTTTCCACAGTCGCGCGCAAGTAATGGTAGCCGGTCGAGCCGCCGGTGCCGATTTTGTTGCCGATCATGCGGTGTGCCATCAAGGCGTGCCGATAGCGCCAGGTGGTGAGCAGCTCGTCGATATCGACCAATACCGTCAACAATCGAAAGGGCTGATGTAAAATCGGCTCGTCGCGGTACAGTTGAATCAGCAGTGCCGCTTGCGTTGCCTGATAGGACAAACGGCGCCGGCCCTTGGCGATCAGATCGCGATGCTTGGCTTCGTCGAGCAATGCTGCGAAGCTTTCGTCGTTCAAGTCGAGCTCTTGCAACTGTTTTTGCTTTTCTTCCGGGGTCGAAAATGCGTGGGTCAGGATCGTTTCGCGATCGCGGTGTAGAATCTTTTCGACCGCGGAGCGATACTCTTTCCAGAAATTGAAACCTTCAAAATCCAGAAACGGCGTGCGCTCGAGCCAGCGTTCCAGGAGTTGAAACAGCGACGTGCGTTTTTCGGATTGTTGCAGGAGCTCGCGATGAGTGGGACTGACGTGCGAATAATAAGCCTCTTTGTTGTAAAGCAAGCGTTGCTCCGGTTCGACGCCGAGCAAGTTTTCGAGCAGGCGAAATTGGACGCTTTGAAAGCCTGACGCCGGCATCAGGTATTGGCGAAATTCCAAAAAATCGAGTGGCGTCATCGTTTCCAAAACACGCAACTGGTCGATGAGCAGCTTTTGAATTTCCGTGATGCGGCTGAGCCGTGCCGTGGCAATGCCGATGTTTCGTTCGTCGACGTACTCTTTTTCAAAAAGCTCCACCACGGAGCCGAGCTCATGCATGATTTGCTTGAACCAAAGCTCGTAGACTTGATGCACGATGATGAACAGCGTTTCATCATGGGCCGGCGCGCCGTGTTTCGCGCTTTCGGGCAACTGACTGCTCAGCAGGCGGTCGAGCTGCAAATAATCGGCGTAATAAACCGGAAGGGCAGGTTTGTTCATCGCACTTTTGAAATAGTTTTCGTGAAGGAACTCGCAGAGGCGAACGGGCGCCTGTGGCCAAAAGAAAAGCAATCAGAAGTTGAAAATCAAGCCGCAAACGCAGCACCATGACCCTCAGCTTTTTATCCCGGAGATATTCTTCCAAGGTCGCCATCGCGACGCCGCGCTCGATGTGTGCTTCGATGATCGAGGCCAGGCTGGTTTGCTCATCAACGTGCACCAGCGCGATATGCGAGAAATTCCCCGGATAGTCGTTGCCGCGCGCGATCAACGCCGAGGTGGGCGCACCGCCCCGCGACACCAAAATATCGCCACTGTGAATCGTCACCCCCAAGATTTTCGTGGCTGGCGTCTGCGACGGCTCATGTTCTCTCCAGGCCAGTGCCGGCAGCCCTTCCGCAGGCGTTTGTAACATGGCCTCTTCCAGAGCCGCGCGGAAGCGCGCTTCGAGCCCGGACCAATAATCATCTTGCCGCCACGCAAATGCCTTGCGTTCCCCGGCCTTGGGCAGATGGGGATCTCGTGAGGGCATCAAGAGAATGCCGTAGATCGCGACGCTGGTAAGGGTGACAATTTTTAACGAACGGGACATGTGACGATTTAGGGGCTTTATAACTAACTTGACAATGTTAACTTACCGCGAAGGGCGCAAAGCAGACGCTAAGCACGCAACGTGGGACATGTACCCAAAGCGAACTTTGCGCATCCTTGGCGACCTTTGCGGTTAGATGGTTTTAACTTGACATTGTCAAGCTAACTCCGTTGAGCAACTTTTCAATTCTCGCGCGTCAACTCAAACCCCTCCGTCCGCCAGCAACGCCCCCGATGGCTTTGCAGGTTTGCGAGAAGAGACCCGCAAGGTCACAAAAAAAGCCAGAATCGCGACCGCAGTGCAGACCAGAAAAACCGTGTGCAACCCCGCCGCTAAACCGTTTTGCAGTTGAGCGGCAAGCGCAGGCGTGATCCGTGCACGGGCTTCCGGCAGCAACAGGGCACGCACTTCCGACATCGCCTGCGAGTTGGCCATCGGAAAAGTGTTGCGGAGCTCGTGTGCGACGCGTTGTGACAACACTGCCCCCAGCACGCTCACACCTACTGCTGCGCCCAGGGCGCGTGAAAAAATCGTCGAGGCGGTGGCCACACCCAGCTCTTGCGGCTGGACGTGGTTTTGCACGGAGACCGTGATCGCCGTGGTCGCCAAACCCATTCCGAATCCCGCCGCCAGACAAACCATGGCAACCTGCGGCAGCGTGGCGTGCGTATCGAGGGTGATTTGAAACAAGAACCCCAGGATCATCAACGCCGCGCCAATTGCAGCCAAGGTGCGATAGCCTAAATGATTCACCCCGTGCCCGGAGATCAGGCTGCCGCCGGCCCAGCCGAAACTG
>JBOHQX010000344.1:0-3779 GCA_050732395.1 bacterium
CAGAAACCGGATTATTTCTTGAAGAAGAACAAAGCCTGATCGAGGCGGTCGCGAACCATGTCGCGCTCATCGTCGAGCGCCGGCAGGCCGAAAGCGATAGGTCGAGACTTCAGCAGCAGCTCCGGCATGCCGACCGTTTGGCCACCATCGGCCAGCTTGCCGCCGGTGTCGCGCATGAGCTCAACGAGCCATTGGCAAATATTTTGGGCTTTGCGCAGCTCGCCAAAAAATCTGCGGGATTGACGGCACAAACGGAACAGGATCTCGAAAAGATCGTCGCCTCGGCGCTGCACGCGCGCGAGGTGATCAAGAAGCTGCTGACGTTTGCCCGCCAAATGCCGCCCACCAAAACCCGGGTCAATTTGAACAAGATCGTGGAAGAGGGCCTCTATTTCCTCGAGTCGCGCTGCGCCAAGCAAGGCATTCAATTGATTTGCGGCCTTACGCCGGCTCTGCCGGATATCACCGCTGATGCCACCCAACTGCAGCAAGTCTTGGTCAATCTGGCCGTCAATGCTATCCAAGCAATGCCGCAAGGGGGACGCTTGACCGTAAAAACACTGGCTGGCGATGGCCACGTATTGCTTGTGGTCGAAGATACGGGAACAGGCATAACTGAAGAAGTGAAGGGCAAATTGTTCACGCCCTTCTTTACGACAAAAGATGTCGGTCAGGGAACCGGTCTCGGCCTGGCGGTAGTTCACGGCATCGTTACGTCGCACGGGGGATTGATCAATGTCGAAAGCGAAGTCGGTCATGGCGCCCGCTTCGAGATCAAACTGCCCATCGTTGAACCGCTGGAGGATTGATTGATCTGTGCAAAAAAAGCAAAGCAGTCACGCAGAGACGCAAAGCCGCAAAGTTTCCGCAGAGAGAAGCGTTATACCTTCAAGCCCGATGTGACTTCGTGAACGCCATTCATGCTTTTCTTTGCGTATCTTCGCGTGCGCTTTTGTTTTGGAAAATGAAAATGACAACCACCTCCGATAAGGGCTGCATCCTCGCAGTCGATGACACGCCGAGCACGCTGGAATTGCTGCAACGCAATTTGACTTCACAGGGATACCAAGTTTTTACAGCGCCCAATGTGGCCGAGGCGATTCGGTTGCTGGAGTCTGCGCCGGCAGACTTGGTGATCACCGACCTGAAAATGCCCGGGGCAAGTGGAATGGATCTCATCCGCCACATTCGCGAAAACTTTAAAGATATCGAAGTGATGATGATCACCGGCTATCCGACCATCGAAGGCGCAGTTACGGCCGTCAAAAGCGGCGCGGAGGATTTTCTCGCCAAACCTTTTACCGACGAGGAGTTGTTTGCGGCGGTGCAGCGCGTCTTCGATAAACTGAATCGGCGTCGAATGGCGCAAGCTACCATCTTTCAAACGCCGCACTCGCCGCAGGGCCTCATTGGCGAATCGGAAGCGATGCAGAAATTGCTCAATGCCATAGCTAAAGCCGCAACGAGCTCGGCGACGGTGTTAATTACCGGCGAGAGCGGCACGGGCAAAGAGCTGGTGGCGCGCGCGATTCATTACAGCAGCGCGCGGGCCTCGGCAGCGTTCGTGCCGGTAAATTGCGGGGCGATTCCAGAGACATTGCAAGAAAGCGAATTGTTTGGCTATGTCAAAGGCGCATTCACGGGCGCCACCGAAACCCGTAATGGATTCTTTCAAGCCGCTGATGCCGGCTCGATTTTTCTCGACGAGATCAGCGAGACCAGCCCCGCTTTGCAAGTGAAACTGCTGCGCGTTCTGCAGGATAAAGAAGTTCGCAAAGTTGGGGCCACCACTCCGCAAAAAGTGGACGTGCGAATTCTCGCCGCGACCAACAAGGATTTACCATCGTTGGTTAAAAAAGAAACTTTTCGTGAAGATCTTTTTTATCGCCTCAACGTAATCACGATTGCAGTCCCGCCTTTGCGCGAGCGGGGAGACGACGTTTTGCTGCTGGCCAATTATTTTGTCAACAAGCTCGCCAACGAATCCGGCAAGACGCCGCTGCGTATCTCCGACGCAGCTTTACAAGCTTTGAAAAACTATTACTGGCCCGGCAACGTCAGAGAGCTGGAAAATTTGATGCAGCGCTTGGTGGTGATGATGGAAGAGGAAATCATCGAAGTGGCCGATCTGCCGACGCACATGCATTTCTCAGCCGGGCGCGGCCACGGCCTCCGGCGCACGCTGGCGGAGGTGGAAGTCGAGCATATTCGCAACGTGCTGGCGAATGTCGATGGCAACAAGACACGCGCGGCGGAAATTCTCGGCATCGACCGCAAAACCTTGCGCGAAAAGCTGAAGCAACAAGGACCGGACTAGAACGGGGCGCCGAATTTTCGCGTTGATCGGAATCAGAGACTCGGGCAAAACTCTTGTCGCCGCCGTTCATCGGCAAGAAGAGATTTTCATCAGCTTTCCGTACTTTAAATGCTACCACATTCAGTGCTTTCCCTCCAAAATTCTGACCATCGCACAAGGAGGTGCTATTGGCAGGCATCGTCGAATACGTTTTGATCGGGTTGGCATTGCTCTTGCTGGCCAGCGTCTTTGCCAGCAAAATCACAGATCGTTTCGGCGTTCCGGCGCTGCTGTTGTTTTTGGCTGTGGGCATGCTGGCCGGCTCGGACGGTCCCGGCGGAATTTATTTTGACGATCCGAACATTGCCCAATTTGTCGGCGTGATCGCGCTGGCGCTCATTTTATTCTATGGTGGGCTGGACACGAATTGGCAAAGCGTCCGGCCGCTGCTCAAATACGGCGTCACCCTTTCCACGCTCGGCGTTTTTCTCACGGCTTTAATTCTGGGTACGTTCGCCAAAATTTTGCTGGGCGTATCTTTTTTGGAAGGTTTGCTGCTCGGCGCCATCGTATCATCCACCGACGCGGCAGCGGTGTTTTCGATCTTGCGCGCGAAGGGCATCAGTCTGAAACCGCCGCTCAAACCGTTGCTGGAACTGGAGTCCGGCAGCAACGATCCGATGGCCGTTCTTTTGACGATCGGTCTGGTGCAGATGCTAACGCAACCCGACACTTCGCTGGCCGATTTCGTCTGGCTCTTCGTCTTGCAAATGACGCTCGGCGCAATTTCGGGCTATGGCTTGGGCAAAGCCATGGTGCTCCTGATCAATCGTTTGAAATTGGGTTACGAAGGGTTGTATCCCGTCCTGACGCTGGCGTTCGTTCTTTTTGCTTACAGCTTTACGAGCTTGATCGGCGGCAATGGTTTTCTCGCGGTGTATCTCGCTGGCATCATCATGGGCAACCAGCAGTTCATTCACAAACGCAGTCTGTTGCAGTTTCACGACGGGCTGGCGTGGCTGATGCAAATCGTGCTGTTCCTCATTTTGGGTTTGCTGGTATTTCCGTCACGCCTTATTCCGGTCATAGGAATAGGTTTGTTGCTGGCGGCTTGCTTGATGTTCGTCGCGCGCCCGGTGAGTGTTCTGATCTGCCTGCTGCCGGTTACCGCATTGAACATGCGAGAAAAAGCGCTGGTGTCGTGGGTGGGCTTGCGCGGCGCGGTGCCGATCGTGCTGGCCACTTATCCGCTCGTCGCCAAAATCCCCCAAGCCGAGCTGATTTTCAATGTGGTGTTCTTCGTCGTGCTTACTTCCGTGTTGCTGCAAGGCACTTCGATTTCGTTCGTGGCAAAATGGTTGCGCGTCGATGCGCCCCTCGTGACGAAGCGCATCTATCCGCTCGAATACACGCCGGTCAGCGGCCTGAAGAGCGAGCTCCAGGAGTTGCCCATTCCGGTAGATTCGAACGCGGTGGGGAAGAC
>JBOHQX010000345.1:0-5814 GCA_050732395.1 bacterium
ACAGGCGAAAGGTTGCACCTTGAAACGGGACGCCGTTAACTGCAGTGATGAATTGGTCGGTATTACCGAAACCGTTCAGAATCTTATGGCATTCATTGGTCGCCTCAAATTCAAGCCATTCCGTACAATTGTTGAGTCTGGTCTTGAGTTTCTTGTTGTCGATTTTCCATCTACCGATGAAAAAATCGAAATCGTTGGGTGAGGAAGTTTTCGAGGGAATGATTTCCAACTCACCCTTTGCGTTGAATGATAGGTGTGACATGGCCCTCGGATCTTCTTCTTATTGAATGAATTGTGCGTGGGGCAGAGGGCTTGGGGCGGAGGGCATAGGGCGAAAGGCTAAGAGCTTAGACTATGGCCATCACTTCCAAGCTCTCCGCCTTCCGCTCCAAGCCCTCAGCCCCATGCTCTCCGCCCCACGCCCTCTGCCCCTCACCCCGTCCGCAGCGCCTCGATGATCTTCAACCTGGAGGCGCGCACCGCCGGCAGGAATCCGCCAAACAATCCCATCACGATCGCGAACACCAGTGCTCGCCCGGTGATCTCCGTCGAAAGATCGAACCCGAACGCCAGCTCCGAGAAGGTGCTCCAGTTCGTGGTAGAGACAGTGATGAAGTGCAAAGCCGAAGAAGCGACGACGCCGGCTGCTCCACCCAGGAGCGACAGGAACACGGCTTCCACCAAAAACGCGGCGAGCACGCTGCGACGGCGAAAGCCCAGCGCGCGCAAGGTGCCGATCTCCTGCGTGCGATTGGCGACGGCCGCGTACATGGTGATCATGGCGCCAATCATCGCGCCAAAGCTGAAGATGATCGTTACCGCGCGGCCGAGGATGCCGATGAAATTGGCCATCATGCGCGATTGCTCTTCATAATATTCCTTCTCGCGCTTCACATCGACCACCATGCGTTGCTCATTCTCCAACCGCGTTTTCAAAGCTTCGAATTCGCCGGCGTCTTTCAGCCGCACCGTGACGGAGGAGAAGCCAGGACGCCGAAACGCGGGCCCCATGACCTCGACGTCGCCCCAAATCTCAGAGTCAAAGCCGGTGCCATGTCCGTCAAACACGCCGGCGATTTTCCATTCCGTGCTGGCCATGCGCAAAGAGCTCCCCACTTCACAGTTTTTGAAGCGCTCCTGCAGCGCTTTGCCAATGATCACTTCCTGCAGGCCGGCGCCGAACATGCGGCCTTGCGTGAGCGTGACCTGTTTCTGCCGAATTTCCGCAGCCGGCGGAGAGACCCCACGCACCACGACGTTGGCCAGATCACCGGTGACTCTTTTGGGCAACGAAATAATCACCACGACGTCGCTGGTGGCGAATGCCGAGCCGTCAGTTCTGGCGGCGACTTCGGGCTGGGTTTCGATGATGCTCGCTTGCTCGCGCTCGATAAAGCTGTTGACCTCCGATTGCGAGGAGCGGCGAATGATGATGGCATTTTCATCCACGCCGGTCGACACCAGTGTTTCCTTCAAGCCATTCGCCAGCATCAGTGCGGCAACGAAGACGAATACCACCAGCGCCACGCCTGAAAGCGTCAGCGACGTCGTCAAGCGTTGCGTCCATAAATTCGCCAGCATGGTTTGACGCGGGCCGCGCGCAAAGCGCCAGGCCAGGGCAACGAGGCTCAGGAACAAAATCAAATCCAGCACCAATGGGCCGACCTGCTCATAACTCGCGGTGAAAAGATTTTTCCACACGAAATTGGCCCATGCATAGTGCAGCGCAAAATAGATACCCGCCACCACAATCACGGCCAGAGTCACCGCGTGAAATTTCGCCAAACCCGCCGCGGTCCTCTTCAAGATATTTCCCGAGCTTGAAGGCAGAGTGGCAAACATCGCGCGTTGCAAGCCGTCCGCGATGCGCATTCTGACGGCGCGTAAAATGGGAAACGTCGCGGAAGCCAGGCCCGTGAGCAACGACGCCAGGAAGGCGAACAAAATCGTCTGGTCTTTCAATTCAAAAACCGGGAAGAAGCCGCTCACGTATTCGGAGATGACGGGCTCCAGGCCTTGGATGAGTCCGACCAAGAGCAGATACCCAATGACGAACCCGCCGAGGGCGATGAACAACGATTCGCCGCCGATCAAGGCGACGAGATGAGCCGGGCGAAAGCCGAGGGTCTTCATCACCGCATATTCCGCGATCCGCTCGCGCGCGGTCATGGCCATGGTGTTCGCGAGCACGAGCAGGATGATGAAAACGACCACGAGCGAGACCACTTGCAGCGCCGTGAGAATCGTGCCCGACATCGACACAAAGCTCTGCTGAAACGCGCGCTCGGTTTCGGTTTTGGTTTCTGCGTAGCTGTTTTTGAAATGCGTGTCGACCGCTTCTGAAATCTGTGCAGGATTGGCGCCGCTCGCGATCTTTACCATAAACCAGCCGATTTGGTCCGCAAGCTGCGGCGTTTCCTGCTTTAAGCGCTCATTCATGTATTCCCAATGAAACAAGAAAGCGGTCTCATCGGTATTTGGAAATTGGCCGTCGTAAACGCCGCGAATAACAAAATCCCAATTGCCCGGAATGAACGTGCCGGTCAATTGCACGATGTCGTCGAGCTTCCAGCCAAACCGTTTCATCAGCTTGCGGCCCACGATGCAAGCGTTGCGTTCTTTCAGATATAGCGCCTTTTGCTCCGGCGGCACCACGAACTCCGGATACATGTCGAGATAGCCTTCGTCGATGGCGAAATTGGCGAACCAGTTGCTGGGATCTTTGTAATAAGCGCCAAACCAATTGCCGAGGCCGACGCCTTCGACGCCTGGAATTTTGGCGATTTGCTCGCGATACGCCAGCGGCAATTGAAACGCGAGCGAGACCGCGCTGCGCGTGACCAAACGATTCTGCGCCGAGGCTTCTACACCGGCATACCACGCATCGATGGCCGTACGCGTGAGGCCGAACGCCAACACCGCGATCGCGATGCCGAACATGGTCAGCAAGGACCGCAGCTTGTGGCGGAATGCGTTTCTAAAAATCAGCTTGAGGATTTTCATAGTCAGTAGGCGGTTGAGGTTTGTAGGGGACGGTGAGTAGTGATTAGTAATCAGTGATTAGTATTCAGTATTCACTGATTACTGATTACTGATTACTGATCACTGAATACTGAATACTGGTTTCACAACAGCTCTCCTTTTTCAAGATGCCGCACGGTGTGCGCCTTGTCCGCGGCGCGTTGGTCGTGCGTGACCATGATGATTGACTTTTTGAATTCGCGATTCAAGCGCTCGAGCAAGGTGAGAATTTCCGTTGCTGAAACTTTATCCAAATCGCCCGTGGGCTCGTCGGCGACGATCAAAGTGGGATCGGTCACGATCGCGCGTGCAATGGCCACGCGTTGCTGCTGTCCACCGGAAAGTTGTTTGGGATAATGCTTCATGCGATCGCTGAGACCGACGACCCCCAGCGCCATGTGCACGTGCTCGTCGCGCTCCTTCTGCGAAAGCCTGGTCAATAACAACGGCAGCTCGACGTTCTCAAAAGCAGTCAACACCGGGATGAGATTATAGAATTGAAATATGAATCCGATATGACGCGAGCGCCATTCGGCCAGCTGCGATTCGGACAATTTGGTCACGTCACTGTTGGCCACGTTGATGGTGCCCCGATCGGGCCGGTCTATGCCGGCAATCAGGTTCATGAGCGTCGATTTTCCGGAGCCCGACGGACCCATCAGCGCCAGAAACTCGCCCGCCGGCACCGACAAATTGATACTCTCCAGAACCGGAATGAGAAGCCCGTTCCGCTGATAGGATTTCGAAACACCTTCAACCTCCACCAAAGTATCCGTCATGCTGCCATTGGCGGCTGAAGCTGCCGTGGATAGCACCTGAGCTGCGCCGTGGTCACGATGATTGGACTTCGAGGCCTGCTTCACCTCTGCGAAAGTACTCGACATGGTCATTCTCCTGTTATTGATATGCTGAAACATAGAATAAAATTCTGGAAGAAAATCATCTTTCTTAAGGCCTTTTGTCAACACAGAGACCCAGAGCGCACGGAGTGCCACAGAGAATAAAAGAACTGCGAGAAGAATAACACTCGCTCTGTGATACAAACTTGCAGCGCTTTGCCTTTTTAGCAAAGCTTTTGGTTGCGACTCTGCCGACCGGAAGTCTCTGCGAATCTTTGCGAGGCTCTGCGTGAGTCTTTTTGGGTTGCGGCTACGCCGCGCCGTGACCCTCCGTGCTCTCTGTGTTGAGAGGCACTAAGCCAGCTCGGCTACCGCCGCCGGCTTCTCTTTGACAGATTCAGACGATTTGATGGCTCGATCTCTGAGTACGAGGCCAACAGAGATGACAATGATCACCGTGGCAACAACCGTATTGAAGGATAAGGGCTCTTGCGCCACTGCCCATCCCAGAATCACGGCGATCACCGGATTAACGTACGTGTGCGTGGCCACGCGTGTTGCAGAAGTTTTGCCCAGGAGCCACACGTATGCGGTAAAGGAGACAATCGAGCCGAAAATGATAAGATAGCCCAACGCGAGCAGGGAGCGCGTTGATACTGCATGGTTTAAAATGTAGTCGACTTCCCCGAATACAAAGGCAACAACGTAGAGCATTGAGCCGCCAATGATCAACTCCACACCCGCGGAGAGGGTGGAGGATTTCGGCAGCCTTGCCACGCGGAGATACACCGCACCACTGGACCAGGAGAGCGTTCCAATTAAGATTGCGATGATTCCTAAGACATTCGTTTGTTCCAAGCCTAACGTATTGTGTGGCACAATCAAGACGACCATGCCGGCAAACCCCAACACCAGCCCTGCTGCTCCGCCCAAACCAATTCTGAAACTGCGAAAAGCTGAAGACTCGATAAGCGCTATCCACAATGGCTCGGAAGCCACGAGCAACGCCGCCAGACCCGAGGGAACCTTCTGCTGCGCCCAAGCGAGCGGACCGTGTCCAATCAAGAAGAACAAGGCGCCAATGATAAAGAGAGAGGGCCAATGCTCTTGGCGCACGCGTTCCTCTCCGCGAAGGCGGCTCCAGAAAAACAAGATCGTTCCAGCCACAACGGAGCGCGTTCCCATCATTAAGAACGGCGGTATGGTCTCGACCGCATATTTAATTGCCAAATAGGTAGAGCCCCAAATGAAATAGATGGCGAAAAATGCCAATAGTGTCTTCGCATTCAGAGCTCTGCCTGTATCCAGCATTTTCATCTTTTGCTTCCCGGTTGTTGAAAAAACTGCACTTCGCGCCGTTATTGCCTTGCAGGTGCAGCTTGAGACCTGCAAAAAGATAAAAACACCCTCTGTCAGCCCTATGTCAGCAGGATAACGTTTGCGCTGGCCCTCACGTTAAAGCTCGCCGTGACGCTCTTAATCACATTCCTGGATAAGCGCAACCCGGGGATGATGTCATTTCCCGAAGGGGGTATTGGAGGGAAGTGTTCTTTTGAACTCGCGCAAGCAAAGCCTCGGAAGAAAACTCGATGGTCTGATTCATATTGACCGAGTCGTCCAGCCGGAGATCGACGCCATGGTGGCTTGACCCAAAAGCGCCAAAGAGCATGCGAAACATCCACATGCCCAGTTCATCATTGTTGAGAAAGCCACCATGGCCGCGCTGCGCTTTCACGTAAGTATCACTCAATAAACTCTTCGCAGAGCGCGGGCTCCCGGTCAAGATAAGAGCCGTGCGATAAAGCAGGTTCACGTAGGGGGCGGCGCGGGACTCAAACTCCGCTAGCCCGGAATCTTGATCATCGCCTGCAGGATCAATGTGCACATTCTTATACACTCATTTTCTCCTTACTTTATAATCAGCTTACGGGCGTGGCCTCACCGAGGCCACGCC
>JBOHQX010000346.1:0-13342 GCA_050732395.1 bacterium
TCAGCTCCTATTTCTTGTAAGCGGATTGAACGGATAAAGCGGATTTCTAAAACTTGTTTTACAGAATCACTATCCGTTCAATCCGCTCCATCCGTTTACTCTTCTTTTTTGAGCTGAATAGTCACGATTCTTGATGCTTTGTTTCGATTGACATCCAGAATCAAACATCCAGCATCCAGTTTACTTTTCTCGAATACCTTTGACGATCAAATCAGCGACGAGATTCACAACAAAGGTGATCATGAACAAGAGAATTCCAATGATGAATAAAACCTGATAGTGATCCGAATGTACGGGCGCTTCGCCGAGTTCGGCGGCAATGGTGGCCGTCAGCGTTCGAACCGGGGCGAGCAAACTGTGTGGGATCTGCACCGCATGTCCGGTTGCCATGAGCACGGCCATGGTCTCGCCCATGGCACGACCCATGCCTAACAAAGCGGCAGCCAACAATCCATTTTTAGCCGCGGGCAACAGCACTCGATAGACGATCTGCCAGGGCGTCGCGCCCAGTGCGAGCGCTGCTTCGCGATAGGAATCAGGGACAGCTTTAAGGGAATCTTCGCTTACCGATACGATGAAGGGCACGGTCATGAGCGCAACGATGACGCCGCCATTGAGTACATTCAAGCCGATGGGGGTGTGAAATAATGAAATGATAATGGGGTTCATCACCATCAAGCCAATGAACCCCCAAACGACGGAGGGGATGGCCGCGAGAATCTCGATGAGGATCTTCAGCGTTTCCTTCAGCTTCGTACCACAAAATTCCGAGATAAAAATCGCCGCTCCCAATCCGAATGGAACGGCGAGGAGCATTGATAACACGCTCACGCTAGCGGTCCCAGCTAACAAAGCCAGTATGCCGTATCGCTTGTTGCTGGGAGAGTCCGGATACCACTCGGGACTGGTGAAAAACTGTTTAAAATTCAGTTTCTGGATCAGGAAATCCGAGCCTTCGCGAAACACGAAGAAAAAAATACCGAGAACAAACAAGATGGCGCTGACACCACAAAACCGAATCAATCCTTCAATGATGGGCTCGGTCAGAGCTCCCAAGCGGCGTTTGCTCGTCATCTCAACTTATTCCTTAGCGGGAGTTTCACTCATGCTGCCGTCTTTTGGCAACGGCACATAGCCGCTTTCCTTGACGATCTGCTGACCGGCATCGGAATGAATCCAGTCGAGATATTTGCTAATGTGTTCGTTCGGCGCGCCCAACGTGTACATGAACAACGGGCGGGAAACCGGATAGGTGTGGTCCAGTGTGGACGCGATAGACGGCGCGACAAACGGGCCGCCACTTTTCTTGGCAAGTCGCAGTACTTTGACGTTGGGCGTGGCGTAGCCCATGCCGCTGTAGCCGATGGCGCACAGCGTTTTGCTCACCAACTCAACGACGTCCTTCGAGCCATTCATATCAACCGAGCCGAGCTTGAAATCGTGGCCTTTGCCTAAAACCGCTTCACGAAAATAATGATAGGTGCCGGAATTATTTTGACGGCTGACGCGGACGATTTCGTCATTGGCGCAGTTCGCGTTCTGCACACCGAGTTGTGACCACTTGGTTATCGTACCACCCTCGCTGTATATTTGCGCAATCTGCTCGAGGGTGATTTCGTTCAATGGGTTGTCCTTATGGACGTAAACGGCAAGCGCATCATACCCAACCATGAATTCCTGCGGCTCTTTGCCGGTATTTTGCTGTGCTTTCGCACGCTCGCCCTCTTCCAATTTGCGACTGCTGTTCGCAATATCGACGGTGCCGTTGATCAACGCCGCGACGCCGGTACCCGAACCACCGCCAGACACTTCCACAGAAACCGAAGGTTCGACTTTTTTATATTCTTCAGCCCAAGCCTGCGCGAGGTTCACCATGGTGTCCGAGCCTTGATTTTGAATGATGATGCTCTCGGCTTTTGTCCCGCCGCTGTCGTCTTTTTTCCCACAACCATTGTAAATCAATGCGACTGCAAAGCACAGACAACCCCACATGCCCGTTTGCAATTTTAACGTTGGCTTCATTTTCCACTCCTCTTGGTTCGAATTCGTTTTCATTGAGTCGGAGTCAATACCGGTGCCGAACTACTTATTCAGATTCTCTTCCCCCAAAACGGCCTGTACCAAATCGCGGATGTGCAACTCGAGAAACTGAAAGACATGCTCGTAAGCTGAGTGCACCTCTTCCGCCGAGCCGCGCACCTGCACCGGATCGGGCAATTCCCAGGGAATGCTAACCACCTTCGTCGGCATGGACGGGAAAGCCCTATGCGCGTCCTTACTCAGCGCGATGATGACTTGATAGTGTTCGAGATTGGGAATTTGCTCGATGGATTTGGAATTCTGGCGGGAGATGTTGATCCCCTTTTCCTGCATGAAACGCACCGCACGCGGATCCAAGCCGCCGCGCGGGCTGATGCCCGCGCTGCTAAAAATGAATTTGTTCAACCCCAGGGCGTTGCCGATGCCCTCGGCCATCTGGCTGCGGCTCGAATTGCCATTGTCCACAAACAGCACGCGGAACACTTCCGTGCCCTGATGCTTGATATATTCGCCCGTGCACATGTACAATACTTCCTCGCACATGTTGCAGGCCTGGTCCGCGACGCGCTCGAAACGGCTGGCCACGATCAAGAGCGGCGCCAAAGCCTCCAGTGGCAATTTTCCCTGCTCGCGCAGATGGATCAATTCCGAATGAATGCTGGTGCGGATATTGTCGACCATTTTTTCGCGTTCCATCACCGCGCGCGCCAATTCGGCGTTCTGGTCGACGAAAGCGCGTGCGGCATCGTGCAGCATCGGAATGGCAAGATTGGCGATCTCGTGAAATTTGTCATAAGAGATCGGCACGTGCACCGAGCTGATGGCGAGAAACTGCCGGGCGACACTTTCCGCATAATCGCCGATACGCTCCAACTCGTTGTTGATCTTGATGACGGCGTACACGAAGCGCAGATGGCCGGCCACGGGCTGCTGCCGCACGAGAAACTCCAGGCACAGCCGGTCCAACTCTTTTTCCGCTTCGTCGATATATTGATCGCGCAGGACCACGGAATATGCCAGCGTGCGATTGCCTTCGGTCAAGGCTTGCAAAGCGGACTTGAGCGCCTGTTCCGCCAGCCCACTCATCTCGATCACCTTGCGCCGGATCAAGTCGATGCTTCTTTGCAGGCTTTCGTCTAACAATGGTAAAGCCATGCCACCGCGTCTCCATTCCTGAAATGAATTGATAACCAGGGAAACTGTTTACTTCCCGGCAAAGCTCGCTTTTCTTTTCTCCACGTATGCGGACAAGCCTTCCTTCGCGTCCTCGCTCTGAAAGAGCTGTTGTTGCAATTCACGTTCGAGGGCGAGGCCCTCGCTGAAAGCAACTTCCGCGCCGGATTGCACCGAACGCTTGATCAACCCCACGGCTTTGGCGGCCTTGTTCGGCGGCACGAATTGGCCCGCGTATTCCAAAACTTTTTCCCAGAAGTTTTCGGCCGGAAGAACCTGATGGACGAGGCCCAGCCGCTCCGCTTCTTCGAATTCGAACGTGCGCCCGGTGGCCATCAATTCGATTGCGCGGGCCTTACCAACCAGGCGCGCCAGCCGTTGCGTGCCGCCGGTGCCCGGCAACACCCCCAGCGTCACTTCCGGCAGGCCGATTTTACCTGCGCCTTTTTTCGCCAGGCGAATGTCCGCCGCCATCGCGATCTCCAGGCCGCCGCCGACGCAGTGGCCGTTCAGTGCTGCAATCACGAGTTTGGGCGTTTGCTCGAGACGATTCAATGTTTCATTGGCGTGCAAACAAAAGAAGTACTTGAAACGCGGCGTCACCTTTTGCAGCATTCCAATATTCGCGCCCGCGCAGAAAAATTTCTCGCCCGCGCCTTTGACGATGATGACATGCGCGCCGTCATCCATGCGCGCTTCTAAAATCGCGGCATCGAGCTGGCGCATCATCTCGTACGTGTAGGTGTTCGCCGGCGGATCGCTCAACTCTATGATGGCAAAGCCATTTTGCGTTGAATAATTGATCAGCTTCTCAGCCATTCCAATTCTCCTTTCAAGGAATAACGATTCGATCAAATCTCGGCGCTTCACTCACCGCCGGAGCAATGGCCGCAAATCGCGTGATATACCCTGAGTATACTCTGAAATTGTGCGATTTGAAGCCATACCATAGCCAAAAAAATCGAGAATGTCAAGATTCGAATGTCACGAGTCGCGTGTAAAATGCTCTCTGGCGGGAAAGGTTGAAAGGAATTCGCCTCGTGGGTAAGCATTTCTTGTCAAGATGGGTGCACGTCGGATTCGTTCTCAACCGGCAAACAAAGGGCGAGCGCTTGCCACGCCAAAAAGACGCATGAAAGGCGTGAGGGGGATTCTTTTATAGGCTCGAAGACTTGCAGCACGCCGAGTGCCGAATCACGTTCCGCTGCAGCCGAAGAAAACAGATTTTGAAAGGAAGCGCTCAATGCGAGCGCTTGGGTCAGGGATTTACCCTGAACGGCTTCGGTCATCATCGAGGCGGAAGCCTGGCTGATGACACAGCCCCGGCCATAAAATCTGATCGCCTGAATCCGGTTGCTTGCGGAGAGTGTGAGTTGAAGCTCGATACGATCGCCACACAACGGATTGTTGCAGCAAACACGGTGCGTAGGCGCGTCCAATGTGCCGAAATTGCGTGGATGCTGGTAATGCTCCATCAACAAGTCTTGAACGGGAGGAGCGAGCGCCATGCGGATGGAAAAGAGGATTATCGCGTGCGTTTTTTGAAAATCTCACTGACCGGGCAGACAAAGCCGGGCAGAACTGCGGAGCAATCAAGGTAGTCGGTTTTCTGCAAAATCAAAGCCGCTTGCGCCGAGTGATAAACCGTCACCGTTTCGGCTTTCGAGTCGATCACCAATACCAATCGGGCGCCATTCTCAAAATACTCACTCATTTTTTGCTCGAGCTTTCTTCGGCGCTATATTCGTATTTGTGGCCGTTCTTGGTCAACGCCAACAATTCTTCGTCAGTCATGGCCGAGGCGCTCACCATTTGATCAACCCGATAATCTTAAGTTCCACCTTCCTTCGCCACTATTTCGTTGCGATCTCGAGCAGCCTTGAAATCGCCACCAGCTCCGTGGAGATCAAAGCCCGGCAAAGCGCGGAATCTTCGAACCGCAGGCGACGGCGTGTTGCAACTGCGCAAATTGTTCAGGGCTGATGGAAGGTCCTTGGCCCTTGCAATGTTGCTCGAATATTCTAACCAGACGGCTCGCAATATCCTCCGGCGAGCGTCCCTCGATTTCCCGGCGGTGCATCATATAAACCGGTTGGCCGTTTTTGAATAAAGCCAGCGACGGCGAAGACGGCGGAAATTCCGCCAGGTAATGTTGTCGCACGCGATCGACCGCGGCGCGATCCTGCCCGGCGAATACCGTGGTCAAATGATCGGGGATAACGTGGTGCTGCAACGCGAGTGTCACACCCGGGCGCGCACTGCCCGCGGCGCAGCCGCAAACGGAGTTGACGAAAACCAGCGTGGTTTCTCCGGAATGATTTTGCAGCGCGGTATCGACCGCCTCGGGCGCCAGTAATTCCTCGAAGCCGGCGGCGAGCAATTCATCACGCATGGGCTGCACTGCGGCCGGATCGTACATCGGTTGATTATAGAGACTGAAGGATGCCATAGACCTTTCTCACTTTGTTGCTCACATGAAGCCCAATTCTAGTTTTGCAAATTCGCTCATCATGCCGGGATTCCACTGCGGCTCCCACACCACTTCCACGCTCGCCGCCATGATCCCCGGAATAGTTTTGATCTTGCTCTCCACTTCGGCGGGCAATGACGCGGCGGCCGGGCACGCCGGCGAAGTCAACGTCATTTTCACGTTTGCCTTGTTCCCTTCGTCGAGAGCGATATCGTAAATCAATCCCAGTTCGTAAATGTTGACGGGAATCTCAGGATCATAGCAGCTTTCCAATGCCTTGACGATTGCTTGTTTCAAATCGGGAGTCGAAGTTTGGTTTTCCATAAGCTATGCTTCGGTTGAAACCGCCTTATCACTTTGGTGCAGCGCGGACATCATCGCATGCCAGCTCAAGGTCGCGCATTTGATGCGCATGGGAAACTCGCGCACACCGGAAAATACGGCTAACTTGCCGAAATCTTTCGCGTCGACGGCATGATGGATATCGCTGGTAGTCAAACGCTGAAATCTCCTGAATAGTTCTTCGGCTTCGGCTATCGTTCTGCCTTTCAATTCTGTGGTCATGACCGAGGCCGAAGCCTTTGAGATGGCACAACCCGATCCCAGGAAACGAATGTCTTGAATGACACCATCCTGTACCTGAAAAAAAAGCTCCACACGATCGCCGCACAACGGATTGTAACCCTCAGCCGTACGATTCGCGTTTTCCAGCCGCCCGTAATTCTGCGGATTCTTATTGTGATCCAGAATGACTTGCTGGTAAAGCTCTTTGAGATCTTCCATTTATGACCTTCACACGCCTGCTGGGCAACAACAGCGATAAGAGTGACCGATTTTACACGTTACACCTTACACGTTACACGTGTAAGGTGTAACGTGTAACCGAGAATTTCTATCCCGACCGTACCATCCCGTCTCAACCCATCAGCTTGATCACCCCATGAACACCCTTGGCCAGCGCCTCGATTTCTGAAGCCGTATTGTAGAATGCAAATGAGGCGCGCGAGGTTGCGGGAATGTTGAAGCGCGCCATCACCGGTTGCGTGCAATGGTGGCCGGTGCGAATCGCGATGCCCTCTCGATCCAGAATCGTTCCGACGTCGTGCGGATGGATGCCCTCCAGCACGAACGAAATCACCGCTGCCTTCTCTCTCGCGGTGCCAACGATACGTAGGGACGGGATGCCGGCCAGCGCCGCCGTGGCTTCGTGCAGCAGCTCTTTTTCATGAGCGGCGATCTGATCGTAGCCGATACTTTGTACGTATTCCAGGGCTTTGCCCAAGCCGATCACGCCGCTGATATTGGGCGTGCCGGCCTCGAGACGATGGGGCAAATCATTATAGGTGGTCTTCTCGAAGGAGACGGATTTGATCATGTCGCCGCCGCCTTGATAAGGCGGCATTTTTTCGAGCAAGCTTTCTTTTCCATACAAAACACCGATGCCGGTGGGACCAAATACTTTATGCGCCGAGAAGACGTAAAAATCGCAATCCAGATCTTGCACGTCCACGCGCTGATGGGGAACGGCTTGCGCGCCGTCAACCAGCACCGGAATATTTCGCGCATGTGCCTGCGCGATGATTTCCTTGACCGGGTTGATCGTGCCGAGCGAGTTGGAGACATGAACCACGGCCACCAGCCTGGTTCTCTCATGGAGAAGGCGTTCGTAAGCCTCCAGAATGAGCTCGCCATTTTCATTGATCGGAATGACGCGCAAGCGCGCACCCGTGGCTTCGCACAACATTTGCCACGGTACGAGATTGGAATGATGTTCCATCGTGGAAAGGACGATCTCATCGCCCTCCCGCAGTTGCTTGCGACCGTAACTCTGCGCCACGAGATTGACGCCTGCCGTCGTCCCGCCGGTAAAAATAATTTCCTTCTCCGATGCGGCGTTCAGGAATTTCTTAACCAGGTGTCTCGTATTCTCGTAAGCCGCGGTCGCGATCTCGCTCAAGTGATAGACGCCGCGATGGATGTTTGCGTTTTGGTGCTGGTAGTAATTCACCAGCGCCTCGATGACGGCTTTCGGCTTCTGTGCGGTGGCGGCATTGTCGAGATATACCAGTCTTTTGCCGTGCACCATTTCCTGCAGAATCGGAAAATCGGAACGGATTTTTTCGACGTCAAAGCCCGCGCGGTGCTGAAGCCTGGCCGCGGGTGTGAGAGGTGGCTCGATTCTGGTTGTCATATCAGACCTTTTCGAACGCGGCGTGTATCATTTCATCCAATTGCGCGCGCACGGGCGCGATCGTGATACGATTCAATATATCGCCGGCGAAGGCTTGGCGTAACAATGAATTGGCCTCGGCTTCACCGAGGCCGCGGGAGCGCAAATAAAACAGTGCTTCATCGTCGAGCTGACCGATGCTCGCGCCATGGCTGCATTTCACGTCGTCGGCAAAAATTTCCAATTGCGGTTTGCTGTTGATCACTGCTTCGTCGGACAGAAGCAGGCACTGGTTCTTTTGGTAAGCGTTGGTTTTCTGAGCATCCGGGCGCACCATCACTTTACCATTGAAAACGCCGTGCGCCTTGTCCGCCAAGATACCCTTGTAATGCTCGTTGCTTTGACAATGCGGCATGGCATGATCGATCAGTGTATGATTGTCGACGTGCTGGACGCCGGAGGCCATGTAAAAGCCCCACAGATTGCCTTCACAATTCAGCGCATTCAGGCGCAAATGAAAATTATTGCGCACCAGCGCGCCGCCGACATCGATGCTGATGGATGAGTATCTGCTGCCGCGGCCTTGATGCACTTCACGCGTGGCGATGTGAAATGCTTTTTTGCTCTCATTTTGAATGCGCACGTGCTCAACGAACGCATCCGGCTCCACCACGATCTCGGAAACGACGTTGTTGAAATAAACGTGCTCCGACAGGGCGTGATAGCTTTCGATGATCTGCACCTGGCTGGCTGCGCCAACGACCATCAAGTTGCGCGGATGGGTGAGCCATGGAGACTGGGCTTCCACCGAGAGATGCAAGAGATGGATCGGTTCGGATAAAACTGTGCCCGCGGGCACGCGCAAGAACGCGCCGTCATGCGTGAAGGCGGTATTCAATGCGGTGAAAGATTCGTTCTCGAAGTCGGCGTATTTCGCTAAATATTTCTGCGCCACTTCGCCGTCGCCCTCGAGTACGCTGGCCAGGCTGTCGATCACCAACCCCTTCGCCCGCGCGGCGACGTGCGACCACTCTTTGACAAAGCGGCCATTGACGAACACCAACAAATTCTGCGGCATGCTGCCGAACGTGTAGGGCGATAAAATCTTGGCGTGCAGATGGGTCGCATCAGCCGCCAGCTTGAATTTCTGACTCGCGATGGGGGCAATATTGGTATACTTCCATTCCTCGTTGCGCGTCGTGGGAAAGCCCAACTCGGAAAATTTCGAAATCGCCGATTTGCGTATTTCGTGGAACGGCGTGCCGCTGCTGCCGTTCAGCTTGCTTTCGAAGACATCGAAATTGGAGAGATGCCACGCCTTTGCGTCCGTGTGTGATTGCACCATTTTATCCATAAGTTGCAACTCGTAATGAGATTCCAGGTATTGTCCTTCCCGACCCGCGGTTGGGGGTGGAAGCCAGTGACCACTGCATGCTTCGTAGTTCCCTGCCTTTGCACAAGCGGCAAAGCGGGCCTCGCTCAAGCCGTCGCAGCTTCAATCATCTCGTCTTTGATCCAATCGTACCCGTGCTCTTCCAGCTTGAGCGCCAAAGTCTTATCGCCGGATTCCGCGATGCGGCCTTCCACCAGCACGTGCACATGATCCGGCACGATGTAATTGAGCAGACGTTGGTAATGGGTGACGACGACGATGGCATTGTCTTTTCTTTTCAAACTATTCACGCCATTGGCCACGATGCGCAGCGCGTCGATGTCCAGGCCGGAATCGGTCTCGTCGAGAATTGCCAGCTTGGGATCGAGCATCGCCATCTGGAAAATCTCGTTGCGTTTTTTTTCGCCGCCGGAAAAACCTTCATTCACCGCGCGGTGGATCAGTTTTTCGTCAATGCCCACGAAACGCATTTTCTCTTTCATCAAGCCGAGAAATTCCATGGTATCGATCGGCGGTTGACCGCGCTGTCCGCGTACGGCGTTGACGGCGGCTTTCATGAATTGGGCGATGCCCACGCCCGGAATTTCCACGGGATATTGAAACGCCATGAACAAACCATTGCGCGCGCGATCTTCCGGAGTCATTTCGGCCAGGTCCTCGCCGTTGAAAAGAACCTCACCGGCGTCAATGGTGTAACCTTCACGCCCCGCCAGCACGTTGGCGAGTGTGCTCTTGCCCGAGCCATTTGGTCCCATGATCGCGTGCACTTCGCCGGAACTGACTTCCAGGTTCACGCCGCGCAGAATCTTCACGCCTTCCACCGAAACTTCCAAATTACGTATACTCAACATGCTGCTGTCTTCCTTAACTTTTTACCTACTCAAAATCACTATGCTAGTTAGTGCAGTGTAACCAGGGCTCTTGCTCTCAATTCATCATGACCGCAAGGAGTTCTCTCCTGCTACCTTCAGATGCGAATGAGATCCTTGACGAATTTGCTACCCAACTACTAACTTGACAATGTTAAGTTAGCCCTCAACGCCCCCATTCCCTGTCATTCCGCAGGAATCTTCCCAAGAGGGCCGAACCAAAACCTAGGGAAGATGCTTACAGCATGACAGATTGAGGTGGCGCGAATTTAACTTAACATTGTCAAGCTAATCACTACTCACTAAACACTGATTACTGAACACTGATCCCTGCTCTCAACCCACGCTCCCCTCCAGACTGATGGCAAGCAATTTTTGCGCCTCGACCGCGAACTCCATGGGCAATTCGCGGAAAACCTCCTTGCAATAGCCGTTGACGATCAAGCTCACCGCGTCTTCCAGCGCAATTCCGCGTTGCCGGCAATAGAAGAGCTGATCTTCACCGATTTTCGAAGTCGTGGCTTCGTGCTCGACTTTCGCGGTTTGGTTGTTGATTTCCAGATACGGAAACGTGTGTGCGCCGCATTTGTCGCCGATCAACAAAGAATCGCATTGCGAAAAATTGCGCGCATGTTCCGCTTTCGGGCCGACTTTCACCAGGCCGCGATAAGAATTGTTGCTGCGGCCGATGGAAATGCCTTTGGACACGATGTTGCTGCGCGTGTTTTTGCCGAGATGAATCATCTTCGTGCCGGTGTCCGCCTGTTGGCGATTATTGGTCACGGCCACGGAGTAAAACTCGCCGTGGGAATTATCGCCTTTCAAAATCACGCTGGGATATTTCCACGTGATCGCCGAGCCGGTTTCCACTTGTGTCCACGAAATCTTGGCGTTTTCTTCCAGGCAGATGCCGCGCTTGGTGACGAAATTGTAAATGCCGCCCCGGCCTTCTGCATCGCCGGGATACCAGTTTTGCACCGTGGAATATTTGACCGTCGCATTCTTGTGAGCGACCAGCTCAACGACGGCCGCGTGCAATTGATTCTCGTCGCGGCGCGGCGCGGTACAGCCCTCGAGATAACTCACGTAGGCGCCTTCATCGGCAATAATCAAGGTGCGCTCGAATTGTCCCGTATTCGCGGTATTGATCCGAAAATAAGTCGAGAGCTCCATCGGGCAGCGCACGCCCTTGGGCACGTAGCAGAATGAGCCGTCGCTGAATACCGCGGAATTCAAAGACGCAAAGAAATTATCGGTATAGGGCACGACCGAGCCGAGATATTTGCGCACCAAATCCGGGTGTTCCTGCACCGCTTCTGAAAAAGAACAAAAGATGATGCCGAGCTTGGCCAACTCCGCCTTGAATGTGGTGGCGACCGATACGCTGTCCATCACTGCATCGACGGCGACGCCGGTCAGACGTTCTTGTTCGCCCAATGAAATCCCCAGCTTTTCAAAAGTCGCGCGTAGTGTGGGATCGACTTCATCGAGACTGTTCAATTTCTTGGGCGTTTTGGGCGCGGCGTAATAAATGATGTCTTGATAATTCACCGCCGGATAATACACGTTCGACCAGTGCGGTTCTTTCATTTTCAGCCATTGCCGAAACGCCTTCAAACGCCACTCCAGCATGAATTCCGGCTCGTTCTTCTTTTTCGAAATCAGGCGAATGATGTCCTCGTTCAAGCCTTTGGGCGCAACATCGGTTTCGATATCTGTGATGAAGCCGTACTTGTATTCCGTGCGCGTCAGTTGCTCTATGGTTGCTACTTCGGTGCTCATTACCAAACCTCAAATGTTGTTGTCCCCGCTCCTGGTGGGCGGAAATTTTTTCATGTTTCCATGATTGCCCTAGGAGGAGCAGGGGTACGAAAAATCACGCTTGAAACGAATGGCCGCAACCACACGTGCGCGCCGCATTGGGATTTCTGAACGTGAAGCCCGAGCCTTGCAGGCCGTCGGTGAAATCCACCTCTGCGCCTTCCAAATATAGCGCGCTTTTGGAATCCAGTAAGATCTTCACGCCGTTCGATTCCACGACGTGATCGTCAGTGCGCTGATCCTTATCCAAAGACAAAAAATAAGAAAGCCCGGAGCAGCCGCCACCCTGTACACCCACGCGCAAGGCCAGCTGCTGGTCGTTTTCCTGGGTCATAATCTTCTTTACTTCCATCGCTGCTTTCGAGGTCAGAGTAATCATAACCATCTTCTCCTTAGTTCTCTGGCATAGCCTCTTGAAATGCCCGATCAGTTTGTCAAAACTTGAATCTGTATCAAAGAATTCTTCTGTGCCGCTGGGCGATTCAAATCCGCCAGCGAAATGCCATTGAGAAAGTTTTTAAACTCCAGTTGAATCCGCGCAAATGGTTCGTCGATGTTGCACACGCCTTCTTCGAATTGCGCACATTGGCAATCGTCGCCTGAGACCACGCAATCAACAATACCCACCGGCCCTTCAATGCTTTCCACGATTCTGGCAATCGTGATTTTTTCCGGCGGCAGAGCTAGCATATAACCGCCATGCGCACCTTGGGTGCTGATCAGAAGCCCAGACTTCACCAGTTTTTGCAGAATCTTCGCCATCAGTTGTTCCGGAATCTTGAATCGCGTGGCGATTTCGCGTGTGGTGGACAAAGTACCAGCACCACGATTGAGCATAAATTTCAACGCGATAATGCCATATTCAGATTTGCGCGATAATTTCAGCATAAAATACGACTCTTTTAGTCCGATTTAAGATACACAATTATCGCCCATACTGTCAAGATGAAATTCAATTTCTGGAAAATAAAATCTCTTGTGCAAACGCTTGCAGAACGCCTACTTCAAGGTCAAACAAAAACTCCTTGAAAAAACGGTTGACTTTTTGGCATCTGACCATTACTTTTCACCGTTTTTCGATATGCGAAGGAGGTTTCAAAACAACAAGTTGACGCGGCTTGCTTTCGTCTTACTCAAAAAGCGTGACCGATTTTCAGCGTCGCGCTTTTTTTATACTACCGCCCGGGCGCTGTAATTCATTTTTCTTTTAATAAAAAAATAAAAAAAGAGCGCCCGGGCGGTGATAAATTTTCGGGCGGTTAGCTCAGCCTGGTTAGAGCGCTTGCTTGACATGCAAGAGGTCACAGGTTCAACTCCTGTACCGCCCACGATCGAAGTGCAAAAAACAAAAGGCAAAAAGAAAAAAGCAAAAGGGCATTGGAAATTTTTTAGGTAGTCAGCAGTTT
>JBOHQX010000347.1:0-24169 GCA_050732395.1 bacterium
CGTGGGTGCCGAACCTACCAATCCGTAAGGCCCTTGCGGGATACTTTCAGCATGACAGGACGAGGTTTTCGGACAGGCTCTGAGGCCAAGATCCCGATACCGCTATTCCCGCTCTTCTCGAGATCAAAACTCTCAAAAATTTTGTTCTGGAATTGCAATTCATCTTGCAAAATTCACTCGAATTTATGAGATTTGATCAACCTGCAAATAAAAGACCCCGCACCTCGAAAAGGTACTACAAAATTCCTTCAAGTTTTTTTGGACGTGTTTGGCCATTTGAAGTGTCGATGAAATTCCAAAACCCAAAGCCCAAACAATAACGGCTGCGTCTAGCTCCTCAATCTCCCGTTGGATTCCGGCCTCTGGGTTCTGGGTTTTGAAGTCTGATGATTGTTAGCTCTCGTTCCGGAGGTGAAGCGAATGGAACATTCGCTAGGACCGGTTCAAGCGGGGCGCGTGGAAAGCCCTTGCTCTCGCGTCAAACAAACCGTCAACGTGCTCAAAGAGTTTCGTCAAAAGATAAAAGTAGAAACCGACCGCACACGCCGCGAACAATTGGAAATCGCCTTCGCGCAACTTCCGGAATGGCGAATCCTGTATGACCATTATGGTCCCAAGCTGGACTATCTGGCCTTCCGGTTCGGCATGAACAACCACGATCGCGACGACGTCGTGCAAGAAATTTTTCTCCGGGTCTTTCGCCATATCGATACCCTCGTGGAAGTGGAGAAGTTTGATTCCTGGTTTCGCGCGGTTTCTTACCATGAAATGTGCAGGTTCATCGGAAGTGGCAGGAGACGCCGAAAATTTGAAGCATCGGAAGCTGTGCCCAACGATACGGCGGCCGAAGTCTGGGCGGACCTTGCGCCGGAGCAATTCGCCCGCGAAGAAAGTATGAGGCGCGAGCAGATCTTGCAGCGCCTGGAAGCTTGTATTGAGCGCTTGCCGCCGCGTATGCGGCAAACTTTAAGGCTGTTTTGCGTTCAGGGCCACACACAAGAAGAAGTCGCAAAAATAATGCAAGTTGCGGTGTACACGGTGAAAGAACAATTGCAGAGAGCAAGAAAAGCCCTGCGCGCCTGCCTGCAGCAACATGGTCTCGACAAGTGACGATTCAGGCAGAAATTGCAGGACCAGGCTTTCCAGGCTATTCAGTGTGAAATCGCTGCAAATCAGCAAAGATTTTTGCTACAGAATTCGTGACGTCGACAATCCGGAGTGAAACATGCCCCAATTATCCGATAGCGAGCTCGATCAGCTCATTCTTCATGCTGGCCGCTCCAAACGCAAGACCTCCGGCCCTTGCCCACAGCCTGAAGATTTGATTGCCTATCATCAGCGCGAGCTGCCTGCCGAGCGTATGGACAGCCTGCGCGAGCATTTCGCTTGGTGTGAAAAGTGCGCCAGCGAGCTGCTGCAGCTCACCGATTTCTTTGCGCTGCTCGCTGAGGCGCCGGCAACCTCGGAGCGCGGTCATGAAGTCCGCTGGCGAAAAATCGCATGGGCTATGGCGCGGAGTGCAGAGGGAGCGATCGCGAAGCCGGAGTTCAAGATCGCAAAATGGACGGGGGCGGTCAGCGCCGGCGTCAGAGATTTTGCCCGCAGGCTGTGGCCGAGGCCGCTTCTGATTTTTGTTCCGGCCCTGGTGCTTCTCATTTTCGCGGGCAGATGGTATGCGCTGTCGCAAAAACCCCGCTACTGGGATAATCCTCGTTATCAGGCTCTCATCAGTCCAACAGGCGAGGTGTCGAGCAGCTTGCGCAGCGACTCTGATCCTGCCGCAGATCCGGTCGAGCAAGCAAAGAACCTGATCCGGCGCGGCGATTTTGAGCAAGCGGGATCAAGATTGCGAAAATATGTTGCGGCGCATCAAGATGATTGGCGGGCGCATTACTTGCTGGGATTGGCGCATTTGTCGGGTGCCAGAAGAATTTTCATTATTGATTTCTACTTCGACCGTAACGAGCTCGATCGGGCCATTGCCTCTCTCCAGCGCGCGCACAAAAACGCGGGCCAGAACGAGGCCGCGGCCGAAGAGATTTTCTGGATGTTGGGGCGCGCCTATCTAATGCGGGGGGATTATACCAAAGCAGCAGACCACTATCGTGCGATATTGCGAATGCAGTACCCCGCCCAGGTGAGGCGGCTGGAAGCGGAGAAGGCGCTGCGCGATCTCGCCGCGATCCATCAGCCGGGCCAGGGCGAAAGGGCTCTTGAGTGACCGGCAACAAGAGCGCAAAAATTCATTCCACGTGGATGAAAGCACCGTACGGATCGTTTGAAGATTTCCCTGCAGTAACAGCTTTTGTTGGCTTGTATAAGTGAGATTTTCAATCAAGAGCAGCAGCTCAACTCGAAACCGCATAATTCGTGCCTGCCTTCTTCAACTTACTGCGTGAATCTGCTTTCTTTTCAAAGGCAACCACGACTTGATTCCGCCCGCGCGCCTTTGCTTCATACAGCGCCTGGTCTGCCAGTGCCAGCAACGCGTTTCCGTCCTGTGCATCCTCTGGAAAAGAGGCGAGGCCCACCGAGGCGGTAAGACAGCCGAAAGGCTGGTTTTCGGCTTTGGGAAACGTGGCGTTCGCAATCGCACGGCGCAGCTTCTCCGCCACCTGCCGGCCATGGGCTTTGTCGATTTCCGGCAAAATGACAACAAACTCTTCGCCGCCGTAGCGCGCGAGAATATCGGCTTTGCGAATATTTTCATCCAGCACCTGCGCCGCCATGCGCAAGACGCGGTCGCCGAGTAAATGACCGTGGGTATCGTTGAATTTCTTGAAATGATCGAGGTCGATCATGATCACGGACAACGGCCGTTGGTAACGCGCGGCGCGCATGAACTCGGTGGCATAGCGCTCGTTGAAGTGGCGGCGGTTGAAAATCCCGGTCAGGGAATCGGTAATGGAAAGCGCACGCGTGGCATGATAGAGGGAGATATTCTGCAGCACCTGCGCGAGTTGTGCGGTAATCTTACGCAGCAACTGAATCTCGTGTGAGGCAAAGCTGTTGGGCTGGCGGCGATAGAGATTGACCACCCCCAATACCTGCGTGTGGCCGTGCACGCACAACGGCAGCGTGAGAAAAGCACCTTGTTTGAGGCGGCTGCCGGGGTAATCACTGGAGCGCATGGAGGCGCTTTTCAAATCAGGAATATAGAGATATTGTCTGCGCCGGATAGCCTTAGCCAAAATGCCGTCATCGAGAGGAGCTTGAAATTGCCGGGCGCGCGCGGTCCCGAAACCAAAATGGCTTTTGAGGGACAGCGATTGGGAATCTTCCGCCAGCAGCATCAGCGAATATTGCTGCGGCCGAAACGTAGCGCGCACGATTTTTTTCACTTCGCGCAGCGTGCGATCGGCGTCCATCTCCGCCGTCATGGTTGCAGCGATTTTGTAGAGACAATAGTATTCGCGAAAAAGCGCATCGGAGTGGAGCCTGCCGGTGTGCGCAAATACACGCGGGCGCCCGGGGACGGATGGGCGCCCGCGCGGGGTGACCTTTTTCGAATTCCTCGCCATGCTGTCATGCTCCGATGTGAGTGCGTGCTGCGGAATGCTTCAAACAGGCATCAGATCCTGTGCGGGGGCATTGGGCAATGGTCTGAAGATCGAGAGGTATTTGAGCAGGCTGTCGTACTTCAATTCGACGCTATGATGGTCGGCGACGCGCACTTGAAAATTGTACAGCGAGTCGCGCTGCGGATTCTGCAAGCACACGCGCAGCTTGGCGTTGCTCACCTGGCACAAACACGCGGCTGCCAAATCAAAATCGCAGTTCAGATCGACGACCAGGTCGAAACGACGGGCGCGGATGATGTCCTGCAATTCTTTCTTGGGCAAGCCATGAAAACCGATCTGCTCGGCTTCGTAGGTAATGACCTGAAGATTTTCATGGGAATGCGCGTCTGCCTCAAAGCGCTTTACAACCAGCAGGGAAAAATGCGCGTCTGGAAAGATTTGCTGCAGCTCCCGAAACAGCCGCGCCGCCGGGGGATATGCTTGCGGGCCGGAGGGTGCGATGATCAGAGCCGTCAAGATCTGGGAAAGGTGATCCTGCATGTCGATCACCTCTTCCTGGCTCTGCATGCGCGCGTACGACAAATATGCGAGCTCGGTGATTTTTTGAATCAGGTTGCTCATGTTTTCCGTTTGGTGGATTCGCCCGAAGTCAATATGAAATATAAGCTGCGCCGCAAAGGTTGTCAATAACAATTTCGTACTTAGTCCCCCGAGACCTTGGCGAAGGGCACCCGCAATGAGCCTGGCACGGTGTGCATACATGGTCGTTTTGCGAATTTGTGCAAAGAGGTTTTTGCGATGAGAATCAACGTACCCAGTCGATCTGTGCACCCCAAGAGAGCTCTTTCTGCAGCCGGAAAACCGAGATCTGCCGTTCCGTCTCGGCAATCTTGCTGCTCAGTTCGAAATGCCCGAAAGTCTTGAGATGTAAATAGATATACCTTCTGGCGCCCCGTTCGCGGAGGGCCTGTACGGTAAAAATGCCGGGCAGATCGTTTTCGTAATCGTAAATTGGAACCGCGGTATCGAAAATCACGTGCCGGAGGCTCAAGTGAATACTGTTTGAAATTTTCCAGATAAAATCGAGTGACAATGCCGTGCCCCAGCGACCGGCGGTTTCTCGCCGGCGCCATGCGTGCGCCGGCGCGGGTGCGGCTACCGCCGGGATGAGCACCGCCTGCTGCTGCAGCGCTCGTGCGAAATTCAGACGAGGGCGCAACCTAAATCTGCTGTCAAACCACTGTGACAGCTCGATCCGAACGTTTTCGACCTGTTGCGGCATTTGTTGGGAGAAGGCAAGGCCGGTGCCCTGCAGATACTCGTTGCCGTTGCGATAATAACGCAAGGTAAAATGCAGTTGCGCTTGCGCATGCCATTCGATATAGCCGCCGAAGCGATGGCGCGGCCCCGGCAAGGGCAAGGTGGAGGTTCGCCAAAGCGTTTGCGAGCGCTGATAATGAAATTCGCCGGTTATCGTCGCGAACGGCTTAGCGGTAAGACCCGCTTCATATCCGGACCCGCCCGCAGACGAGTTGTGATTAGCGGCCGGGCCGAGGCCGTGCGGACTATGAAAATTTACCTCGAAGCGATGAAGCGCCAGCGTCCATGCCCATCTTTTTTGTTCTCCCGCAAATACCAAAGAGCCCGCTTTTCCGCCGCGATGCGAAGTTGCGATCTCGAAACTAGTGGCTAGATCCCGTCCCTGCCAATTTCCGGTAATGCTGGCAACGCCATAGCGCCTTCCCGTAAAAGCGAAAAAATCGGCAGCGGCATCATCAACCTGCCAGGGATTGGAATATTCCGCGGCGTAGATGAGCAAGCCCAAAGAGTGTCCGGAGTCTCCGATTTGCACGCCGCCGCCCCAGGCTTTTTCCTGCAAGTTGTTTTGCTCCGCGATCTCCCTCGCGCTGCGATGATACCCGGAGCTGTTGTAGCGCACGGCATGGATTCCGTCCCTCAGATGTGCGTCACGTTTTTGCACACTGGCGAAGCCCAGGAAATGGCACACGCGCGAGCGCCGCAACAGCGCGCCGCCGTAAAGCGAAGGGTTTTCATAAGCTGAAAGGAACGGCCGCACGCCACGGGCCCAGAGCCGCGCCGGTGCCTGCGCGTCGGTAGAGATGCTGCTCCGATACGAGCTCCAAAACGTAAGCCCGTGCCCCCATTCGACTTGGTAATTTCCCAAAACGATTTTCCAGCCGCTGTGCGCTTGTTGCTTTTGCCATTGCACGTAATGGACCATATGATCGGCCCAGTTGCTTTCGCCGGGATCGCGTTCCAGCAACACGCCAGCCTGGATTTCTCCTCGCTGAATTTGCACGCTTTGATAACTGCGATATGGAGGACCCGGCCAGCGTGCGTCGATTTCAACCGGCCTGGCAACGCGCCAGCGCAGACGGCCGTGCCAAGCTTTGTCTGATTGCAGCGATTGTGGCACGGAGACGATAAAAACGGACCGGCAGAGCGCCAGTGTGTCGCCGCTCACTCGCAACGCCGAGAGGGCGTCCGCTAACTTGGAATAGTATATTGTAGTTTTGCGGTGGGAAAGAAAAGCTTCGACTTGCAGGCGGGCTAGAAAGGGTAAACGCCGCAATTCTTCCGGCGTCGCAAGGTTCAAGTCCAGCGGCGCCGTGAGCAATTCTTGCAGAATATTCTCGGCGTCGTCACCACTTTCTTGTTCTTGTTGGGAGAGCTTTTCGATGAGTGCTTCTTGCGCGGAGCAGAGCAGGAGAAAAGAATTGAACACAACGAGGCAACCTCCCCAAACCCCAGCAGGCATGGCGCCACCCCCAAGAATGATTGATTTCCGATTGAAGACTTTCGAATTACGACGGGATCGGCGACGTCTGAAATCGCAGTTCGCTAATCGTAGATCGTCGTTATTTCAAGCATGCTATTTTTCATGCATTTCGTGAGTTTCGTGGTTCTAAATTGCCCGATGCATTCTAAATCTGCGCGGCGGAAATGCCCTGTTCAATCAGCATGATTGGAATGCCGTCATCCACGCGGTAGATCGTTTTGCGATCGCGCGTAATCAGGGCTTCGGTCACCGGCTTTTTCAAAGTCGCACCGTCGACTTGTTTGATCTTGCCCTCGGCGATCGCACGATTGAGCTTTTCTAAATCTGGACTGGAGAGCAATTCCACCGGTACTTTGGTTTGCGGACAGCAGAGGATCTGCAACAATTCCTGATCCATGAACGACCCCTTAGGGAAAATACCGAGTTCTAATACTGAAGAACACGTTACACCTTACACGTTACACGAGTAAAGTATAACGTGTAAGGTGTAACGTGTGACAAATTTATCTGCTTTATTCCTTCACGAATGGTGGCACGTGTCGCACGCCTGGCACAATCGCCGGTTGATCAAATGCGCACCGGCGACCGACATGCCGCCGGCGACGACGAAGACAGTTTCCCAAAGCTGGGAAGCGTGACCAATCATCCATCTGCCGGCTATCAATAACACCACTCCGCCCAGCAACAACCCCAGCGCGCGGAATTGGCGATGATGTGAATAGCCGTGCAACAATGAGGTAAGTCCCAAGACCAGGGCAAGAAGCACCGCACCGTTTTCGAGCCATGGCGTCGCCCAAATACTCGCGCCGAGTAACGGCAACACCGCAATCACCACCGGCGTGAGCAAGCAATGCACCGCGCACGCCGTGGACGCGAACGCCCCGAAGGTATCCAAATATCGTGTGGGGGTCTTTTCGGCCATATGATGAGCTGGAACGGGCGCGAGATTGCGCCGCAACCAAGAAATTTTTGCGGGATCGGCTGGCAAGCTACAACGTGCTCATTCGCGCTACGCCGCCTCTACCGATTTGGCGTTCTTGGCATTTTTCGCAGCCACGGCCGCGGCGTCTTTCTTAGAACTGCCGTAACGCAGCTTCTCTCCGCGCGCGCGCATTTCACGAAGCACCTGCGCAATACCCACACGATCGATGATCTTCATCCCGTGCGTAGAAACCGTCAGCGTTACGAAACGATTCTCATCCGGCACCCAGTATCTCTTCTTTTTCAGGTTGGGTAGAAAACGCCTTTTGGTGACGTTATGAGCGTGGCTGATCTGATTGCCGCTCGCCGGTTTTTTACCTGTCACTTGACAACGACGCGCCATTTGATGACACCTTTCCGGAAATCATGATGGAGAAACATTTTTTATTGAATCTTGTCCAGCTCATCCAAGTTTTTTACACGCACAATGCGTTCGTTGAATTTCCAGCTTCTGCCGTCGGCGGATCTTTTGGATTCGATCAATTTGATCACGATACCTTCTTCCGCGGCTTTAGCTTTCTGCTTGGCGATTTTCTCGCCGAAGGATTGTTGTTTGGCCATGAGAAAAGCTCCTCACAAACGGTTTTTTATTTCGAATCTAGAGGAATTCAAAAGACGGCTTTAATTGTAAGGTTTTGGCGAAAAAAATGCAAGGCAAATTTTGTCAGAAAAAAGAATACTTTAGTATTGAATAGATGATGATCACTTGGAATCTGCATGGGACTACCCTGTGACATGTCCTCAATACCAACCGATGGGATTGGGATTGAGATTGATGTGCACCGCTTCGGTCTCGTTTTCAAAAGGCATGATCGCCACTACCGGGCCAAATACTTCTTCTCTTCCGAGGCGCGAGTCGTTGTCGACGTTGTCAAAAATCGTGGGGACGACAAAATAGCCTCGCGCCAATTCGCCGGATGGGCGCTCGCCGCCAAGCAACGCTCTTCCACCCTCTTGTTTGCCGATCATGATGAAACGCTCGACGCGATCGCGTTGCTCCGTTGAAACAAGCGGGCCCATCTTGGTAATTCGATCCATGCCATTGCCGAGCTTGATGCGTTTGGCCTTTTCCACCATGGCTTCGACGAAATTTTTATAGCTGCTCTTTTCCACTAAGACGCGCGAGCCCGCCGAGCATACCTCACCCTGATTGAAGAAAACTCCAAACAACGCGCCGTCAATGGCAGCCTCGAAATCCGCGTCGGGGAAAAATATGTTGGGCGATTTGCCGCCGAGCTCGAGCGTGACTTTTTTGAGGTTGGTTTCAGCCGCAGTTTTGAGAATGCTGCGGCCAACCTCCAGGCTGCCGGTGAAAGCGATCTTGTCAATATCGTGGCTCTTCACCAGCACCGCACCGGCAATCGGGCCGTCTCCAGTGACAATGTTGACCACGCCTTTGGGCAGGTCTGCGATTTCATTGATGAGCTTTGATCGCAGCGGCAATTTTGAAAAGCGCCCGGCCTCGATCTTGCGCCGTGGTCTTACGCCAAGGTCCGGAATCAAACGAGCGCCGAGCCGCAGCGATAGCCTGTTCCATATCCGCCGCGCTCGCTTCCGGCACTTTTGCCATCACTTCGCCCAAGGCGGGATTGTGGACGTCGCGCGTCAGTTTATTCTCGGCCTCGACAAATCGGCCATCGATATACATGCGGTAATCCATTCCTGGCTCCTAAGGAAATTCTCTGCGTAATCTCTGCGTATTCTCTGCGTATTCTTTGCGTGAGACATAAATTCAGTGCTGAGCTGATTGGTCGCCTTTGCATCCGTTGGAGATTTTTTTGGCGAGATTCAATAGACCCGCCATTCCAGCACACCAGCCGTGACCTCCGGCTGCGGTATGACTTCCAACCGCAACGTATCGGTCCTGGCTGTCTCAAAAAGAACTTTGTTGAATTTATTCTTCTCGACGCCCCAGGGCTGATTGTCTACCCACACACGGTGCCACCCACCGTTGAAACGGGCGAGCAGCCGCCAGGATTTGGGCACCTGGCAAGTGGTGCCGTTGTCGTACCAGTAAACCTGCGCTTCTGAAACTTCTTCGGTTTGCGCGAAACGGTATTGCACCCACAACGTATCCTTGCGTGTTGTCCAAACAAAAATGTCTTCAATGTGAACTGGTTCTGCTCCCGGTATCTTTTCGTCATTGAGCGCGGCCATGCCCTGACCATTGGATGAAGCCACCTTGCTTGTAGATGCCAGTGAGGGCCCGAACAGGGGTTGGGATTTCTCCACTTCTGCCGCCAACCATACAGACATTTCGCCGGGGCCGCGATGCGCCCAGGCATAATAGGGAATTGCAGCAAAAGGTTGTTCGGACATTTCAAGGCTTTGTCCGTTTGGGGAGAATTGTGTTGCAAAAGCTTTGCCGGTGATGGTTTGCACGCCCTGCAACAGATCCGCCCGAAAGTGTGATTGCAGCTCAGCCTCGTCGCGCAGCACCAGATTGAGCACGTGGCCGTTATTGTCCGGACCTTCGGCGCAATAGACGATCGGGCCGCGTTGTAAAGCAACCCGGCCGGCGTCTGCTTTTACTTTTTCATGCGCCCGAACACGTCGCACCGGCATGGGCAGGTGCAGAGTAATCCGGTCACCTTTTTGCCAGCGACGGCGGAGGGCAGCATAACCTTTGGAAAGATTCAAGGATTGCGCTTGCGCATTCACGGCCAGCGCAACGGAATCGTGATCCTGCGGGTGAAAGCGATACAGATCGCTTGGAACCGGCTCATGGCGAGCCCAGCCTGGAACGCGAAGGAAAATCGTAAAAGTAGCCGGCTGTTCGGGTTCGATTGTGAGCTCAATCTGGCCGTCCCAGGGATAGCGCGCGTTTTGCACGAGGCGCACGGTCTGATGAGCCAAAGCAATCTTGGCCGTTCCCGCGGCAAAGAGATTGACATAAATCGCTTCGCCCGTGTGCGCATAAAAGTATTGCGGGAGGGAGGCGATGAAGCGCGCCACGTTACCAGGACAGCACGAACAATAGAACCACGGCCGCCGCTGATGCTGGCCGCGCGAGGCGAGCGGGTTGTCATAATAAAAGCGATTGCCTGCAAGGGAGATGCCTGACAAGAACGCATTGTACAACGTTCTCTCGAAGACGTCGAGGTATTTTGCCTCGCCGCGCAACTGGAACAGCCGGTACTGCCAAAACATATTGGCGATGGATGAACAAGTTTCGTTGTACGCCGTCATATTCGGCAGCTCATAATTCGGACCGAAGCTTTCACCGAAACTGACGGATCCCAGGCCGCCGGTGATGAAAAATTTCTTGCCCGCGACATTCTCCCATAGTCGATCGAGCGCCTGTTCATATCGCGCATCGCCCGTGAGCGCCGCGACGTCGGCCATCGCCGCGTACATGTACGGGGCGCGCACGGCGTGTCCCACGGCTTCGTCTTGCTCAAAAATCGGCTCATGATCTTGCGCATATTCGCCCCACAGCTCGCGACCTTCGTGCGCATGGCCGCGTTCTTCCAGAAAAAATTTCGCCAGATCAAGATATTTCTTTTCAGCTGTGATGCGGTAGAGTTTCACCAGGCCCAGCTCGATTTCCTGGTGGCCCGGCGGCAGGCGTTTTTTATCCGGCCCGAACGTTGCCGCGATCAATTCGGCATTGCGAAGAGCGAGATCAAGCAGCGTGCGTTCACCCGTGGCCTGAAAATGCGCAACGGCAGCCTCATACAAGTGCCCCGCATTGTAAAGCTCGTGACTGCTGCGCAATTTCGACCAGCGCGACGCGCCCATCGAGTTTACGAATCGCGTGGTATTGTTTGTACGGGCGGTATAAAGATAGCCATCGTCTTCTTGCGCTGCGGCGATTTTGACAATCAAACTATCGACAAATACTTTGAGCTGTTGATCATGACTCGAAGCGAGAGTATATGAGGCTGCTTCTATCGTCTTGTACACGTCTGAATCATCGAAGGGATAATTGCCGCATTGTTCGCCCGTGCTCAACCCGCCCGCGATGGCGAAATTGTTGATGATGCCGGTCTCGCGCAATTGTCCAAAGGCATGAGGGACCGTCACGGTGGCATTCGTGCGCATTCTCGCCGCCCAGAAGTTATCGGTGAGCTGAACCTGCGTAAAAGGAACGGCTTTGATCGGATAGTCTCTGTTCGGTATCGTGCTACATGCCGGGAACAGAGCCACAACAGTGAGAGCAAGTATCGGAGGAGGTATCAGGCCTTTCATTGTATTCCTTATTTCTACTGGAGATGTTCCTCCACGTCAACATAATACAAATCCGTTGCAACCTTCCAATTGTCCTTGGATACACCAGCGAGCGTTTCGGATTTCCATTGCGAGGTCGGATGGATAACGTGGGTTTTGCCGCTCACGTTTACTTTCAACGGCATATTGAACTCTGCCACCTCCGTTTTCCACCGAAATGATGCTCTATTCGCCTCAAACTTGACTTGCAACACCGGCATGCTGGCATGATACAAATACTGCTCAAAAATCGGACTGAAATCGCGCTTGAAATACGCATTGAAAAAGTTAATGACCTCGGCAGTATAGATATTTTTGTATTTGAAGCGCTCGGCATAATCCCGCAGCATGGCCCACCACTTTTGGTCGTCATCCACCACGTGCCGGAGCGTGTGCAGAAACAACGCGCCTTTGAAGTACTGGTCGCCCGTGGGCCAGTGGTTCACGCCGGTGGGTCCGACGATCGGCTCTTTGTTTTGCACTTTGTTTTTATAGCCATTGTAGTACTTGATTGCATCCTCATAGCCGAACAGGCATTCGACGTAAACGCCTTCTGCGTACGTGCACCAGCCTTCTTGAATCCAGGCGTCCGAAATATCGTTGGCGGTCACGCTGTTGCCGAACCACTCGTGCCCGCTTTCGTGGATGATGATGAAATCGAATTTCGTGCTCACGCCCACGCCGGTCCAATCGCGCGCGAGATAGCCGTTCTGAAAGAGGTTGCCGTAGGTGACTGCGCTCTGGTGCTCCATGCCGGAATAGGGTACTTCGATCAATTTGTAACCGTCTTTTGGAAATGGATATGGGCCGAAGTATTTTTCGAAACATTCCAGCATCGGGCTGGCCTGGCTGAACTGCCGCTTTGCCGGTTCGAGATGATAGGGCAGCACGTAGTAATCCATGGTCAAATCGCCGAGCTGCTCGGAGAAATGCGTGTACTTGGCGATATTGAGCGAGACGCAATAATTGTTGATGGGATAATGCACTTTCCAATGCCAGCGCGAATACCCGTCGCCCAGATCTACCTTGCTTTGAAAACGGCCATTGGAGATCACCGTCAAATCTGAAGGCGCCGCAATGTTGATCCTCATGCTATCCACTTCGTCCGGCTGCTGATCCTTGTTCGGCCACCACAAGCTTGCGCCGATGTTCTGGCAGGCGGTGTAGATCCAAGGATTGCCCAGTGAATCCTGCTTGAACGCGATGCCACCGAAACGGCCGGTTTCTTTGGGGTGGCCGGAATAATAAAAATTGATACTGTAGGTCTGGCCGGATTTCAACGTTTGGGGAAATTCAACGAACACCGCGTTGAACTCACGCGTGTATTTGAGTTTGTTATTGTTGAACAGAATGCTATCGATCTGCATGTTGTCGAACAGATCGATTTGAATCCGCGCATCATCGTGAAGCATTTTGAAGCGAATGGTGTTGAAGCCGGAAAGATGTTTTTCGACGACATTCAGCTCGATGTTGAGATCGTAGAACAGCAGATCGTTGTTGGCGCGATGGGGGCCGTAGCTGCCGCGCAGGGTATCGCCGCGAGTGAAGGAGAGTTTTGTCTCTTCCGGGTTGATCAGAGCCTCATCGAACTCAAGAAAAATCGCCGAGGCGCTTTTTAACGGCAAGCTGACTTCTCTTGGCTTGTAATTTTTTGCACGAATACTGAGCTTGGCTTTGCTAAACTGCTTCGGGATCGACACCCGGCCGTTCACATCCGAGCGCAAAGCATAAGCACGATCTTGTACATAAACTCGCGCGCCTGCGATGGGTATCTGGCGCGCAGCGTCGGCGATTTGGATGACATCATCTTGTTGCGCAATGGAAAAGTCGTACGAGAACACCGTGCCCCAGGTGACAAGAATGGCGATTTTTTTTCGCATATCACCCTTTCGCTTTGATGAATGGCAGAATACTTTTGGGCGTTGGCGATTTCCGGCTTGCGCGGATCACCATTTCGTGATCACCAAACCACTGGCGATGATTTCCTCATCCTTGGTCAGACACACCGGCGCGAGCTTCGCCGTACAGGCAACAATGATGCGGTCATGCATTTCAGGAATGGTTGAAAAATGATTGAACTGGAGAGTGTCTTCTGCGACAAAATCGATGAAGGTGAATTGATCGGCTTGTTCGAGTTTTTCAAACAATTCTGCGAAGAGGACGGGACGCCCCTGCTTTTCCAACAAATAGAACATTTCGGCAAGAACAATGCTCGAAACCCAAATCTTTGCGCTGCCCGAGGCCGCCTGCTCAAACGCCGCTCTGGCTTGGGTACCCAGGCGGGAGTCGCTCGTTAGATACCAATATAAAGCGTGTGTATCGGCGACATAATCATTCATGGCCATTCCACTCTTTTGACCACCCTATCTTGATCTCCTTCAAAGCTTTGTCAATATCGAAATTGGGGTCAACCTTGCCCGCAAGATAACCGGCCAAATCCATCGGAGAACGTACGCTGTGTTTCTTTTTCAGCTTTGCGGCAACGTGGGCAATCAAGTCGAGTTGTTCTGTTTCAGACAAATGTTGAAGCAGAAGGTCAAATTTGTGTGCTGCCGTGTTGTTCATAATTGCTCCAGTGTGTTGTGTCATGAATCTGCATGCCGCGATTTGTATTGTTCAATAAAGAAAATGGACCACTGAAAATCAACTGAAAATTCGCAGCATCCGAAGCCGGCATTTGACCATATCCCAGCAGCAGTTGTTGCTCGCGGGCGTTCCACAAATATTGGCGGTGGCCTTGGTATGTATTTCAGCCTTTTGTGCTGAGCATTTACCCCGGCAAGTGCTGCTCCTTGATCGCCAGCCAAAGATTCTTGCGCTTTTTGTGATCCACCCTCCATTTGTTGATCATAGCTCGGCAAGCCGTGGGATTGAGCTCGTTAACCACTGCTAGCCATTCGGCATGCTCTTGATAAGCAGACTGATGCGCACGGGCAGGATCAGGAACGAGCATTGCAATATTCTGTGTCCAACATTTCATGAGCCGCGGTATGAATTTTTTGCCCTGCATTTTTTCGAGCCATGCACGCCTCGCTGGGGCGCTTTCGCGATTCACATAGATGTCTCCCAGAACAAAGCGAAACAATTTGGGATAATCCTTTTTGAGGCTGGACTCCTGGGCCAAATCCAAAGTCAGAGTGTAAACCAACAGATGGTGCTTCTTGAATTCAGCCGGATTCTGGCACAAATGCTCCAACCAGGCATGCACTTTTTGAGCGAACCATCGTTCGTCTTTTGCCTCATCCACGCCGGTTTCGATCAACCAGTGAATCCACGAGTCACTCATTGCCTTTCTGGTTTCCTCGGTTGCATCCACGCTGTGGCCGAGAATAAATGCCTGCCATTGGCTGAACAACCTGGCCATCATGTTTGCGTAGGGAAGTTCTCTCAGCTCTTTATAGACTTCGATGACGGCCTGCCATTGATGAGGTTTCTCGTACGTCACGCGCTGCAGCTTCAAAGCTGCCACCCTTTCGGTCTGGCTTATCCTCTCCGCAATCACGATCCAATGCTTCAATAACTTGATGATTTCTTTTTCGGGAGCATCATAAGCATATCGCATAAAATCGATCAAAAGTGATTCTTCTGGCCTCCAGCTCATGTTCGCCCGGTAATGAAGACGGCTAGAAAAAGTCTGTTCAATGACCGCGGCGGCTTCCATGTATTCTTTCTTTTTCAATAAATTCTCGACAAGTGGCAGCCCATAGCGCCAGTTTTCGTGCAGCGCGGCAAGGCAGTTTTCCAAAAACATCGCAGGATTGAATGATTCGGAAAAAGCTTGATAGATCTGATGCCACTTCGAGCGGGCAGAGCGCAGCTTCTCTTGCCACTTAGCGTTCACACGGTTGGCGGTGAGGTATTCATGAATTTGCCTTTGGGGCTTTTCAGGCAAAGCCAAGAAGAATTCAACCATCGCACTGCCATCCAAATCCACAAGCTCAGAACTGTCCTCGATGGCGAGGATTCTTTCTACGAATGCCGGTGACGGCCGTGCTTTTGAGCTTGCTACGAGCCATTCCCACTTGAGAACGCATCGCGTTGCGGCTGGGCCGAGACAAAAGCCCTCATGATCTGCACCCATCCACTCGGGAAGGTCATATATACAACTTCCAATCTCTTGGATGCCCTCGACAAAGATGTTTGCGTCCGCCGTTCCCAAGGCATAGATTCTTTCGAGTCGCGGCAGCATTTTTTCCGCAATGCGATCCAAGTCCTCAGCCAACGTGTCTCCGGCAAAATAGGGAGCCTCCCAGTGGTGTTCTTGATAAATATATTTCCCTTCTTCTTCGCCCGCTTCGAGAGCAACCTCTCCCCACGCACTCCAGAGTTCATCCCATTCTTCAATATACTTTTGATCAGAAACGATTCTTTTCAACGTGGGTCGCTTTGTATCTTTTGTTTTCGTGGAGACTATTCGGGACAGCGTCGTGGCAAGGTCTTTATCCACATTTAAAGAGAGCGCGTTTAACTTTTGATCGTCGATCAGATCAAAGATCGCGGTCAAGACATCGGCCACCTGATCTTTCGTCAACGCGCGCACGAGTTGGTGACCGATTGGATTGGGTTTCCGTTTTGTAGTCTTCATTGAATCGCCTTCAGAAAAAAACTTCTTATTTTTCTGTTCTTGTTTCTGCTGCTCGCGCGCTGTTACCTCGGTTTTCATAAGCACTTCATCCCGTCAGAGGGGATCTTGTGATGCACAAACACGGCGGTCATTTTAACCAAGATTCTTTCAGATTTACTATTGCGAATTTGGCTCTTTTGTGGCATAAACAATCCTGCCTCCCATGATCGTGTACAACATCTTCACCGTCAGATTGCCCCGTTCATCGATCCAGTCCGCAGGTTTAACGCGCAGCAGATTGGTGTCCAAAACGGCTATGTCGGCCAGTTTGCCCTCGGTGATCGTTCCTTTTATATTTTCCTCAAAGCTCGCGTATGCCGACCCCCATGTATAAGCCTTGATCGCCTCTTCGACGGAAATTCTCTCCTGAGGAAACCAACCTTCGGCGGGAGTTCTTTTCACGGTTTGACGCGTCACCGCGGCGTAGAGGCCGTAAATCGGATTGATCGGATAGTACGAGGCCGTCGTGCCGGGCCAATCGCTGCCGAAGCAAATCGTTGCGCCTTTGTCGCGCAAGGTTTTGAAAGCATATGCACCTTTGCAACGCTCATGACCGATACGCTCCTCCATCCAGCGCATGTCGTCGCTGAGATGGAAGGGCTGTACTTCTGCGACGATGCCCAATCCCTGCAAGCGCTCAAAATCGTGCGGCGCGAAAACCTGTGCGTGCACCAGACGCATGCGGCGATCCTTGCTGCCGTTGGCTTTCGACATCGCCTCGATCATGTCGAGCATCACGCCATTGGCCTCGTCGCCGATGGCATGCACGGTGACTTGAATATCCGCCGCATCCGCATTGATCATCATTTCCGTGAAGGGGCCGCGATTCAATTCAGTCGGGCGATCGGGGGAGACCCAGGTCAACGGCCGCCAATGACCGCGATTCTGTTTTTGGGGATCGCTGTCATAGGGCTCATAAAAGCGCGCACCGGAAGTGCCCATGATGCCATCGATGTGCCCTTTCACCGCGCCGAGGCGAATCATGCTGGTGCCGAAGCCTCGTTTGAGGCCGAGCGCTTTCATGTGCTCCCAATGTTCGAGGCCATAGCGGAGATTGATGCGGCAGGTGAGCTGGGCTCTGTCCTGCAGCTCATAATAGATTTGCAATTGTTCTTGATCCGACATATCCTGCACCGAGGTGACGCCGGCCTCGCGAATCAAGCGCAGGGCGTTTTCGGTCATCGCGACGCGTTTCTGGTGGATCGATTGTTGATCACTGCCGAGAAATCTGGCGGCCAGCTCTCGGGCATTTTTGATCTGCATCGTGCCGGTGAGGCGGCCAGCAGCGTCGCGAATATGTTCGATATTCTCGGTATTGGCGGCAGCTTCGCCGATGCCGGCGCGTTTCAATGCTGCGCTATTCGCGAAGTACAGCGAGTGGTCGAATTTGTTGATGAGCATGGGTGTATCACCGGTGATGACATCGATGAGCTTGCGATCCGGAATCCAACTTTCCCTTTTCACACTGCCAGCACTTGTGCCCAATTCCCATTTCTCATATGCGCCCCAGCCGCCGCCGCGAATCGGCTCGCCGGGTCTCATGGCCACGTATTCGCGTACGCGCTGCACAAAAGCCGCGTTGATGTGAACGTCCATCAGTTGAATATTCCAAAAGAATTGCGCGGCGCTGGCAAAATGTATGTGGCTATCATTGAAGCCTGGCAAGACAAAGGCGCCCTGCAAATCAACCATACGCGTGCTCGCGCCCTTCAGCTTCAAAACTTCAGTATTGGTCCCTACGTTTGTGATGTATTCGCCTCGGATGGCTAGGGCCTCAGCATGCGGGTTGGCATCATCGACTGTCCAAATGGAGCCGTTGTGGAGGATAAGATCGGCAGATTGGGCCGGAAGTGGCGTCGCGCTTTGTGATGACGTAGGTGTACTTTGCCCTAGAAGCAAGAAGCCGGCGATAGCAGAAGCGAAGCCCAATCTGCACCTGAAAGGAAAGATGATCATCATGGCCTCGAGTTAGGTTAGGCAAAACGCGCACTAAACGATTAGAACCGCGGCGTTAAACTAACTTTTTTACACCAAAAAACCAGCGCGTAAATGACCAGTTGAAATTGGCCAAAGACTCAGAGCTTATGGGCAAAATGATTTAAGACAAAATGCTATTCAGGCGTTTTCCCCAAATGGCAAGACGATTAGGGGCAAAACTATTAAAAGCAGCATTTGTGCTTGATTGTTTTGCCATGAATAGTTTTGCCTTCAATATGTGCCTGAATAGTACTGCAGCGTTAAGTTCAAAGATTCTTCCGAAAACTCAGCCCTGTCATTTGGAGGAATTTTTTTACGCACTGGGACTTAAGCCATTTTGACGCTGTGCCAAGCCCTCAAAAAGTTTCCTCCTGAGGCAAAAAGGAGGCGTGGCCGACTTAACGTTGTAGTAATAAGGAGTGGCATCTCACATTTCGCTAATGTAGGTATTTAGCAATTGAAGAGAAGTACATCAGGAGCCGCTTAAACTGCCAAACCAAACTGATCACTGAAAACTGATCACTGATTACTCATCACTGATTACTGATCACTGATGCCCAGAGCCGGATTATGTTCAAGAATTACCTCAAAATCGCCGCCAGAAACCTGCTCAAATACAAAACATTTTCATTTATTAACGTCTTCGGCCTCGCCGTCGGCATGGCCTGTTGTGGAGTAATTTTGCTCTATATTCAAAAAGAGCTCAGCTACGATAATTATCATCCGCAGGCCGATCAGCTCTATCGAGTCGCCATTTGGAAAGACGCCACCGGCAACAAGCAAGGACAGGCCAGCGCGCCCTACGAGCTGTCGGAAGTGCTGCGCAAAGAATATCCGGAAGTGACCGCCGCGGCGCGGATATTCCGGACGAACCAAACGCCTGTCGTTAAAATCGACGATCGCCAATTCAACGAAGAGCGCCTTTATTTTGCCGATAGCACAGTTTTCGATTTATTCGCGATTCCTTTCTTAAAGGGCACGCCCGCCAACGCTCTGACGCAGCCAAATTCTTTGGTTCTCAGCGAGGCGTTGGCAGTAAAATACTTTCGCAGCCTCGACGTCGTTGGTCGAATCGTCGCTGTCAATCTCAATAACCGTGATCTTGATTTTAAAGTCACCGGCGTTGTAGCCGATGCGCCGGAGAATACGCACTTCAAGTACGAGGCGCTCGCTTCGTTCCACAATGTCGAGCAGACCAGCAACAATCCCGATTTGTTGAAGAGCTGGTTTTTTTACGTCTTTTGGACGTACCTCAAATTGCCGGCAGACTATCCGCCGCCGGCGTTTGAGGCCAAGCTCGCGCAAGTGGTCAAGAAATATTTTCCGCCCACGCGGCGGAGCTCACAGCTTTTCCTGCAGCCGGTGCGGGATATTCATCTCACCTCGCATCTCGAAGGCGAGATTGAAGGCAACAACAACCTGGTCTACATTTACATTTTTGCGGCGATCGCTCTGCTGGTGCTCGTGATCGCGTGCATCAATTTCATGAACCTCACCACAGCCCGCTCGCTGCACCGTGCCAAGGAGGTGGGCATGCGCAAAGTGTTCGGCGCCGAGCGGCCGCAGCTCGTCAAGCAATTTCTCGCTGAGGCCATGCTCGTCAGCGGCGTCGCTATCCTTCTGGCGGTCGGCTTGATCGAATTATTTCTGACCATCTTCAACAATCTCTCCACCATGCAACTGCGCTTGAACTTGTTTGACAACGGCTTTTGGGTGTTGGGCTTCATCGCGTTGGGCGCGGTGGTCGGCTTGCTCTCGGGCATCTATCCGGCTTTCTTTCTTTCATCCTTTCAGCCGAGCAAAATTGTCAAAGGCGTGTTTGCCAAAACCGCCGGCGGCAACAGCCTGCGCAAAGGCCTGGTCGTTTTTCAAATAGCGATTACCATCGTGTTGTTGGTCGCTATCGCGACGATCTCACAACAACTGCAATTCGTGCACGACAAAAATCTCGGCTTTCAAAAAGAGCAAATGTTGCTCATCAAATCCGCCGGCACCAGACTGGCAACCGAGCGGCCGAATTATGAAACGTTCAAAGCCCAGCTCTTGCAAACGCCCGTCGTGGCCGGCGTTACCAGAATTTCGGCGCCGATGGGACAAGGTTTCCCCATCCGCTCGATCTATTTCAGGGAAGTCGTGGAGAGCCAGAAAGTGGCCCTGCCCTACATTTTTGCCGGGCATGATTTCGCGACCGTCTACGGCCTCGAATTGCTCGAAGGCCGGGATTTTTCCAAAACATTTTCGACGGATACCAACTTCGTTTACCTGGTGAATGAATCGGCGGTGAAACAACATGACCTCGATCCCGCGCTCGGCCGCTTCATGGCGAGCGGCGATCGCAATCCGCAGCGCGGGCAGATCATCGGCGTAGTCAAAGATTTTCATTTTGCACCCTTGCATCAAAAGATCGAGCCGCTGATCATCGGGCTTTTCAACGGCCCGATTTCGTATATCTCCGTCAAATTACGTTCTGAAAACCTTTCCCACACCATCGGCGAGATCGAGAAGCTCTGGGCTCAATTCGAGCCCGAGCGCCCGATGGAATTTTCGTTTCTCGATAATCAGCTCGACCAGGCGTATCGCTTCGAATCACAATTAGGCAAAATCGTGAGTTATTTCACCGCGCTGGCGATTTTCATTGCCTGCCTGGGCTTGTTCGGCATGGCCTCCTTTGCGGCGGAGCAACGCACGAAAGAGATCGGCATTCGCAAAGCCCTGGGCGCCTCGGTTGCCGGTGTCATCGCGTTGTTGTCGCGTGATTTCTTCAAGCTGGTTTTGTTCGGCTTTCTCCTGGCTGCGCCCCTCGCCTATTTTGCCATGCAGCGTTGGCTGAGTGATTTTGCCTATCGCATCGCCCTCGGGCCTGGCGTCTTTCTTCTGGCTGGTGCCTTGTCTTTCGCCATTGCCTGGTTGACGGTCAGTTATCAATCCATCAAGGCAGCGCTGATGAATCCGGTGGAGGCGCTGCGGTATGAGTGAGTATTCAGTATTCAGTGATCAGTATTCAGTCGACTGAACACTGTGCTGACCGTCAGCTTTCAATCAATTAAAGCCGCGCTCGCGAATCCGGTGGAGGCGCTGCGGTACGAGTGAATAGTTTTCGCGGCGACGACTAATCCGGTGGGGATATTGCGGTACGAATAGCACGGCGCATGGCGCATAGAGCATGGCGTAAAACGCTATGCCCTCTGCGCTATGCGCTTTGCAAGGAGACAACCATGCTCAAAAACTATCTCAAAATCGCCATCCGCACCCTACTCCGGCACAAAGCCTACTCCTTCATCAACATCGCCGGCCTGGCAGCGGGGATGGCTTGCTGCATGGTGCTGCTGTTGTTCATTCAACATGAGTTCAGCTACGATCGCCATCACCAATATGCAGAACAGATTTACCGGATGCACACCCGGTCGGTCATCTTCGGCAGGGAAATTATTTGGACTTTTACCCAGGAGGCTTTTCCCAAGGTACTAAAGGAAGAGTATCCGGAAGTTCTCTATGCTTCCCATTTTGACCGCTCTCTCAGCGTGGATTTGCGCATCAATGATGAGCTCGTCAAAGAAGAAAATTTTTTCTGGGCGAATCAGGACATCCTCGATATTTTCACGTTTGAGATCCTGCGGGGAAACAAGGCGACCATGCTGCAAAATCCCAACTCCGTGGTCATCACGGACAAAATAGCGGAAAAGTATTTTCGCGAGGTCGATCCGATCGGCCAGATCTTTTATATGGACACCACGCTCTATCACGTCACCGGCGTGATGAAGGCGCAACCGCCCACTTCCCACTTTCATGCGAATTTTATTGGATCTTACAACACCTTCCCGGAGGACCCGGAGCCGCACTGGTTCAGTTTCGGCACTAGAACCTATTTTCGTTTGCAAGATGGGGTGAGCGGGGAGGCATTCGCTCGCAAAATGCCGGATTTCATTGAACGCCACTTCGGTGCCACCGCACGAGAGTACGGCTATCAGTATGAATACATCCCCCAGCCCTTGCTGGGCATACACCTCCACTCCAACATTCGCGGCGAACTGGAGCCGAATGGCAATATTGTTTATGTCTACATCATGGCAACGATCGCGGTATTTATTCTGTTCATTGCTTGCATCAACTTCATGAATTTGTCCACTGCCCGGGCCGGCAGGCGCGCGCGTGAGGTCGGCATGAGAAAGGTGTTGGGCGCATACCATGGACGACTGGTTTCGCAATTCCTGGGCGAGTCGTTCTTGATCGCGACCATTGCCTTCTTGTTGGCGCTGGGCACTTTGGAGCTCATTATACCTTACTTCAATCAACTGGCCGGCAGGACGATCACCCTCAGCCTCATCAACAACCCTCTGATCGTTATTGCCTTTTTGATGATCGCATTGGCTGCCGGGCTGGGAGCCGGTCTTTATCCCGCCTTTTACCTTACGAAGTTTGCGCCGGTCGAGGTGCTCAAGGGCGAGGTGAACCCGCGCAGCTCCGCAGCTTTGATTCGCAAGAGCCTGGTCGTCAGCCAGTTTGTCATTTCCATCAGCTTGATCATTGGTGCTTTTATCATCGTCGACCAATTGGAGTATCTGCGCACCAAAGACCTTGGGTTTGCGAAGGATCATCTGGTGATCGTGCCTCTGAAAACCAGACCGGTCATTGATCGTTTTGATGCACTCAAGAACGAGTTACGTGGCAATCCCAAAATTGTCAGTGTCTCGGGAGGGAACAATTACCCCGGCAGCGGCTACATGACCTGGGATCATTGGGCCGAAGGATATAGTGATGAGCAAGGCATTTCGATTGATGCCGGGTTTGTCAATTTTGATTACTTTGAAACGTTACAAATTCCTGTGATCGAAGGCCGGGCCTTTTCTGAAGCATTTTCCACCGATTTGGAGAAGGCCATCATGATCAATGCCACCGCGGCAAAGATGCTGGGTTTCGAAGGCAGTGCGGTTGGGAAAAAAATGTTTACCTCCGGCCCCTCCGACACCAGCCGGAGCGGGCGCCAAATCATCGGCGTATTCCAGGATTTCAACGGCTGGTCGCTGCGGGAATCGATCAAGCCGCTGATCCTGTATCCCCGCGCTTCCCAAGGTGCCAGGGACAACAATCTGATCGCTCGGGTGAGTGCGGCTAATATCTCCGAGAATTTGCGCTTTATCGAACAGAAATTCCGGGAAGTGAATCCGGGTGCGCCGTTTGAATTCCGCTTCATGGATGAAATTCTCGCGGAGTACTATTCCTCGGAAAAGAATCTTTCCGCGATTATCAATAGCTTCACCGTCATAGCGATCTTGGTCGCGTGCCTGGGCTTGTTGGGTTTGATTTCTTTTACCACCGAACAGAAAACAAAGGAAATCGGTATTCGCAAAGTATTAGGCGCCTCAGTGGCTAATGTTATAGTGCACCTGTCGAAGGAATTTGCCTTATTGGTGCTACTCGCCAATATCGTGGCATGGCCACTGGCGTGGTATGCGATGAATCGCTGGCTGCAAGGCTTTGCTTATCGCATCGATATCAATTGGTGGATGTTCGCATTGGCTGGTGGGTCGGCATTGCTCCTTGCTTTATTGACGGTGAGCGTGCAGGCCTGCAGAGCGGCGCTGGCGAATCCGGTGGAGGCGTTGAGGTACGAGTGAGCAGTAATCAGTGATCAGTGATCAGTGATTAGTGATTAGTGATTAGTGATCAGTGATCAGTGATTAGTGATCAGTAGTCGGTAGTCGGTACACTGACATAGTACTGCATCTTTAAATCAGCGCCACCACCAGACATGTCATGCTGAAAGCACCTTCCCAAGCGCTGGGCATAAGGCCGCAATGGGCTGTGAGATTGTATCAAGTGAAGATTCCCACAGAATGACAGCGCAGGTTTTCTGTGCCGGAACGCGAGCTTAAGGTTGGAGTTCTAACCACTGACAACTAATCACTAATCACTGAATACTGATTACTGAATACTGTGACTAATACTGCAACTTTAATTCAGCGCCACCACCAGACATGTCATGCTGAAAGCATCTTCCCAAGCGCTGGGCATAAGGCCGCAATGGGCTGTGAGATTGTATCAAGGGAAGATTCCTAC
>JBOHQX010000348.1:0-41593 GCA_050732395.1 bacterium
GCTGTAGGCTTTGTTTTCAATGCTGTCGTTGTAGAATGGCGAGCGATAGCCGCTTAAAACCGCCAGCGTTTCAACCCGATAGCCTGCTTGTTTGACGTACTGCAAAATAAACTCCAAGGCCAGCAACAACCGTTCGCGCAGCACAACATATTTTGGGAAAGCGCCTGCCTGTTTACAGAGAAACTGCTTGAGCTGAAAATGAGGCGTCAAGAAAGTGTGCTGATTCTCTGCCGTGACCTCGACAAAACCGGAGGGCATGCCATACGTGCTTTGTCCGTTCCCAGCTCTTTCCGACCGCAAGGCCCTTTCGGGATAGGCGCCGATGCGATACTCGTTCAAATATTCGTCTTCGAGCTTTGCAAAAGGGATCAGCACGAATACGCCCAGGCGCATTTTCTGAGTAACGGCCGGCGCGCTGATTTCCAAGAACGAAGCACCAGGAAGCGCGGGCGCGCGATAGCGCCATTGGTTGCGGTTCACCACCGTCAGCCGCCCGCCTTCCGCCCGTGCCTCGCACGCGGAGTTGTGGAGCGCCTCGATGGCGAGTTCTTCGTCCGGCAGCACGAACACGCTGAACACCGGGTGATGATTGATCTCATTTTTCACTTTGATGGCGAAAACCGGCTCCGCTGCCCGGCAAGAGCAAATGGTAGCCATCGCCACCATGAAGGCTGCCAAGAACGAAATTCGTCTGGCAGCTTCAGAGCACCCCGGGCTCATGGCGTGCTCTTCGGCTCGAAACGCGCTAGCACGGCGCCTTCCGCGTTCAGCAACGCCAACATGCCGTCGTCGGCAATCTTCCATCCGGCGGTTGCCTCCAACGCCTTGGTAAAAGCCGTCTCCTGTTGCATCAATTCGCCCGGGCACATCATTCTCGTGCCCGCCATTTTTGAAAAACGCAAGCTACCGCTGCTCAACTCATAGGCACCGGTTATGCGATTGCAGCCCGAGGAGCCGGCTGCCCTTTTTTCGCCGGGCGAAAGCTGCAGGTGCGCTTCACGTGTGCCTTCGCTAGCTATTGCCGGCTTGCCCTCCAAGTCCACGAGTTTCCAGTACGTTTGCTCCAGCGCCGGCTCGGTCTGCTGCTCTCCACAAGTTTCTCCGGGCCGGAATGCGTTGAAACGATCGACCACGATTACCTCCTGTTCGCCTTCACCTTCCATTTTCGGCCGCCGGGTGATGCGACCCTCGAAACTCACCAGCACGGCCTCACCCGGCCGTTGGCGCGCTTTGGCATATGCCGCTTCCACGGCAGCATTATCGCCTGCTAGCGCAACCGGGAATCTCTTGCCGGTGCTGCATTCAGCCAGCATACCGGCGTCGGCCATGTATGAGTACATGCCGCGCATGACCGCTGGCACATCAAACCATTCAAACTGGCCGGCGCGTTGCAGTTTGTAATCGAGTTGTGATTGGATTTCGCCGCCTTCCAGGTCCAGCTTTTTCAACACCTCTGCGCTCTCGACCGTGAACATGAGCGGCGCTTCGCGCCCGCCTTTCAGGGTCAACTTCCTGCCGTTGTCGGCAAGCGACCATGCGCCCAGGTCATAGAAGCTGTCGTCTGCGCCTTTGCCAAGATAAGTCTGGCGCAGATAGAATACGTTTCCCGGCTGCAAGTTGAGCATGTAACGAATGCCCTCACAATCGGCACACGGCAGCACGCCGGAAAATGTCGTGGCTGTCGTGATGGCGAAGGCGGCATTCTCGAGCAATGCCTGCGCTTTCTGGGGCTGGTCTTTGCTTGTCGCGCAACCCAATGCCCAAATGGTCACACTGCACAGCGCTAGTTTTTCCATGTCGCCTCTCCTAACATTGGATTCCATATTGTTATTATTGATTTATGATCTCAGATTTTGATTCACGATTTACCATATTCAATCAACGACCCACTTTTAGGGCGCGTAAGGCTCGCCCGCGAGCAAAGCTTCTTCCAGCATTTTGTCGTGTTGATAGATGTCTTCATAGAAAAATACCGTGCCGTCTGACGGCCGCACGATGGCAGTGGTATAAAAAATGATCACCGGCAAGGGATTCTTCAGAAAAACCCGCGTGGGCTGTTCGCCTTCCATGGCCTTGACAATGCGTTCGCGATTCCATTCGGGCTGGTCCTGCAACACCCACAATGACAGGGTGGCTGGATCTTCGATGCGAACGCAACCCGAGCTCAGGTCGCGGCGAGCGCGGCTGAAGAGTGAGCGGCTGGGCGTGCCGTGAATGTACACGTTGCTGTTGTTGGGGAAGATGAATTTGGCCGGACCCAGCGCGTTTGCGAGCCCCGGCTTTTGGCGCAGCCGCAGTGAACCGCTCTCCAACTGGCTGAGAATCTCCGGTGTGACCTCCTGGCCTAGCACGTTGTTGCCGCGTAGCACCTCGAAGCCGCTGTTGAGAAAATGCGCTGGATTTTTCTGCGCGGCAGGAATGACGGTGCGCCGTACGATATTCAGCGGCACGTACCAATACGGCCGAAATTCGATATACTGCAGATTTTCTATGAACACCGGCGTCTCCGTGTCCAACGCTTTGCCGACGATGACGTCCATGAGTAACGTCGGCATTCCTTCCGCGTCCAACGAATCGAAAGCATACATGCGAAACGCTGTGACGTTCACGAAAATGAAGGGCCCGTCCCGCAATTCCGGCAACCAGCGCAATCTTTCCATGGCAAACTCGATTTGCCGGCAACGCCGTGCCGGTGGAACGTTGAGTGCAGCAAAAGTTCCTTTCCCTAACACCCCGTCAGCTTGAAGGCCGTGGCGGCTTTGGAACTTTTTTACCGCTTCGACAATCGCGCCCTGATAGACGATTCCCGAATCGCCGTTGGAAAACACCAGCGGCAAATCGCCCAAGGCATGGAGCCAATGCTGCAATTGCGGCAAGCCGGCATAAGGCTCCCCCGAATGCACCGTGGCCTTCGCAGGCAGCGGGGAGAACGTGGCTTCTTTTGCCAGGCGCCGGTAGCGCGCCAGGGCCTTCTTGAAATCACGATACAGCGGATAATCCGGCTCGGCTTCCTGTATCATTTCGTGCAAGCGATTTTTCTCGACGCTCGCACGCACCAGCTCCGGTAGAAAGTATTTCTTGCTCTCGATATTGATGCCGTATTTTAAATTTTTCGGATTGATTTTTCCGATATGCACATCGGAAATCTGCCGGAACAAGGCGAGACTGAGCTGCGTATCGAAAAGTGCCAGATCTTCCGCTGAAAACCCAGCGCCGGCCTGGATTTGCCGCGCCTGCGCGTCGAGGCGGGAGGCGTCGTAATCCTCTGGGTCCAGGCCGCGTGTTTCTGCATAGAGCAGAATGTCGACGGCATCACGTATCTGTGGTCGCGGCTGGCCGTTCACGAGCCAAAAAGGTTGGAAGGCGAGAGGTTGGTACAACCCTTCCATTTCATCCTTATAAAAAGGGAAGTCCGGCCATTTCATGCGGGGATGGTGCGTCGCGGCGATGACGGTGCGAATCGTGCGGGAGATGGTGGTGTCCGGATTGTTCGGCAAGGCTTGGGCGGCGATCGAAGATGAAAGAACGAAAGCGGAGAGAAAACTGGTGGCAAAGATTCTAGTGCAAATTTTTGCCAAAGGGTCCCAACTCCTTTCCTCAAAGCCGGATTGCTGAAATTCTTCTTTGTTTCTGCTCTTACTTCTACTTCACTCTTACTCTTACTCATACTCCTACTTTTACTCGCCTTTCAAGCAGCTAAAAAGCGAGTAGGAGTATGAGTGAGAGTAGGAGTAAGGGTAGAAGTGAGAGTACTAAGGAGAACCATGGCGCTGAAACCTCATCAAGTCAGAAAAATTTCAATACCTCATACGACCGAACGTATCGCACGCTTCGCAATCACCAGTGGACAAACCCGTGCGCAGCCATTGCGCGCGTTGCTCGGAGGTGCCGTGGGTGAACGACTCCGGTTGCACGGCGCGGCCGGCCATGTGTAGCAGGCGATCGTCGCCAATCGAGGCTGCGGCCTGCAGGCCTTCTTCCACGTCACCGGGTTCCAACATCTGGCGCTGTGTGTTGGCTTGATGCGCCCATACGCCGGCATAGCAATCGGCTTGCAACTCCAACATCACGGACAGCGCATTGGCCTCGGCCTCGCCGGCCTGGCTTTGCATCTGCCGCACTTTTTCAGAGGTGCCCATCAAGTTTTGCACGTGATGGCCCACTTCGTGGCCAATGACGTAGGCCTGCGCAAAATCACCGGGTGCGCCCAGACGGCTCAGCTCGTTGAAAAAACTCAAATCGATATAGACTTTTTGATCGAGCGGGCAATAAAACGGCCCGGAAGCTGCCTCGTTATAGCCGCAGGCGGACTGCACCATCTGAGAAAACAGCACGAGCTTGGGTGGCACGTATTGCGCGCCCAGCGGCTGCAACAAGCCGGGCCAGGTGTCTTCCATGTCGGCTAGAATCACGGAGACAAAATCAGCCGCTTGATTCTCTTCGGGCGTGGGTTGATAATTGTCAGGCACCTGCATTTGCATGCCGCCGCTGCTGCCGCTGAGCATGCTCAGCAACTGCAAAGGGTTTTGGCCGAAGATGAAAGAAATGACGATCACCAATAACACCGTACCACATCCCATTTTGATGCCGCCCGGCATCATGCCGCCAAAGCCGGACCCGCGCATGTCTTCGACGTTTCCGCTTCGCCGGCCCATTTGCCAACGCATAACTTGCTCCCAAAGTTATAGGTGAGGCGTCAGGAGGTCATACTTACAGCGGTTTTCGTTTGTATGAAAAGCCATTTCCTTCCGATGTCATTCTGGAAGAATCTTTTTAAGCGCTGGGATTGCGGCTCACTTTGGCCTTGTGCCAAGCGCTCAAAAAGTTTCCTCCCGAATGACACTGTTTAGGGCACCTACTCATTCAATCGAAAAACGCTGTAAATCAGACCAGGATTCTAAAAGCGTATACAAATCCTACCCTTTGAAGCCGGCTTTTCTCCCACGGAAATGGAATTTGCCACGCTTAAAAGCCCGACGTTGACTTCCGCGTAGATTCCCTTCCGGTGGGCGATTTCCTACGTTTTTTCGTATGTTTCGTGCATTTCGTGATCCAAAAAACCAGAAGCACGCCGCTGCGGCAAATCAAGCTCCCGGTCAGCCCGCCTGTTGTTGCGCGGCTTTTTTCAGCTTGTCGTTCGCCATGACGCCGATTTCGACGCGGCGGTTGGAGGTGCGCCCGCTTTCCGTCTCGTTGTTGGCGATCGGCTGCCCTTCGCCATATCCCATGATCGTGAAACGCGTAGGGCTGACGCTTAGCGAAGAGAGAAAGTTCGACACGGATTGGGCGCGTAAGCGCGACAATTCAAGATTGTGTTCGTCGGAGCCTGTGGCGTCGGTATGGCCCTCCAGAAGGATCGCGGTGTCGGGGTATTTGTTGAGGATCGCCGCCAGCTTACTGATGTTATCCTTGCTGACCTGCTTGAGCTCGGCTTTGTTGACGTCGAACAGGATACCGGAATCAAATGTGATCCGAATGCCTTCGCCCACGCGCTCGACTTTGGCGCCGGCGATGTCACGCTTGATTTCAGCGGCTTGCTTGTCCATGTAGTTGCCGATATAGACACCCGCGGCGCCTCCCACGGCAGCGCCTAAAATGGCACCCAGCACCGTATTACCTGCGGCCTTCCCGATCAGGCCGCCGACAACTGCGCCGCCGGCGGCGCCCGCAGTTCCATACTGCGCCTTCTTGCTCCACCCGCAGCTCAAGCTGGTGCATACTAGAGCTGTACTCAACAAGACAATCAGTGTTTTTTTCATCGTGCTATCTCCTTAGCTTCAAAAATCCAGGGTTGCATGTTGCAAAATCTCCATAATCACCATCGCCGAATTATCGGCACGTTTGTTGATGCTGCAAAAGTCATGCTGGATCAGTACCCAGTAAAGGGGCTTGGTTATGAGTTATTCAACCCCACAATGTCTTTCGCATATTTTGGGGTTCGGAAGAGCGATAAAAATCATACTTTTGCCATCGCCGTCGATACGCTGTACGTCCCGTCCGGCAAAGCAATCAATTGGTAGTCGCCGAACAGTATGGGCTCGATTGCTGTCAAGCTGAGAAATATACGTACTGCCAGCGCGCGGATCTCCAATTCGGAATGAGGGCTGGCGCGCATCTCGATAAAATGCCGCCAGGCACGCACATTGGCGGTCGCAACCATTAAAGTCTCTGTCTCATTCGGCAGCACCGCACGCGCAGCCTGATTGACTTTTTTGCGCAAATCGGTTTTGGCTTCTGCGGTCAGAATTGTCGTGCCCTCGCGTTGTTCCTGCAACAATTTCTCAGCGAGGTCATGGTACTCGGCGTAGGCAGCATCGATGCGCTTCAGAAATTTTTGATGCAACTCGCCCACGTCCTGAAACTCGGGCCGCTCGACGAAACGCAGCACCCGGCCGGAAACGTAACGCTGCGAAAGCTGTGAATAACCGAAGCCGGCGCGGTGGCGGATCATCTCATGTGTCAAGCTGCGCGACAGGCCGTAAAGGAAGAACGAATACGTCGCATGTTCCAGCACCGATCCGTGCCCGCTGCTCATTATATTTTCAAAATAGCGGCCGGCTTGAGCGTTCATGGTGCGTTTGGGCGAAAAGCTGGCGTAGCACGTTTGTCCTGCCACCTTGCACAACTGCGCGCCGGCGGGCAGAGGAGAAGTATCCTGTAAATAGCTGCTGAATTCGAGCGCGGGATCAAAGCCATCGAAGAAAGGCTGCAGGTTGGAAAGCTGAACGTGCGGCTTCGCCGCCAGCACGACACCGGGCTGGGTGAGAAAGGGGGTACCCGCGCCGGATTTGTACACCACGGCGTGAATCGCGGGAAATCCTTCGGAAAGCGCACCCCCGAGTTGAAGAAAAAAGTTTTGCGGATTCATAGTAGAAAAAACGGTCCATCAGAAACACTTCCCCTCGTGAATCGAGAATCGAAAATCGCCGCTCGTAAATCAAAAACATCCAATGGCAAATTGCCAATTTTCGAATTGTGATTTTCAAAGTTGGAGGAAGCCTCCAGTTCAGTTTTTGTGATCATTCGCGCAAAATCTTCACCAAACTACCCGTCGCCAGGCGATCTTCCGGTTTCATGCCGTTGAGAATGGCCAGGTCTTTGAGCTTATCATTCGGCATGTTAAAGCTGCGCAGCACCGTTGCCAGATCCGCGCTTTGGCGCACACGTTCGATGCGCACGCGCGTCGGTTTCTTGGCGAGCATAGCTTGATTGCGTATCTGGTCAAAACCCGTCATCACCGCTTCGAAACTGTTCGCGAATTGGCTGAAGAGCTGGGTCGAAGTGAAACCATGAAAAGCAAGAATGTTCTGTTCCTTTTGAATGAAATAGGACAGCACGCGCAAAGCCTGATTCTGGTTTTGCACGTTGCTTTCCACGCGCGCGGCAGACATGCCATTCACCTTGCGCGCCTCGCTGCGCAACACTTGCGCGCCGGAATTCTTTGCGAACGCTTCAGCGGCTGCACCCGCCGAGGCGGCCTTTTCCAACGTCACCTGCACCACGGCATTCTTTTCAGGCGCGACCAATTGCACGGTTTGCGGCCGGTTGAGCACGAACCAGCCCTTGGGCACGGGAAATTGCACGCGCAATTCCGGATGATAAAAGACATTGCCCTCCACGAACCCCCCGCGCGGATCGTCGCCGAACACGATGCCGTCCACGCGGCGCAAATAGTCGCTGCGATCGGTATTGCGCGGCTTGTAATCACCTTTGGCTTGTGACGTGGTGGCGAGCTGATTGACCGTCAATTCACGGTCGCCCGGATCGGGATGCGTGGACAAAAAAGAAGGGAGGGCTTCTCCTCCTTCACTGATACGTGCGATGGTGCGGAAGAAGCCTGCCATCTTGTGCGCATCATAGCCCAGCCTGGTGGAATATTCAACGCCCAAACGATCGGATTCCGCCTCTTGATCGCGGCCGTATTTTAGGAAAAGTATGCCGATGCCCTGTGCCGCAGCTTCGCTGAGTTGTGCGACTTGCGGCGAGAGAATCGAGCCTACGCCCAGTCCCAGTTGGGCAAGCTGGCCACGCGTTTGAGCTTCGGCGCCGTGCCGCGCCACCACGTGCCCCACTTCGTGACCCATGACCCCGGCAAGCTCATCTTCAGAATTGAAATGTGCCATAATCCCGCGCGTAAAATAGACCCAGCCGCCGGGCAGGGCGAAGGCATTGACCACCGGGCTATCCACTACGCGAAACGTGTATTTCAAATTCGGACGATGGGAGACTTGAGCAATTTCCTGGCCAATACCGTTGACATACTCGGCCAAAGTCTCGTCGGAATATAAACCGTATTCAGCCACGATTTGCGGATCGGCTTCCCGGCCCATCGCGATTTCCTGTGATTCGCTCACGAGACTGATTGTTTTTTTGCCGGTAACGTAGTCGCGCGCGCAGGCATAGAAGATGGCTCCAATAAAAATGGCGGTGAGGCAAATCAGAAAATTCTTCGAACTCATGACGAACCCTTGCTGATCAAAACAGTTTTACATTCCTACGCTCGCCCTGCGTCTTGAAACGTGGCGATTCCGAGTTGCCGGCGGCAAGGCGAGCAGAGCGCTGGACGTATGATTGCGGCTATTCTGCGTCCAAAAACAAGATAAACAGTGAGGATAATATTGGCAAGTGGTTTCCTCGCGTTTGCGGAAATTTTAATGGCAGCCTTTGCCTTGACTTTTGGTAGCGATTTGTTTATCATTTTTTATTCATCAAAACGAGGAAGGGCGGGATGAGCGAAAAAAAACTTTTAGCCCTCCGGGGCGCACCCTCAGAAAAGCTCGACGCCATTCGCGACATCATCCTGGGCCCTCACCTGCGCGAGCTGGAGCGCAAAGTCGAAAAACTGGCGCGCCAGGTGGAGCAGTTGCAGGCCGCGCTCGACACGCGTGGTGAACGGCAAACGCGCCGCGCCGCGCGGCATCGTTATCTGACCACGATGAAAGTCAAAAAGCTGGCGCAGGCCGTCGAAACCATTTTGCAATATCTCCGCACTGAACACGAAGCTCGCGCGTCTTCCGCGCAGCGGCTCACCACTCTCACCCGCCGGCTTCAGGCAACGCCAGGATTGCCCGCAACCAAATCCGCGAGATTCTCCGCGGCGCGTGTGCACAAAAAAGCGGCGCATCATGATCACAAGCAAAAATTGCAAATTCCGGCGAGGAGATGGCGGAAATCGTCGCGCCGTTGATGGGTCCGGCCATCAAAAAGCAAGTTTCGGAATCGAAAGATGAAATCGTTGAAGCTCTATACCCCGTCATCGGCCAGACCGTGCGGCGCGCCGTGGCAGAAGCGATGCGTAAACTGGTGCGCCAAATCAATGCGCGGCTGGATAGCGCGTTCAATCTGCAGGGCACGTGGGCGCGCCTGAAAGCGCGGCTCACGGGCGTACCGCAACCGATGGCTCTGCTGCCGCAAGTGTTTCCGTTCAATGTCGAACAACTTTTTCTGATCGACCAACGCACGGGCTTGCTAATGGCTCATGAAGAGTGGCGGCCCATGCAGGGGGCGCGTCCAGACGCCGAGCCGGCGGCACCGGAGGACGGTGGGCCGGAAGGCGAGGGAACCGGGAGCGACGGCCAGTCGGAAGGCAAGCCGCAAATGATCAGCGGCATGCTCACGGCCATCCAAGACTTTGTGCGCGACGCGTTTGGCGCCGCGGCCGCTGGAGACTTGCACGAAATCAAATACGGCGATCGCGTGATTTTCGTCGCAGCCAGCCCGCCCGTGATCCTGGCGGCGGTGACGCAGGGCGCGGCGCCGTTGCAATTCGCGGAACGCTTACGCGCCTTTCTGCGGCGTTTGCACAACGCTTTTCATCAATCGTTGCGCGCCTTTGAAGGTGATACCGCGGTATTGGGGGACGTACGGCCGGTATTGCAGAAATTTATCTTGACCTGCAATACTCAAGTGGCTTCCGTCGCGACGATAGCACCGGTCGCGAAGGTGGAAAAAGCAGCAAGAGGCTGGGCCAAAGTCGCATGGGGTGTGACCGGCGGATTCGCATTGGCGGCAGCTCTATGGCTTACATTGAGACCGGCATCCACAACCATAAATCCGCTGTCCGGATCTGCGCCCTCTCTGGCCGCGCTCGCGCCGGGTGTGGCGCCGTTTCGCCTGGAGATGCGCACCAGCGGTGACGTGTGGCTGAGAATCTTCGAAGAACGCGGTGATTCCACGGATTTTCGGTTTCAGCCCGGAGAAGTATATACCTGGCGCGCATACAACCGTTTGCGCCTGCGCGTAGGCAATGCCGGGCAAACGGAATTGTTCTTGGATGGGAAAGATCTCGGCCATCTCGGCGAGTTGAATCAGCCGGTGACACTGGTGATTGCGCGGGAAGGGATTGTGGAACGGCGCTGATCCGAGCAAATCTGAATCAATCTGGATGGACCCAAATATGAAAGCAGAGCCAAAAGTGGCAGAGTGGACAAGACGCTCCAACCAAGAGGATAAGCCACTTCGCAATGGCAGCATGAACAAATTACAAGCTGAAGATCAATCCGTGCATGATTGGTATCGGTTCGTGTTATCTTTTCCGCCACATTTGGTGGATAGATATATTTCACGCTTCGGCCTGCAAAGCCATCACAAACTGCTCGATCCCTTCTGCGGCACGGGGACGACCATCGTTGAAGCAAAAATGCATGGTGTTCCCAGCGTCGGCGTTGAAGCGCATCCTATGGCGCATTTTGCCAGCCAAGTCAAAACACAATGGAATATTTCGCCGGTAGGCCTTTGGGAGCACGCTCAGGAAATGGCTGAACATGCCATTAAAAAACTGCGAGAGACCGGAATTGAGGATGAACCTCTATTTAATTTGAACAATTCTCAAGAAGCTGTGCTGCGGACTTTGGAACCAGAACGCGCCGAGCTCTTATTGAGAGATTCCATCAGCCCATTGCCTCTACACAAAACCTTGATTTTGGTTGAGACGCTGCGTGAATTTCGATCTCCACTTTACAATAAGCATGAATTGCTTGCTCTGGCGAAAGCATTGGTGTTTTTGATCAGTAACCTAAAATTTGGGCCGGAAGTCGGTGTGGGCAAGCCCAAGGCGGACATTGCCGTAATCAATAATTGGCTGGCTGAAGTCAAGAAGATGGCAGATGATCTACACCGTTTACAGAACTACAAAGACACTCAAGCCGAAGTACACCGAGGCGACGCGCGCCAGCTTCTTAAGATTCTGCCTCCCAATTCTATAGATGCTATCATTACTTCACCTCCGTATCCGAATGAAAAAGATTATACGCGGACTACAAGATTGGAATCCGTTGTGCTTGGGTTTGTTTGCAATCGCGCCGAATTGCAAGCTTTGAAGCGAAATTTAATACGCTCGAACACCCGAACAGTCTATAAAAATGACGATGATGACCAGTGGGTCTCCCAACACTCGGAAATTCAGCGTATTGCAGCAACCATTGAGAACCGGCGTATTGAACTCGGCAAGACATCCGGTTTCGAGCGCCAGTATGCCAAGGTGACGAAGCTTTATTTTGGAGGCATGGCGCGTCACCTGGCTGAGCTGCGGCCACTGCTCAGACCCGGCGCGCGGCTTGCTTACGTCGTGGGGGACCAGGCTTCCTACTTGCGAGTTATGATTCGAACTGGGCAATTGTTGGCGGATATTGCACAGTCTTTGGGTTACGAAGTTGCAGCTATCGACTTGTTCCGCACACGCCTGGCAACGGCTACAAGAGAGCAGCTTCGGGAAGAAGTTGTTGTTCTGCACTGGCCTCACAAGTAGATCATCCATGGAAATTCAATATGCGCGCCACAAAAAATCGTTATGTCAAAATTGTCGAAAAGATTTTCTTCAATCACTATCGTGAAGGCGCAAGCGAGGTGTCTTTTAAAAGAGAAGAAATTAACCGTGTCGCCCAGCAGCTAAAAATTGAGTTACCTAAAAACCTCGGAGATATTCTATACAGCTTCAGATATAGAATGCCGCTGCCGCAGTCCATAAGAAAAAAAGCGCCAAAAGGTCAAGAGTGGGTTATTCTTCCCCGGGGACGTTCTAGTTATGCTTTTGTTGCAACGCGTTTAAATACTATCTCGCCGTCGGGAATGATGGCTGAAATCAAGATTCTGGATGCAACCCCGGGCATCATCACAAAATATGCGCTCAGCGACGAGCAGTCGCTTTTGGCAAAAATACGATACAATCGTTTGGTCGATATTTTCACGGGCGTGACCTGCTACGCCCTCCAAAGCCATCTTAGAACAACTGTGGTTGAGATGGGGCAAGTTGAGACGGATGAAATCTATATCGGTTTGGATCGACGAGGTGTACATTTTGTATTCCCAGTGCAGGCGAAAGGTGGGAAGGACAAACTCGGAATAGTTCAAATTGAGCAAGATTTTGCCATATGTGCTGCTAAATTTCCAATGCTCGTTTGCCGGCCAATTGCTGCGCAGTTTATGTCGGACGAGATTATTGCGCTTTTTGAATTTGAAAGAAACGAAAATCGCATTGCAATCGTGTCGGCAAAGCATTATCGGCTCGTGCCGCCGGAAGAAATAAGCTCCGCAAACTTGCAGAAATACCAGCAATATTCCTCTTAGGTATTCAATGTTGCAGTCATGAGTGCGGTTCAGGCCTCAAACGAACAGTCTCGAAAAGCCCCACAACGGTTTCGCGTGCGCGAGTTCGTGCGGTGGGGTGACATCGACCAGGCCGGTATCATCTGTTACGGCGCCTACGTGCGTTTCTTTGAAATCGCCGAAACGGAATTTTTTCGTGCCGCCGGCTTCCCTTACTCCGTGCTATTCGAGCGTTTCGACTTCTGGCTGCCGCGGGTACAGCTCCATTTCGATTTTCGCAACCCGGCCTTACTCGATGATTTGCTGGAAGTGGAAATCTGGGTCGGCAGCGTTGGCCGCACTTCGTTGCGGTTCGAATTCTCCGTCCGCAAGGTGGAGGGCGAGGTGACGGCCGAGGGCTACGAGGTCGTCGTCGCCATTGACCGCAGAAACTTCCGGCCGATTGCAGTGCCGGCGGAGCTCGTTGCTGCCCTGGAGCAGTATCGCGCCGATCTCTGATATCGCAAAACCGGCGCGTTAAGAAAAGCGTAGCCACAGAATCACACTGAAACACACTGAATTGTCAAACGCAAAAAAGGACTTATTGCTCTTTTCTTTCCGAGTGTTTCTGTGTGATTCAGTGGCTAAAAACTTTGCAAAAAAACAATGTTTTGCAGTTTTGTATCACAGAGCAAGTTTAGAAGTTCGGAAGATTGGACTCTCTGTAATACAAACTTGTAAAACTTTGCATTTTTAGCAAAGTTTTTGGTTGCGACTTTGCCAGCCGGAAGTCTTTGCGAGGCTCTGCGTGAGTTTTTTTGTTGCGGCTACGCCGCGCTGTGCGCTCCGTGGCTCTGTGTTGAAAAGCTTTGGCGTTTTGTACTACCCGAAGGACTTCGGTTTTCGACTCGTCTGTAAACTGGCGTGGTACTATTAGGTCCTGGATAGGCTGCCATTTGTGACGAACTATGTCTCTGCATCAGAAAAAAATCTGTCTGCTCGGCCTCTTCGGCGTCGGCAAAACCAGCCTGCTGCGCCGCTTTGTCGAGAACGTATTTGACGAGAAATATCATTCGACCATCGGTGTGAAGGTCGATCGCAAGCGCGTGCAGCTTGCCGAACCGGCGGAAGCCTTGGATTTGCTGATTTGGGATATTGCCGGTTTGGATGAAATCACGCCGGTGGTGCGCAACTATTTTCGCGGGGCGCAAGGCGCTTTGGTCGTGCACGATGTCAGCCGCCCAGAATCTCTCGATGCTCTGGCGGAATATTGCGATCAATTTCTTGCCGTCGCCCCGCAAGCGAAACTGGTGGCTGTTGGTAATAAATGCGATCTGGTCCATGCGCGTAATCTCGCCGTGTCCAACTTGAAAAAGCTGGGCAAGCAAAAACTGTTGCCGCATTTTTTCACCAGCGCCAAATCCGGTGAAAACGTGGAAGCGGCTTTTCTGGCTCTAACCAGAATGTTGGTTTCATAGTGGAATAGTCCGGCATGCTCGATTATCTGGGAAAGTTTTTTCGTGACCGGCACGAGGGCTTTGCGGTGCTGAATCGCGAGCTGCGGCTCGAGTATTTCAATGATTTGTTTGCTGCCTTTGCTCTTCCCGATAGCAAACCGCGCGCCGGCCAGGAAATCCAGAATTATTATCCTGAATTCATCGGGCTCGAAGATACGCTTCAGCATCTGCCGGATTCTGCCGAGAGCTTTTTGCTACGCGGCGTGAATCGCGCGCGGCACGGCGACCGGATTTTGTATCTCGATTTGCAAATCACGGCTTATACAAATCGTCGCGATAACTTGCCCCGTTTCTTGCTGGCGATTTCCGACCAGAGTGCGAAGTATCAATTGCAGCAGGAAAGCGTGCATCAAAAAAATGAGACGCTGTTGTTGAAATCCGTCTTGGGAGCGCAGCGTCATTTTCTTTCCTTCAGCATCTTGGGCAGCTCGGCGCCGATCGTGCGTTTGAAGGAGCTGGTGCAAAAGATCGCACAGGCCCCCATGGCGACGGTATTGTTACAAGGCGAGAGCGGCACGGGCAAAAGCCACGTCGCACGCGTGCTGCATCACCTGTCTTTTGCCGAAAGTGCTCCGTTCGTCGAAGTCAATTGCGCCGCGATTCCCGAAAACCTGCTCGAGGCGGAGCTGTTTGGCTATGAAAAAGGTGCGTTCACCCACGCTTTGAAAACGCGCACCGGCCTGGTGGCAGAAGCGCACGGCGGCACGTTGTTTCTCGACGAGATCGGCGAGATGCCGCTCAATTTGCAGGCCAAGCTGTTACACGTTCTCGAAACGCGCAAGTTCCGGCGACTGGGGAGCTCGCAGGAGCAAAGCGTGCAAATGCGTTGCATGGCCGCCACCAATCGCGATCTCAAAGCCGCTGTCGAGCACAAACAATTTCGCGAAGACCTTTTTTATCGCCTCAACGTGGTGGCGTTAGGCTTGCCGCCATTGCGCGAGCTCGGCGAAGACGTTCTCAGCTTCGCCCAGCATTTTTTGCGCGTTTACAATTTGGATTTCAAAAAAAGTGTTGCCGGGTTCAGTGCCGAAGCCAAACGGCTACTGCAATCTTATCACTGGCCGGGCAATGTGCGCGAGCTTCGCAACATTATCGAACGCGCGATGATTTTTTGTAACGGTTCTGAAATTCAAGCCCAAGATTTGTTCCTCGCGTCCCCCTCCTCGGCTCCGGCTGAAAACCAGGGCTTCCGCCTGCCCGCCGCCGGCCTGGCATTGGAAGAATTGGAAAAATCATTGTTGACTCAGGCCCTGGAATATGCGAAAGGCAACAAAACCCGCGCTGCTGCTTTGCTCGGCCTTTCGCGCGACACCTTCCGTTATCGTCTCGAAAAATTCGGCATCGAGTAATCCAAGCCGAGATCCCAACGGCACGAATCGTAACCGGCATAGGCGGTACAATCCTTGCTTTGTTTTTGGCAGCGCGATGCTTCCCTCAACTCCAAGAAGCCTGGAGCTCTTATGCTGAAATTCATCTGTCGCAACTGCCGCTCTGAACAGGGGTACAATGTTGAAGATTTGATCGGCTGCTTCTTTTTTTGTAAATCCTGTCGAGCCATAAATCTGGTGTTGCCCGCTGCAGAGATCCGTCAATTGCCTGAAGCGTGTAATTCCTCAAGAACGCCGTCCACTCCTGAACAAAAGGAAGATCAAACTGAGACAGCTTAATCCATTGGGTTTGATGGAGAGTTGGGTTATTTCCAACATTTGCGGCATTCGAGTGGGTGATTTCAACCATTTCTATCAAGGAACATGTGAATTTCTAAGCATAATATTGTGGCATGATACTTGAAGCAAACCAGGGAGAATTGCGTAGGACACAATCTGCACCTTTGCATATAGAGCAACCTCCGCTCATAGGGCTGTTGCGCCGTCAAGTCCTTCAACTTGCGCGTTGCGCCTGCGCAATTCTTGTTGCTGAATTGAAGCGGCGGCCATAGTTAGAGTTGACCGGGACGCGCAGCCGGCAGCCGCTTATATATGAATTGATTGCTGAGGGTGGGTGCTATTCTTGATAGAGACCGGCGAGGGGCTCAGCTTTGGCCCGCTGGAAATACCTTCTGACGACGGATTCGCGTATTTGACTTTCCTCATTCATCATGCACAGAACGCGGCTGGTGCTTCCAGAGCCGCCGGTCTTTTTCTATTCCGATAAAAAATCCATTTGTACAAGCAGTCGAATCGCCTTAAATTGCACAGGTAGAATCGAGAATCCAGGTTAGAGTAGAATCCTGGCTTTTTCATCGCCAGCGGACGGAAGGACGATAGGGCACAATCCGTTTGGAGTTGCCCGAAGGGCTTCGGTTATCAGCATGCCTGATAATCTGGGATAGGGTTTTGGCAGCCAATTTGACAAGAAGATGATCGGAGGGGCGAGCCAAAAAAGGAGACCTCTCATGAAACGCATTTCTTTTCTCTCGCTTTTGGTCCCTGTTCTTCTTGCGTTCAACGGTGGGGCCGCGCACGCACAATACGATCCCGAGAAACAATTCAGCTTTCTGCGTGATCTTTACAATCGACATGACAAGAATCTCGATGACTATCTCATTCGTGAGTTGCAGCAGTTCTTGTCACTGTCAACCGACAGCCTTGCAGGCGCAGAGGCGCAGTTTTTAATGGCCAGAGTCTTCACAGAAAAAGGCGACGAGCACAGTGCGTTGGCGGCGTATTTGAAGACTGTTTTTCTATATCCCGGCAGCGGCCGGAGTAAAGAGGGTGAAGAGGCGGCGCGGAAAATCATTACCGGAGCGGACCCTTACAAAGGGTTGCAGGACAAGCTGCTCCTTTTCGTCGACAACAAGAATCATGATCCGAGCCTCGCCAATCGCTTTTACGACTACTTGCAACTGTTGACGACGATCGACGCGACGAAACAATACGATTGGTTACTGGCGCAAACAGCGGAATTCGTGCGGCTGTTCCCGCAAGATCTGCGCCTGGACGCGGTGTACACGTGGAACGCGGATTTGTTGGTCAAGAAAAACATGCCACGCGAGGCCGCCGCCAGTTACCTGCGCTTGGACTATGCTTTTCCGCACAGCAGGCTGCTAGCCTATGCGCGCTATCAACGCGGCGTTTTGTTGTCCCGTGAATTGGGCGAGCATAAAGCGGCGATCGAGGCTCTGGAGCAGGTGATCACGCATCATGATACCAGTGCCTATGCAGCGCCGGCTTTGTTCATGCTCGGCGTAATCAAAAGAGAAAAGACCAAGGACTATCGCGGGGCGCTTGCCCATTACCGCAAATTGGTCGATTCTTATCCGCAAAACGACAAGGTCATAGACGCGCTTTTCGCCATCGGTGGCATACAGGCGGAGAATTTGAAAGATTATCCCGCTGCGGTCGTGGCGTATGACGAGATTGTTGAAAAATTCAAAACCGATAAACGTGGCGCCCAGGCGCTGGACGAAGCGGCGAAGGTTTACAAAGACAAGTTGCAAGATTACAACAAAGCCGCGGCTTACTACGCCAAAATAACGGAAATCTATCCTGATGATGAGAAAGCGCCGGAGGTGTTGTTGAAAGCCGGGGTGCTCTGTGAAGAAAAATTGAAGGATACCCATCAGGCCGTGCATTACTACAACAGTGTCCTGCAAAAATTTCCCAACCACAAAAAAGCAGATGAGGCGCGCAAGAAACTCGACAAGCTGCAAGTCCATTGAGCGCCTCCTCCTGAGCACGTCCGCTCGCAGGCGAAGCGCTGCTATGTTGCTATCATCGCTTGACATCCTGAAAACTTTGATTATATTGACTGACCCGGGATTAAAAAAAATGAGAGGAGGAGTGCCATGATCGCAACAATTCTCATCGGTCTCGCCGTCGGCATTGTAGCCAAGCTCTTGATGCCGGGTAAAGATCCGGGCGGATTCTTCATCACCACGTTATTGGGTATGGGCGGAGCAATGGTCGCCACCTACCTCGGGCAATTCTTCAACATTTATCAGATCGGCCATCCCGCCGGCTTCGTCGGCGCCGTGCTCGGCGCGATTTTGATTCTATTCATCTATCGCCGCTTCAAAAGAGCCTGAGTGCCCTCGCCACGTCGAGCGGTTCTTAACGTCCATTTATTCTGTCGCCAAAACCCTTCAGATGCTGAGTCGCGTACCAGATTCTTTTGACCCACGAGGAGACAACGCCTCATGCCAGATTTCGAAAAGCTCGGCGTCTTTTATCTTGGTCGCGAATACGACCTGAAAAGCCAAAAACGCAAAGACGAACTGGTTTTATATGACGCCAAAGATTTGGTGACGCATGCCATGTGCGTCGGCATGACCGGCAGCGGCAAAACCGGCCTGTGCATTGGCTTGTTGGAGGAAGCCGCCATCGACGGCATACCCGCGCTGCTCGTCGATCCCAAGGGCGATCTCGCCAACCTCATGCTCACCTTTCCCGAATTGCGGCCGGAGGATTTTCGACCGTGGATCAATGAAGACGATGCGAACAGAAAGGACTTGTCGCCCGACGACTATGCCGCCAAACAAGCCGAGCTCTGGAAGAGCGGCCTTGCGAGCTGGGGCCAGGACGGCGATCGTATCAAAAAGCTTCGCGAAGCCGTGGACCTCGCCGTATACACGCCGGGCAGCACGGCCGGGCTTCCGGTTTCGATCTTGCAATCTTTCGCTGCGCCTCCGCCGGCGCTCTTGGAAGACACCGATGCGCTGCACGAAAGAATTTCTTCCACCACCACCAGCCTGCTCGGCTTGCTCGGTTTGGAGGCCGATCCCATCAAGAGCCGCGAGCACATTCTCGTTTCCAATATTCTCCAGCATCATTGGAGCCAAAAACAGAACCTCGATCTGGCCGGATTGATTCAAGAGATTCAAAAACCGCCGATGAGCAAAGTGGGCGTGTTCGAATTGGAGTCGTTTTATCCCGCCAAAGAGAGATTCGAGCTGGCGATGGCGCTCAACAATCTGCTCGCCGCGCCCGGTTTTCAAGCCTGGCTGGAGGGCGAGGCACTCGACCTGCATCAGCTTTTGTACACGAAATCCGGCAAACCGCGCTTCGCGATTTTTTCAATTGCGCACCTTTCTGAAGCCGAGCGCATGTTTTTCGTTTCTTTGCTGCTGAACCAAACGTTGAGTTGGATGCGCGGCCAGCCCGGGACCACGAGTCTGCGCGCGATTCTCTACATGGACGAGATCTTCGGTTATTTGCCGCCGGTTGCAAATCCTCCTTCGAAAGCGCCCATGCTCACGCTGCTCAAACAAGCGCGCGCGTTCGGCCTCGGCATCGTGCTCGCCACGCAGAACCCCGTGGATTTGGATTACAAAGCAGTGTCAAATATCGGCACCTGGTTTTTGGGAAGATTACAAACCGAGCGCGACAAGGCGCGCGTGCTGGAGGGATTGGAAGGCGTGGCTGCCAGCGGCGACGGCAAATTCAATCGCGGCGAAATGGAACAAATCCTGGCAGGCTTGGGCAATCGCGTTTTTCTGCTGCATAATGTGCATGAAGATGCGCCGGTTGTCTTCGAAACACGCTGGGTGATGAGTTATCTTGCCGGCCCGTTGACGCGTGCGCAGATCAAAACCTTGATGGATAATCGTAAATCGGGCCGGATGGCCATCCCGGCAAAATCGCCGGCGACCCCGCAGAGTGTCGCGTTGCCGCCGGAAGTACCCCAGGTATTTTTCCCCGCGCATGGTTCTCGTCCCGAAGGCGTCCAGCTCCTGTATCAACCTTTTTTATTAGGCATGGCCAGTGTGCAATTCAGCGAAGCCCGGCACAAAATTGATGTACACAATGAGCTAAAATACTTAATTCCGGTCACGGATGAGACTTTGCCGGTGAAATGGCTGGAGGCGATTGCCGTGGAGCTCAACGCCGCGGATTTGGCGCAGAAAGGGGAAGAGGGTGCGCGCTTTGCAGAAGCGCCGGCCAAAGCGGCGCAGGCGAAAAACTATCCCGCATGGAAAAAAGAGTTTGCTGAGGAGATTTTTCGCACTTATAAGCTCGAATTATTCAAGAGTGCGGGCGCCGGTGAAATCTCACGGCCCGATGAATCCGAGCGTGATTTTCGCATTCGTCTGAGCCAGCGCGGCCGTGAACAGCGCGACGATCGCACGGAAAAACTGCGTGAAAAATACGCCGCCAAAGCCTCGGGCCTGCAGGAAAAAATCCGCCGCGCCGAAGAGCGCTTGCAGCGCGAGCAGGCGCAAGCCAGCCAGCAAAAAATGCAAACCGCCATCAACGTGGGCGCGACCATTCTGGGCGCGGTCTTTGGGCGCAAACTGGTGAGCCGTTCGAACGTTGGCCACGCGAGCACGGCCATGCGCGGCGCGAGCCGCGCGATGAAGGAATCACAGGACGTCGGTGCTGCAGAAGAGAATCTCGAGACGCTGCAGCAACAACTGGCGGAGCTCGATGCCCAGCTCAAAGCCGAGCTCGACACGCACGCGGCCAGCACTGATCCGCTCAAGGAAAATTTTGAACTGATCAGTATTCGTCCCAAGAAGACGAATATTTCCGTGCGTCTGCTGGCTTTAGCCTGGGCGCCGCATTGGGAAAAGGAGGACGGCAGCAGCACGCCTGCATGGCATTGAGAATACCGCAATATCGGGCTGATTCAGATACGTTCCCGCAATTGATACCACGCGAGATGATTCGACAAATTGGGGAGCTCAATGGGAAAGCCCGTTGCTTGTTTCGAGATTGCCGGTCGAAACGCCGAGGCATTGGAAAAACTCCACGCCCACCTTTGCATTGATCACAGATCCAGAGGGAATGTTGCAGAAGAAGTAGTAACATCCTTAGCTTGCTTCCTGTCCACGCTTCCTGAAAACGGGTTAGAAGACTGGCGCAGCTTTTCAGTCATCCTGATAACTTTGAAGTTCGTCTAATCGCTGTAGCAATAGCGCGCGCATCGCTCGCGCTTGAACATGTCTTGGCAAAACTTGGAGAAAATCAACAAGATCGTCAATAGCTTCGCGAAGTTGCGGAACTGACAGGGGATTTCTTAGAAATTCACGGTAAAAGTGCTCGGCTTTCTCAAGCTGGTCATCCGCCAAATGATATAAAGCTAAATTAAGAATATTCGGCCAGTTTTTTTGATTTTCCGCATAAATTTGACTTGCAATGTGAATGGCATCTAAGAAGTCAGCGTGCGCTTGCTCGTTAGCGTTCATGACAAGATAAACCAAGCCTCGTAGAAAACGAGTCCAATCACTTTTTTCATTCAAAGCAATGGCGCGATCAAAATCGGCTAACGCTGCCTCATAATTCTCCATTTGCTTGAGAGTCTGCCCACGACTGGCAATTGCCCAAGCATATTTCTCATCCAGAGCAATGGCACGGTCAAAATCAGTTAATGCGGCCTCGTAGTTCTTCATCAGGCGATACGTTTCACCACGATCGGCATATCCTTGCGCATACTTTTCATTCAATTCGATCGCGCGGCTAAAGTCAGCCAACGCTGCCTCGTAGTTCTTCATTAAATAATAAGTTTCACCACGAAAGGCAATTGCCCAAGCATTTTTCTCATCCAGAGCAATAATGCGATCAATATCGGCTAACGCCGCCTCGTAATTCTCCATCTGCTTGAAAGTTTGCCCACGGCTGGCAATTGCCCAAGCATATTTTTCATCCAGAGCAATAGCACGATCAAAATCAGTTAATGCGGCCTCGTAATTCTTCATCAGGCGATACGTTTCACCACGACCGGCAAATCCTGGCGCATACTTTTCATTCAATTCGATCACACGGTTATAGTCGGCTAATGCGGCCTCGTAGTTCTTCATTAAGCGATAAGTTTCAGCGCGGCTGACAATCATCCAAGCAGATTTCTCATCCAGAGCAATGGCGCGATCAAAATCGGCTAATGCCGCCTTGTAATCACCCATCTGCTGATAAGTCTGCCCGCGACAGGCAATTGCCCAAGCATATTTCTCATCCAGTGCAATGGCGCGGTCAAAATCAGTTAACGCGGCCTCATAATTCTTTATCAGGCGATAAGTTTCACCACGACCAGCAAATCCCCGCGCATACTTTTCATTCAATTCGACAGCACGGCTATAGTCGGCTAATGCGGCCTCGTAGTTCTTCATCAAGCGATAAGTTTCGGCGCGGCTGATACTCATCCAAGCAGATTTCTCATCCAGAGCAATGGCGCGATCAAAATCGGCTAACGCCTCCTCGTAATCACCCATCTGCTGATAAGTCTGCCCGCGACAGGCAATTGCCCAAGCAGATTTCTCATCCAGAGCAATGGCGCAATCAAAATCGGCTAACGCCGCCTCGTAATTCTTCATCAAGCGATAAGTTTCACCACGACTAGCGATGGCATTCACATTGTTAGCGTCTATTCTCAGAGCCTCGTTATATCGTGCAAGCGCAGTCTTATAATCTTTTTCGGATCGCAACAAGTTGCCAAACTCGGCCAGCCAAACTTTCTCACGTATGGTATCGCCTGAATGTTTTGCTTCATCCAATTTTTTCTGGAGGTAGCTCTTCTGCATTGAGCTAGCCGTATCCCAAAGCTGTACGGGCTCAACTTGTTGGTAGTTCTCTTTATCTTCTGTTGGGCCCAAAATCTTGATTGCTTCGGTGAGGTGATAGCGTGCTTGTTCGCTATCTTTTTTATCAGCACCAAATTTTAGATATTCGCGTGTCATAAGAAATGTCTGCCGCTCGACTTCAGCAGCTATCGCATTATCCTGAAATCTCTGTAACTCCACCAGCTCATCGACATAGCGGATGAGACAGCTGGCTGCACTGAAATCCTTCTCCCGGCGATAATCTTTCATCTGATCTTACAACTTCTTTGTCCCCTTCACCTCATTATGGGCAAGCAGATGATAAACCGCCTCCGCTAGGTGCTGGCTAGTATGCAGTTTCTGGAAATATTCATAGCCGCGCTTGCTCCACTCTTGAAACTGTTCCGACTGGTTGGTTATCAAATAACGAAGAATTCCAGCACGCGTCAATTCGTGCACGGTATATCCCAAATTGCCAAAAGTTTCAACAAATGAAAGTAGTGGCAATTCCTGATAAAGTGACGCAGCCGTGTCGACGTCGATTCGCAGCAACGCCGAAAGAATCGATACATCATACCAATGTGGCACCGCGACTGCGAGAGCCGATTCGCGCAATGCAGGGGAGAGTACATCAAGCAAGGACTCAGTGATGATCCAGGATCTTTCCGCCTCGGTTGTTGCTTCCTGCAGTTTTGTCAGCAGGCTATCGGTCATGTTCTCCCCTCGTGATGAGCATTTTGGATTGCACGAATTTCACAAAATCATTGGGACGTCCGTTCGATAATCGATGAGCGAATTCTATCTCATGCGGAGCGATTTCTACCTGGCATTCCGCAACATAGCGATGGTAGGAATCCACGGACAAGCCATTCAAATGAAATCTGTGTTGGCCCGCCCACGAAGGGTCGGTTTCAATCTCTTCCTGGCCGCCAATCACAACTATCAGCAGAGTATAGGAAAAAACGCGTTGCAAAAAAACATGGTTCAACCAATCTCTAAAGTAATCATCGGCCTTTTCGTAATGGTCGAAAAAAACAGCTAGGCGTGGCGCCTCACGAAAACCGTTCAAATCATTGAAAAACTTGCGCGTGAGGATACGATACCATTCCCTTTCCTTTTCACGGGTTAATGGCTCGGGCCTGCCTATCGAAATGAACTCATCATATTTCGCAAAATAGTATCCTCGTATCGCATCGATGATTTTCTCCAAACAGTCTTCAATATCAAATCTTTGCTTCAGGTCAAAAAGCACCAACTGAAGATGGTTCGTCCGCGCAACACGTTGGTATTCACCCAGCAGACGTGATTTTCCCATGCCACTAGGCCCATGTACCGAAATTAGGCGGGTCTGAAGATCCTCGCCGCTCGCGATTCTTCTAAAAGCCCCCAACTCTTCTTCAAAATTCATCAGCGGTCCGGATTCGATATTAGGGAAGAATACCTTCGGCGAGATCTGTAGACTGGATCTCAGGGCTTCAGGCAACTCGGGCCACAGTTTCAAAAGAGCTTCAACCGAAATCGCCAGCCCCTTCTGGCCTTCACCTTTGCGTTGATTGACAATGGCAATGACTTCATTGCTTTTTTCGTCGATCACTGGTGCGCCGCTGAAGCCGGGCTGCAAATGATTGTCACCTTTAATTTCCAAATGCCAGCAAGTGCAACGCGTCATCAAACCGAGCGAATGCACCTTGCTTCGTACTGCCAGCACACCTTGCAAGTCCTGAATCAGGTGTTGCTTGCCATAAGCATAGAAACCGGTCGTGATGATGGCGCCGCCTTTTTCTGCAGTGGCGCTCAGTCGCAATGGTGATACACCCAAGATCGTGTCAACACTCAAGACGGCAAGATCGACACCTTCTTCCGCATCAGAAACCACCAAGGAGGCCGTGTACCCGTCGGCTTTGAGCCCATCTTCGCCACCTACCTCCTTTATAACATGCATGCAAGTCAACAGATAAGTTGTCGACTGGTCTTTGAGAATAACAAACCCTGTTCCAAATCGGTCTGGATCGCTACCAGTGATGATTACAACAGAATTTTGCAATTCCAAGCTCATTGCGATAAATTCCTAGGTTTCAACATCAGTTTGACGATCAGATTCGCACCGGCTTTGGATTTGGTCACATAGAGATTGCCTTCGCCCTCAAAGCTCAAACCCATCTCAACTTCGGCTTGCTCTATGTTTAACTCTTGATTGATTTCGTTCCAAGCCCCATTAACAGCATGACAGACTTTAACCATTATCGGTTTAATTTTGTCAAGAGTAGCATCCACTTTGTTGGCGAGACCGCCGGATATTTGCTCGGATTGACCAGGAGGTACTTCTACCTCAATTAAAGTGCCGTCCTCCAATTTAATTAGCTTTGTCGCCATATCCGTCTCCTTTGTTAATCAGTTATTCATAAAGCATGATTGATTGTCATAAGCCTACACAGATTGAAATAATTGAGGATAAAAAGATATGGAATGGGCTAACCCGCCGCGATACCTGGCTTAAATGTACTTTTTGGATAGAAAAGAGACAAGCACAAAGTTTTCGGGGCTTCCCGCTGAAAACTGAGGCTAAGAAGTTATCGTTTCGGCTTGAGTATAATCAATTGCAAAGTTGTTTGAATAAATACCAGGAGTATCGGAACAGTAATCGATTCCGGAATCATAATCGCACAAATATTTTTTCAATTCGCTTCATTCGTGAAAGCAATTGGATGAGGTGTAATATCTCCTGCAACACTTCTATCGGTGGCAAATTCCGCACCGCGCCGTAGTTTTTGAAGCTCAATCCCAAAGAATATCCTTAAGAATTGCTTGTTTACGTCACGAAAGATCAATATATAAATAAGCAAAAATCTGAGGAATTCGGCCATACCCAATCGCCATCAAGATTGGCTCAAACAAGCGCTCAGCGATCTCAAACATTCCAAAAATACGAGAGAAGACGGCAACTATGAGTGCGCCTGTTTTGCTGCGCAACAAGCCAGCGAGAAAGCCGTGAATGCTTTGATCGAATTTTTCGGCGGAGAGGGGGGGCATGCGATCAGCAAAATGCTGGAGGAGATTAAAACTCGATATGAAGCCCCTCTGAGCGCATCGAAGATGCTCTCGTGCTAGATAAATTTTCTGTTCCGGCGCGCTGATAGATTATTACACGCAGAAAGATGCAGAAAACGCTAATGCAGCCGCGCAAAGAATTCTTCAATTGTGTGAAAGTTATATTCCCGGACCACCAGAAAATCAAGAGTGACCTTCTCACTCTGGCCCGGCTAGCGAAGCAACAAGAATCGAATATCGGCGCCATTTATTTGTTCGGCTCGCGCGCGACGGGCAACCATTCCGCGCGCAGCGACGCGGCTTTGTTGATCATTTTGGCAGTGATTAAAAACGCTCCATGGATTGCATCCCTCACTATCTCCGGCCTTTTCGCCAGGCTCCGGTGCCCGTGGATGTTTTTCCCTTCACCCAAGATGAATTTCGTAACAACTCATTGCCGCAACATGGCTTGCTCTTGTGTGACCGCCGTCAAATTCCCTCGGTGAGAGAGCGACAGATTTACACCGAAAGCCAGGGCGAGCAACCCAAGTAAATCACCCGCTCTTCTTCCATTTCGCCCAAACTCTCTCAAAGCGCTGCAGCACCTCATCGGTTTCAAGTATGAGAGAGAACTCTTTCAGCCAGGCGCGAATGTAGGCATGATCGAGCGCCTCCCCATGGCGGAAAATCACGTTACGCAAATCAATCAGATCCTGCGGCCTGCCGGCAACCACTTTGTGTATAATCAAATCTTCCGCAGAGCAAACACGAACAGTTTTTCGCGGCGCTAATTTGAAAGACTGAGTGCGTTGCATCACAGCGTCTTCATAGCCAGGCAGCGCCAAAGAAATATCCACGCTACATCCGTTGCTGGCATAGATTGGCACTACACGAGTGCGGCGGGCAAATGCATGAAGATCAGAGGCACGTCCTTTAAAGCTCCGTGAGATATTTGCAATAAACTTTTCGGTTTTTTCTATCGGAATTGAGATAGTCAAATCCACGTCCTTAGTGGCTCGCGGTTCTCCCCATTTTTGCACAGCGACTCCGCCAATAATCGCATATGGGATTTTTTTTTGCGCGAGATAAATATGCATCTCCCACGCGGCTTCAAGAATTGGAATCATCCCCGCTTCGCCAATTCCCAGCCAATTTTATTCCACAATCGGCGTTGCTCTACGAGCTCTTGAATATGCTGTTGATCCAGAATGGCATCGCCTTTAGGATCGGGATAATATTGGCGGGTTTGCTGCCAAGCGGCATAGAGCTCTTCGAAAATCTTGCGGGAGTCATCTTCCGTCATCTTGGGCAATTCCCGGCGCAATTCTTCCTCCGTGAACTCATTCATGCGACGATAACCAGCAAGGGCTTCGCGAATAATCCGGCGGCTTTCAGGATCCCGGGGAAGCAGTATTTTATACTTCTTCGACATAGCTGATCGATTGGCTATTTCTTGTTCCGACGGTCTCGATAGTAAGTAATGCCGCACTGGCGCTCTGCGCCATGTTGGGCCATACAATTCACGAAAACTTCTCCAAAAGCGCATTGTTCGTGGGATGCATTCTGAGCAACTGCAAGGCTTTTTGCGCCGCCTCCTTCGGCGTCAGATTCTGCACCGCGCGCCGCAGCTTTTGATGCGCGTCCGTCATTTCTCCGAATAGCTTTTCTTCCCGCCGCGTGCTGCTTTCGCGAATGTTAATCGCCGGATATAGTCGCTCCTCTGCAAGGCTGCGATCCAGCACCAATTCCATGTTGCCCGTGCCCTTGAATTCCTCGAAAATAAAATCGTCCATGCGCGAGCCGGTATCGACCAGGACCGTGGCGATGATGGTGAAAGACCCGCCGTTTTCAATTTTGCGCGCGGCCCCAAAGATCTTTTTGGGGATTTCGAGAGCGCGTGCATCCAGGCCGCCGGTCATCAATCGCCCGCTGCCCTGCTGGCCCGCGTTGAACGCGCGGCCGGTGCGCGTGAGCGAATCGATCAGCAACACGACGTTTTCGCCCGCCCGCACCCAGCACTTGCAGTAGTCCAACACCAGCTTCGCCAGCCGCAAATGATTGCTGAGATTATCATCGTAGCTGCTCGAAAATACCGTGCCCTTCATGGTGCGCCGGAATTCCGTGACCTCTTCCGGCCGTTCATCCAACAAGAGCGCCATCAAATCATGCTCGGGATAGTTATGCGCAATCGCGCGGGCGATATCCTGCAGCATGACGGTTTTGCCCGAGCGCGGAGGGGCGACGATCAGCGCGCGCTGGCCCTCGCCGATCGGCGCGAACAAATCGATGATACGCTGCGTGGCTCCGCCGCCTTTCATCTCCAGCCACAAGGCCTTTTCCGGCGAGATGGCGGCCAGCTCCTCGAAATGTGGCAGGTTTTGCCATTCTGCCACGGGCATGCCCTGTATGGTTGCCAGCGCAACGGCGCGCACTTTGCCGTTTTCTTCTTCCGCATTCACTTCCAAAATCTCGCCGCCTTGCAAATGGTATTGCTGAATCAGCGGCGGCGGAATGAATACGTCGCCGGGAATGCGCACGAAATTGTTGGAGACTTGCCGCAAAAAGCCGTAGCCTTTGGGCTCCAATTCCAGAACGCCGGACTTTAGATTGGACATAAAAAGTATTCCTCTGTTTTCATCAGCGAGCGCACCAGGGGTGCATATGGTTCCGTATAAGATAAGAAGATCATCGATCAAATGCTTGCAAAATTTACGTGTCGGCAATCATTCGATTTGCATCTATGACAAAAATCAATTATGCTTGGCCCCGACGTACGATTGCAACAGTAGCAGGAGGAGGAAGTTGATGCCGCTCAAATCCCGCCGCGCGATTTTGCCGATTACGCTCGCTTGCGCGCTGTTGATGCCGGCCCGGCTCTTCGCGCAACGCACGCTGATTCACGCCGGTACCTTGATCGACGGCGTTGCCTCTTCGCCGCGCACGAACGTGACCATCGTTGTTGAAGACGGCAAAATCACCGCCCTCGAACCGGGCTTCAGCCCGCCCCGGAATGAAGACGCGGTCTACGATTTCAAAAAGAGATTTGTGTTGCCCGGTTTGATGGACATGCACACGCATCTCTCCGGCCAGACCGAAAAGGCCGGTTATCTCAAACGCTTTCAGCTTTATCCCGCCGACAACGCCTTGATTGCAACCCAGTATCTCAAGAACACTCTCCTGGCCGGCTTTACGACCGTCCGCGATCTGGGTGGCAGTGAAGGCGTCGATTTGGCGCTGCGTGAGGCGGTGAAACGCGGAGATGTCGCCGGCCCACGCATGTTCGTCGCCGGAAAAAGCCTCGCGGTCATGGGAGGCCATGCCGATCCCACCAATAGTTATCGCGAAGACATATTGGGCGTTCCCGGCGTGGAAGAAGGCGTCGTCAACGGCGTCGAAAGCGCCCGGCGTGCAACGTTGCTCGCGATCAAACGCGGTGCGGACGTCGTCAAAATCACGGCAACCGCCGGCGTGCTCTCGCTGTCTGGCAATGCGCAGAATCCGCAATTCACCGAAGAAGAAATTCGCGTGATCGTGCAAACCGCGGCGGATTTCGGCAAAAAAGTAGCTGCGCATGCCCACGGCGCCGAGGGTGCGAAACGTGCCATTCGCGCGGGCGTGGTGTCCATTGAGCACGGGACGTATCTCGACGAAGAAGCTTTCGAGTTGATGAAGAAACACGGCACGTATTGGGTGCCGACTCTCACCGCGGGCAGATCAGTTGCCGACTCCGCCAAGATTCCCGGATATTATCATGATCTGGTCGTGCCCAAAGCACTGGAAATTGGACCCAGAATTCAAGGCACTTTTGCACGCGGGTACAAAGCCGGTGTAGCCATCGCGTTCGGCACGGATGCCGGCGTGTTTCGCCATGGCCACAACGCCAAAGAATTCGAATACATGGTCGAAGCCGGCATGTCACCCATGGCGGCCATCAAAGCCGCGACGTATCACGCGGCCAAACTCTTGGGCGTTTTGGACAAGCTCGGCACGTTGGAAGCCGGTAAAATTGCGGATGTGATTGCAGTCGATGCCGATCCGCTGCAAAATATCAAGACGCTGCAGAACGTCTCTTTCGTGATGAAAGCGGGCGTGGTTTATAAGCACGATCTAGGCAAATGAGTTTTGAAAATTCACCGCGCCACGTCAATTGAAGCTGAGATTTCTTCCATGTCATTCCAAATCGCCAATGAGGACAAAAGTATGCAGATCATCTCTCCGGTCCGCGTTACACGCAGCTACTTGCAAAAACTGCTTGCGCCGCCTGACGTTGTTTTTCCGCTCCTGTGTCCGGTCCGCGAAGTGGAGTGGGCTGCGGGATGGCATCCGAAAGAAGTCTATTCAGCCTCCGGCGTGGCCGAACGCGATTGTATTTTCGTGATGCCCGGCGAACCTGTGGAGGCAATTTGGGTGGTCTCACGCTATAAGCCGCACAGCTTTCAGATCGAGTTCGTAAAAGTCACCCCTGGCTTCACAGTGGGCCGGATTGAAATCGGGCTTTGGCAAAATGCTGAGGGCGGAAGTGACGCCGAGATTACCTATTCCTATACCGCGCTCAGCCGCGAGGGCGAGACCTTTGTGCACAACTTCACGGCCGCGCACTACCAGCAGTTCATGCGAGAGTGGGAAAATGAGCTCAATCACTTTCTCAAGACTGGTGCGAGGCTCCCCCGTTAATGCCTTCCAAGAAACATAGTGATTTCCGATTGAAGATTTACGATCGCGGATCGATAATCGCAAATCGGAAATCAATGACTCGTGCAGATTCTTGCGGTACAAACTCTGAAAATAGTTTGACATCGACTGTTAGCACGCCCTTACTCCAATACCTTTACAATCCCCAGCTTCCCCATCTTGTAACGCAACGTTTGTTCGGAGATCTTCAGTGCGCGCGCGGTTTTGGACTGATTCCATCCATGGGCTTGCAGGGCCTGCCGCAGCACTTGCTCTTCATATTCGGACAAGAGCTCACTCAAAGATTTGCTTGCTGGCGGCGCTGGGAGCGCGGCCACGATCTTCTTCATTTCCTTTTGCAGCTCAGCCGGCAGATGATCCCGCTCCAAGACGCTGGCCATTGTAGGCGCCAATGTCATCAAGCGCTCCACGAAGTTCTCCAGCTCGCGAATATTGCCGGCCCACTGGCGCTGTTGCATGAATTCCGCGATTTCCTCATGGAAGGCCTCCACTTCCTTGCCTTGTTGGGCGGCGAATTTTTTCAAGAAGTAATTGGCGAGAAGAGGAATATCCTCCTGGCGCTCATTCAACGAAGGCACCTGCACCGGATACACATGCAACCGGTAGAACAAGTCTTCACGGAATTTTAGCGCCTCCACCAGCTTACGCAGCGGTGTGCTGCTCGCCGAGATAATCCGCACCTCTACTCGCCGGGTCTTGTTGCCGCCCACCGGGCGGATCTCGCCGGTTTGCAGCACGCGCATGAACTTGGCTTGCATCTCCAGTGAGAGATTCGCAATCTCATCCATGAACAGTGTGCCGTGGTGGGCTTCCTCCAGCAAGCCGGTGCGGTCGCTGCTCGCGCCAGTGAAGGCACCCTTCACGTGGCCGAACAGCTCGCTCTCGACCAGATGCTCCGCAATCGCGCCGCAATCGATGGCGATAAAAGGCCCGTCGCCGCGCGGGCTGAAGCGATGGATTGCCTTGGCAACCAATTCTTTGCCGGTGCCGCTTTGGCCCTCCAGCAGCACGCGTACTTCGCAACGCGCAGCCGCTTCCATCGCCTTGAGCATTCCGACGTATTTCCGGCTTTTGCCCAACAATCCGGCGGCTTCATATTTCGATAATAGTGTGTCTTCCGGCAAAGGCGCATCGAAATAGTGCTGGAGCTTTTGCACATTGCGCAAGAACGGCGAGACCACCGCGGCGAATTTTTGCAGATCGTCAAGCAGTGATTCCGCCTCCCGCCCGGCAACCTTCACATTCACCAAGACCAATGCGCCCAGCACCACACCCTCGCTGCGCAGCGGGGCAGCGAGCACCGCAGCGACGGGAGAATGTTCAAAGAGCTTCTGGGCGAAACGCGCATCGGTTCTGAGATCGAGGCTCACAAACGCCTGTTGCTGCTTGATCACCCAACCGCCCACGTGCGTGTGCACGGCCAGGTACCGGCGATCCTCAGCGCCATACCCCTCCTGCAAGATCGTCTTGACCGTGTGCCGGGTTTGTGGATTGATCATCATGATCGTGGCGGCCTCGGCATGCAGCAAGCTTGCGGCTTTCTGCGCCACCAGACGCAGAACTTCCTGAAAATCATTCTGCCGTCCGAGGAGATCAGCCAGCTCGAAAATGTCTTCTAACCTCTCGGGTACTGAAGTCATAACCTGAAGCTCATGGGAATAATCGTTCTGCACGGCGTGGTGTGGAGCATCTGGCGCGCAGGCTTGCAAAGTGCACGAAGAAAATTAGACCCAAACTTGACACGCTGTGCGCCTCCTAGGCGATCTTTGCGGTGGTCTGGTTCTACAATGCTTTACCAAAATGAGGCAATCCTACTCTCTGCAGCAAAGAGGCGAAGCGTGGGTCGTCACGCAGGCTGTCAGCCAAGGGTTCCACATTGAGATAAATAAGATAGTTTGAACGCTCTGCGCACGCCCTTTCCAACCAAGCGAAAACACGATCTTTGTCGCCCAGGCCGAGGTAGACGAGCGCCATGTGAGTAGGTGACACATAGTGTTGCCCCGAAGGCTCTTGAAAGGCCTTGAGGATTTTGGTTGCCTCTTCCCGCCGTCCGAAAACGGCATAGGCATGAGCCAGCAGGCTCAACGAGACCGGATTGCCACCGCCCATCGCTATTGCCCTCTGATATGTCGCAACGGCTTCCCCAGCCTGCTGTTGATAAACGTGAACCACTCCCAATTGCAGCAGTGCCGAAGTGAACGTGGAGTCCAGCTCAAGTGTCTTGCGCAATTGCGTCACGGCCTGATCGGGCTGGCGCTGATAGTAGAAAACCATCCCCATTGCGGTATTGATGATCAAGGAGAGGGGGTCCAGTTCCCGGGCGCGCTTGATTTCTGACATGGCTTCGTTGAGCCTTCCCTGGGAGCATAGGTAGTGCGCATACCAATGATGGACAATTGCATAATTGGGGTTCAGCTCCAAGGCGCGCGTGAATTCATGCTCGGCGCCTTGCCAGTCCCATTCGTAAGAATAAAACAGGTTCGCGCGCGCCGCGTGCGCCTCGGCGCAGCGCGGGTCCAACGCCAATGATTTCTCGGCCGCAGTTTTGGCTTGATTGACCGCTTCCGCGGCCGGCAACTCGCCGTATTCGACCGTTCCCAACACCGTATAGGAATCGGCCAGGCCGGCATAGGGGAGGGCATAAGTTGAATCCGCTACAATGGATTGCTTGAAGTAATGCATTCCCTTTTTGATTTCGGCCGCGGTTCTTTTGTTCAAATGATAAAGTCCACGCAGGTACAGGGTGTAGGCGTCGAGATTACGAGTGGATGGTCTTTCGAGCTGTAGTTCTTCACCTTCGATCAATCTCACACGCAAGGCCTCAGCAACGCTTCGGGCAATATCACTTTGAATGGCAAATATGTCTTTGAACTCTCGGTCATATTGCTGCGACCATAATGGCTCCTGCCGCCGCGCTTCTACGAGCTGCACGGTAATGCGCAAAGTGTTGCCACTCTTGCGTACACTGCCCGTCAAAACCGTCCCCACTTGCAATTCCGCGCCAATTTCAGCAGTGCTCTTGCTGCTTTCCTTATATCGCATGACGGAATTACGTGCGATCACGCGAAACTGGCTGATTCTCGACAGCGTGGCAATCAATTCCTCAGTCATGCCGTCGGCGAAGTATTCATCGTGCGGCTCGGAGCTAATATTGGCCATGGGCAGCACAGCGATTCGTTTCAGATCTGATGCCAGGGTTTCGGTTTGGCGCTCCCACCTCACATAAAAGGCAATTGGCAGCACCACAGCCACGAGCGCCACGGCGACGAAGCGAAACAAATAGAGCTCGCGCCGCTGCAAAACGAAACTTAGTTTTTCAAGAACAGGAAGAGTTTTTTGTTCCCAAGGCAACACGATGCGGTAAACTACCAACGGTGCCCCGATGTTCTTCAATGCCCCGCGTCCCAGCTTGCGCAGCGGAAAATCAATCTTGTTTTGGACTTGTCGCGCCACGTCTTCGGAAAGGCAAATTCCGCCTGGCGCCGCTAGTGGTTCCAGCCGCGCAGCGATGTTGACGCCATCACCATGCACATGCCTGCCGGTGTGCACCACGTCACCAATGTGTAAGCCAATGCGAATTTTAATTTGATTGCTGGCCGTGGTGTCGCGATTGCGCTCGAACAGCCTGGTTTGGATGTCCATGGCGCAGCGTACCGCCTGCAAAGCACTGGCAAATTCCACAAAAAAAGCGTCGCCAATGGCCTCAATTTCCTTGCCGCGGTATGTGAGGAAAATCGGTCGCAATATGCGGCGGTGTTCTTCGAGGAGCGTGAGCGCCAGTTCTTCGTTTTTCTGCGTTACGGCGCTATAGCCCACCATGTCGGTGAACATGATGGCAGATAGCGTTCGGCTTTCTTTGCTTCTCGACGTCGCCTGGTGTGCTTCAGGCTCTCTTTTCAACCGATGTAAATCGGCGAGGACTTCAGCGGCGCTCGCATAGCGCCGCGACAAATCTCTCTCCAAACACTTGCTCACGAGGTTCACCCATTCGGCCGGAATATCCTCGCGCCAATGGTTGAGAGGCTGCAGAGGTTCGTTGACGATAGCGTAGACAACGGCTGCTTCGTTTTCACCTGGAAACGGCACTTGCCCGGTCAGCATTTCATGCAGGATCGCGCCGAGCGACCAAAGATCGGTGCGATAATCGACCGGTTGTCCCTGCACTTGTTCCGGGGACATATAGGCCAGAGTGCCCGGCATGTTGCCGTTCTTGGTCAAGCGCGATTTTCCTATCAGCTTGGCCAGGCCAAAATCGATGATCTTGACCTCCCCGCGATTGGTGACGATGATGTTCGACGGTTTGATGTCGCGATGAACAATGCCGGCCTCATGCGCCCGTTCCAGCCCCTGCGCTATTTGTATGGCAACATCACTAACACTATCGACTGACAACGGACCACTATCCACCGTTTTTTGCAACGTTGCGCCCTGATAGTAGGCCATACAAATAAACATCTGCCCTTCATCGGTCTCATTGATTTCGTGAATGACGCAGATATTGGCATGATCCAGGGCAGAGGCGGCTTGGGCCTCGGTGATGAAACGGTCAATGGATTCTTGTTCACGGGTCAAATCTTCCGGCAGGAACTTGAGCGCAACGGTGCGGCTGAGTTTGGTGTCTAAGGCTTTATACACCAAGCCCATGCCACCCTGGCCGAGCTTTTCGATGATTTGGTAATGAGAAATCGTTTCGCCGATCATGATATTTTCCCCATAATTGTTTCAAGTCCGCCAGGCATCGGACTTTAATGAGCCTAATCCGGCTGCGGTGAGAAAAAGCGGCTTTGGCGCCCGGCGGGCTGTAAGCAAGCTGAAAGGTATAGATGCAATTATAAGGTAGGAGGCATGCGGCCTGCCTGCGTAAATCTGATCGGCGCATGTTACCGATTTTTGCGGGGAATGTCAAGGGTCATTCCCGGCCGGGAAGTGCTCACGAGCGCAACAGCAAGTAGAGGCCGCCAGCGACCAAGAGAAAGGGAAACAGAGGGAGCAGCAGTGCAAGCGGCGCGAGCACCAGCCCGACCAAACCCGCCACTAATACCAGCGGTACGATCAAGACCACGGCAATGATGGCCGCCATCAACCCCAGCAGAATCTGCAGCGGCAGCGTCAATGCCCAAAGTCCGATCTTGAAAATCAACGCCAGCACTTTGAGCGCCACGAACGCCAGCAAGAGAAACACGAACAGCACGATCATTTCCAACATATGCTTCCTCCCGTTCACATGTCAACACACTGTACGCATTCTGTCTGATGAAGTTGCAAGATGACATGGTATGGGCCGTCCGTGCCGGCAATTTCTGGAGTAACAAATCGAAAATTTGCGATTGCTCGGAGCGGGAAAATTGTGTAGCTTAAAAATGAAAGAACAATCAAATCGTTCAGGGTGGTGTCCATGAATATCCCCGGTATGACTCTTACCGAAAAAATTCTGCTGCAGCACGCCCTCGGCTGGAACAAGGACTTTGTCCAACCCGGCGACATATTGAACGTGCGCGTCGATTGGACCATTGCCAGCGAGCTGGCGTGGAACGGCATGAACATGACGTATGAGGCGCTGGGCCGGCCGGCACTGGCGAACAAGGACCGCTTTTATCTCGCCCTCGATCACACCGTCGATCGTGGCACGCTCGAAAAGGATCAACGTACGCAAGCATTGGTGCAGCTCTCGCGCCACTTCGCGCAGGAGGCGCGGCTGAAGTACTTCTACGATGCCAATCAAACCATCATGCACACGGAATTCTTTCGGCAATTGGTGCGGCCAGGCGAAATCGTGCTCGGTGCGGATTCCCACACCAGCTCGCATGGCGGGATGGCGGCGCTGGCGATCGGCCTTGGCGGCGCAGATATTGTTGCCGCCATGGTGCTGGGGCGTTCCTGGATTCAAGTGCCGGAGGCGATTCGCGTGCATTTTGCCGGACGACTGCCTTTCGGCTTGACCGGGAAGGACGTCATTCTCAAAACTCTCGGCCAGCTTGGACGTAACACGGTAGCCATGGAGCGTACCGTCGAATTCACCGGTGATCACCTCGAAGAATTCTCCACGGATTTTCGCTTTACCATTGCCAACATGACCGCCGAATTCGGAGGCCTCAACGGCATTTTTCCGGCGGACGGCCAGGTGTTGCAAACCATGAGGCAACGCCGTGATCCGCAATTCCTCGACGGCGGTTGGTGGTTCAAAGCCGATGCTGATGCAAGCTACGTTGAAACGTTTCGCATCGATTTAAGCGATCTCGCGCCGCAAGTGGCAAAGCCGTTTTCGCCGGACAATGTTTTCAGTATCAAAGAAGCCGCAGGACAACAATTGGACGGCTGCTTCATCGGCGCGTGCACCACCACGCAGGAAGAACTGATGCTCGCCGCATTGGTTTTGGAAAAAGCCATGGCTGAGGGCCATCTACCCCAAGCATCTGCCAATCGCCTGGTGGTGCCGGGCAGCCTAGAAGTTGCGGAAAATTTGCAGAATGCGGGGTTGCTGGAAGTTTATCGCCGTGCGGGTTTTCTCGTGAACGAGCCGGGTTGCAGCATGTGCCTCGGTATTGCCAGCGATCGCGCGCTGCCGGGCGAAGTGTGGTTGTCGTCCCAGAATCGCAATTTTCACAACCGCATGGGCAAAGGCAGTATCGCCTGGCTGGCTTCGGCGGCGACGGTGGCTGCGTCTGCATTTGAAATGAAAATCTCCGATCCCTGCCGCTGGTTCGAAACAATAGACCGCGATCGTTTTGAAAAGTTGATTGCCTCAAGGCATGATCTGCCGGCCGTGGTATATCAAGCAGCGCATGCCGCGATCGATGAAACCATTGCCACGGACAAAGTGCATACGTCACGGTCTGCTCCTCACGTCATTATTGGCGGGGCGCAGCTATTCGGTGATCACATCGACACCGACGCAATGATTGCCGGCGAATTTTGCCATCTCTCCGATCTTAAAGAAATCGGCCAAAAGGCTTTTCGTCATTTTCGCCCTGACTTTGTGCAGCGCGTGGAAAACGGCGAGAACGTCGTCGTCGCGGGCGAGGGTTGGGGCAGCGGCTCCAGCCGCGAGCACGCGGTGTGGGCGCTCAAGGGCGCGGGAGTACGCGCGGTGATCGCCAAAAGCTTTGCCTACATTCACAAGCGCAATCTGGTGAATGAGGACCTGCCGTTTTTGATCGTGCGCGACGAGGCATTTCACCGCGACGTGCAAGATGGCGATACGCTGGAAGTCAATCTCGAGGCGGGAGCCGTGACCCTCAAAGGCAAAATCTACCACGGCCAGCCGTTGCCGATGGTTATGACGAAGATCATGCAAAATGGCGGACTAGTGCCGGATGTAAAACGCGCGCTTGACTAATTCGGATCCCAACCTTGTCCAGCCCATGAATCAGAAAAAGTCCCAAAATCTGATGTACGGCGAGCTCGCGCCATACTATGATATCATTTACCAATGGAAGAACTATCAGGCCGAATGCCGAAAACTGCACCGGCTGATCACCAAATACAAAAAGTCTCCGGGCAAGAGACTGCTAGACGTCGCTTGTGGAACCGGCGAACATCTCAAGTATTTGCGAGAGCATTATGACGTGACCGGCCTTGACTTCAGCCCTGCCATGCTCAAGCTGGCACGGAGAAAGCTCCCTGATCTTACGTTCGTAAGGGGTAACATGTTGTCGTTTCACCTCCGCACCAAATTTGACTTGATGCTGTGCTTGTTCAGCGCGATCGCGCACTTACAGAACTATTCCAATCTGCATCAAGCCCTCAGAAATTTTTCCAGTCATCTAGTGAGCGGAGGAGTTCTCCTCATCGAGCCCTTCGTTTCCAAGGAGAAATTTATGACGGGAATGATTCACTCCCTGACCCAAAGCGCCGGGGGCGTGACGGTTACCCGCATGAACGCGAGCCGGCGCAGAGGCAATCTTGCCATCCTTGATTTCCATTTTTTGGTCGGAACAAGGCAGGGCGTCCGTTACTACAAGGACCTTCATATCTTGGGACTGTTCGATCCAAAGAGATTTGTACAGATGCTCGAGCAGGAAGGTTTTCATGCCCGATTTCTCAAGAACGGCCTCATGAAAGATCGAGGGCTTTTTGTCGCAGTGAAAGACTAGGCACTGTCAGCATGAATCAGGTATATTGAAGGCAAGCCTATTTGAGGCAAAACCATTAAACACAATTGAGGCCTTTAATAGCTTGACAATGTTAAGAGCCTGTCCGAAAACCCTGAAATGTCATCCCGCAGGGATCTTGGTTAACTCGGGCACAGTGCCGATTTCAGGCCTAGGTGCCGAATCTACCAAGATGCCTTCTGCATGACAGACAACAGCGACTTTGAGGAGGTAACCTAACATTGTCAAGATAGTTTTGCGCAAAATAGTTTTACCGTTTTGGGGAAAATACCTGAATGGTTACCACCTGCATTGAGAACGACAATGCCCGGCCCAACCGTTCGTCTGCTCAAAATTTTCATTGCCTCACCGGGTGACGTGACGCTCGAGCGCGCGAAAGCGCGCGAAGAAATACTCAGTTTGCGACCGCTGGCACACCAGCATGGCTACGATCTTGAACCGTTGGGATGGGAAACGCATGCCACACCGGGGATGGGACGCAGCCAGGAGCGCATCAATCGCCTGGTGCGTGAATGCGATTTGTTCATCGGCATTCTGTGGCGGCGTTTTGGTTTACCCACGGGTGAGGCAGAATCCGGCACGCTGGAAGAGCTCAATCTTGCGCGTGAGCGTCACAGCCGTGAGCACGCGCCGGAAATCATGATTTATTTTCGAGAGGTACATCCTGATTTTCTCGCCGACCCTGGCCTCCAATTGCAAAAGGTGCTGGATTTCAAAAAGCAAGTGGAAGACGGCCATCTTGCCCTTTATTCTCTCTATCGCGATCCGGAACACTTTGCGGCATTGTTGCGGAAGCATATCATCGCTTGGTTGTTGAGATTAGTCCCTGCTCCCACAGGCCGCCAAGGCGCGGCGAGCGTCGAGGCGGTGGTGGCACAGGGAGAAGCTCCGCCCCTCGAAGCATTTGCAGAGCATCTCGAATATTGCCGTACCGAATTGCAGAAAACCGCACGCCCGCTGCGGCTTCGAACGCTCAACTTGCCCCCGCTGTTTCTCGAAGAAGTCGATGCTGAACGGCCGCGTAACATGAAAGTGAGCAATGCGGTCAAAATGTTTCCGCGACTTCTCATTCTCGGCGAGCCGGGCGCCGGCAAAACCACCTCGCTCAAAAAGCTTGCCGAAGAGTATGCCCGGTGGCGTGGCGCTGGGCAGGAGCCGGGGTTGAATGAGCCTGAAGATTTCAATCTTCCCATTTTTGCCGATCTCTCTGCATATCCAACCATCTCCGCAGGCGATGCCAAACGCGGCTTGTGGCGGCTCATCACGGCAAGCGTGCGTGGCGTGCATGATATCGATGTGCGCAAACGCATTGCTGCGGGCGGTTGTCTGCTCCTGTTCGATGGCTTGAACGAAGTGGGTGAGGCGTATGATGAAGTCGTGCATCAAATCCGGCATTTGATCAATGAAATTCCCAACAATCGTTTGGTAGTCACCTGCCGGCCCGGCATCTATCGTGACGAATTGCGTCATGAGTTTGTGACGTTTCAATTGGAGCGGTTGAGCAGCTTCAACGCCTCCAAAGTATTGGAGATCGAAATCGGCGCGGACAAAGCGCAAGCCGCATGGAAAGGCCTGGACGAATACACCCGCGATCTCTGCCGCAACCCGCTCATGCTCACGCTGCTGGCCGACGAGCTGCGCGCGAGCGACGACCCGCCGCAAAACCGCGCTCAGCTTTTTGATCGCTTTATCGACCGCTATTTGAGCGAATGGGCGCGCGTGAAAGGCGCGGGCGCGGTGCGCGTGGAGAAGGAGATTCTTTCCGCGCTCGCCTGGCGAATCGGTACCAACCGCACGCTGCTTTCTGCCGATGAAGCTGCAGCAGCCATGTCGGCCCGGCTTGCTGAATTGCAGAGCAAGAAAGAAGCGCCCGCTGATCTTAACGTTACCGCCTTAAATCGTGAATTTCTCTATCATGGGTTGTTGCGCGAGAGTGCCGGGCAAACTGGCTTCTTCCATCAGGCGGTGCAGGAGTATTTCTTTGCAAGAGAAGTGGCGCTGCATCGCTCGATTGATTAAGTATTAATGCACGTTGGCGATCCAGAATGGGCGGAGGTATTGGTGTTTGTGTGTGGGTTGATTGAGGATGCGACAGAAGCAGTGCGAGAGGTCATGAAAAAAGATCCATATCTAGCAGCGAAATGCACGACTCATGCTAAGGGAATTGACGGAAAATTGGTTGACGCTTTGGCTATAATTCTAATCAAGAATCAGAAATCAAGATTAGAAGCAGGTGATTGGTTTGCTAAATTATATCATGAAACGCTTGCAATCTTATCGATAGAGTCGAAGACCTATACAAAATCTATGTCGGCTCTTTTTCATAGTGCATATAACCAAAGTCAAGAGGGATTACAGAATTATAGCTTCATGCTTATCGGTATGCAGCTGGTGGAAAAAGCGATCGCCTTTCTCGAATCTTTAGTGAATAACCGACCAGACGATATTCGCCTTAGAAACTTGCTTGCTTGGGCACTTCGGCTTGCCGAGAAATATGAAGAGTCGATTTTACATGACAATGAATGTTTGGAATTAGCACCAGAATATGGTTGGAGTTTGGGTGGAATAGGTATCTCATACAGAGAATTGAAGAAATTTGAAGATTCAGTTCTTTTCTTGCGCCGAGCCATTCAAGCCAACAACGTTAATTTTTGGGCGCACTCTCATCTCGGTTTCACTTTAAAAGAAATGCAGAATTATGAGGATGCGTTTGTACAATTTCAAAAAGCAATTGACCTTGATTGGAATTACAGTTGGCCACATCTTGGTTTAGCTGATCTTTATCTAGAATATCTGAAGCAACCAGAGAAAGCGATTGCAGAATATGAGATTACACTTCAACTGGACCAGCGCCCATTTTGGATATCAAAAGCGCTGTATAAGCTGTCCCTCGCTTTAGAAACGATCGGGCGCATTACAGAAGCCCGGCAGCGTTACGAAGAATATCTCGACCGTTTCCCCTGGGGCGAGCATGCGCAAGAGGCGCTGGCGGCATTAAAGAGGTTAGGGGAGGACTGAGATAGGCTTTGCTTAGTACACGATTTCAGAATTTCGATGACGAATTTATGGGAATTGTCATTTTTTATTATTACGCAAGAACCGGGGTGAATCCCCGGCTTACAACGAGAATCAAGCTTTAGTCGTTTATCCGTGCGGATTAAGAACTTAACGCTCGCTGATCCTACAAATTACGACACAGCCGGGCTAATCGAAGCAGTCGTCGCAATACAAGGAATTTATTGAAACCTGGC